>CAIXKV010000081.1 GCA_903920145.1 uncultured Rhodospirillales bacterium
ACGACCTCGTCCAGACCCTCGCTTTCGCAAAGCCGCCACCTCTCCCCCCCTGACCGCGCCGGTCCTCTTCATGTGCCCAGACCCCTCCCGGCCCCAAAAAAACACCCACATCCCAGCAAAAAGCCAAAATGAGAACTGCTGAACGATCAGAGCGAGGTCATCGGAAACAAGCCCTCGCTATGAGGCCGCCATCATCGCCCGCTTGGTTCGGTTGGTGGGGGCCGCCGTCAGCGGGTCTTCGGGCCAAGCGTGCTTGGGATACCGTCCCTTCAGGTCGGCCTTGACCTGGTGATACCCGCCCGCCCAAAACCCGGCCAAGTCGCGCGTCACCTGGACGGGCCGATGAGCCGGTGACAGCAAATGCAGCAGCACCGGGACCGTGCCACCGCAAATCGCCGGGGTCTCCCGAGCGCCGAACATTTCCTGAAGACGCACCGCCAGAATCGGGCACGGGCCGCTGTAGTCCAAGGGCAAACGCGAGCCACTGGGCACGGTCAAATGACTCGGCGCCCAGTCGTCCAGCAACCGGCGTTGCCGCCAATCCAACCGCGCCTCGAGAATCGCCTGGAGATCGAGGCGCTTGAGATGAGCGGCACGGGTACAACCGGCCAAATGGGGCGCCAGCCACTCTTCCAAAGTCGCCAGCAGGACCGCATCGGACAGATCCGGCCACCCGCTGCCGCCCTCTTGCCCCGTATTCGCCCGACGTTCCGGATGCTCAACCCGAGACAAAAAAGCCAGCCGCGCCCGCCAGGATTCAATGGCATCGGTCCAAGGCAGCAAAGCCAACCCATGATGACGAACCCCGTCCAACATGGCGGTGACAAGGCGAGTCGGGTCTGGAGTCTTCAGGCTCTCCGAGGCCAGCACCAACGCTCCCAACCGACGGCACCGACGCGCCGTCACCGCCTGCTCGCGGGGCTCCCAGACCACCTCTTCCGCCGTTTCGATCAGGGCCTCGTATTCCAATTCCAGCTCGGCCTGAGTCACCGGAGCCGCCAGAAAAA
Organism: uncultured Rhodospirillales bacterium; assembly: GCA_903920145.1. Lineage (GTDB taxonomy): Bacteria > Pseudomonadota > Alphaproteobacteria > Azospirillales > Azospirillaceae > BOG-933. The sequence goes on from CAIXKV010000081.1 coordinate 1,008, forward strand.
TCCGGGCCTCCCGGCGATCACCGTCCAGTTCGGCCACTGCTAGCCACGGTTCAGCCGCCAAGGGATCCCCCGGCGGCAACACCGCCCCTCGCCCCTGAGCCAAACGATAGTGCCCCTCGCCGCCGCTCGCCGATCGACGCTGGGCAATGCGATCAGGATAGGCCAGCGCCACCAAAGCCCCCGTCGCGGCAGGCCGAAGGGGCATAGCATCAAGCTTCAATGTTGATCCAAAGCTGCCCTTTGGCACCCGCATCTGTCTGGCCCATTGGGCCGCCGCGTGCCGAACCCGTTGCAAGGCGGCAGGATCGGCACCAGGGCCACCGCCGGCCATGACCAGCTCAACGCGCCGACGCAGATCCACATCACGAGTCCCGCCGCCCGGCCCGCCTTGGCCCGGCTTGGACCTGATCATATCCCGTTCGCCCAAAACCGCCGCCAGCACACAGGCCAGCGGTCCCCGCCCCAACGCCTGCCCCCGAACCATCATGTGCGCCAATCGGGGATGGATCCCAAACCCGGCGAGGTCGCGACCATGGCGGGTCAGGGTGCCATTTTCGTCAAGGGCTCCCAACTGCCGCAGCAAGGCTCGCGCCTGGGCCAAAGCAGGCGGCGGCGGCGGATCCAGCCAAGCCAACCCCCCAACATCGGCAACGCCCCACTCCGCCACTTCCAAGGCCAACGGCGCCAAGTCGGCAGATAGAATTTCCGGCGGCGTGAATGGCAACAATGCCCGCTGCTCGGCCTCGGGCCAAAGCCGATAGCATAAGCCAGGTTGAGTCCGGCCCGCACGGCCACGCCGCTGATCGGCGGCAGCTCGTGAAACCCGAATGGTGTCAAGCCGGCTCATGCCGCCAACCGGATCGAAACGCGACACACGCATTAAACCGCTATCGATGACAACCCGAACCCCTTCGATGGTCAGGCTGGTTTCAGCCAGTGCCGTCGCCAGAACCACCTTGCGCCGTCCGGGTGGCGAAGGCCGAATCGCCTGATCCTGCTGATCGAGCCCCAAATCACCATGGAGCGGCGCAATCAACAGCCTTTCAGAGACCAAATCGGCCAATCGAGTCCCGGTGCGACGGATTTCGGCTCCACCGGGCAGAAAGGCCAGAATATCGCCCTCCTCTTCGACCAAGGCCCGACGAATGGCCGCTGCCATGGCTTCTTCAATCCGGGTTCCCGGAGTCGGCGGCGTGTATTGGGTGACAACCGGAAAGGCTTGGCCTTCGCTGGTGATCATCGGGGCTCCGCCCAGCAAGGCCGAAACCGGCTCGCCATCAAGGGTTGCCGACATGACCAGCAGGCGCAAATCCTCCCGAAAAGCGGCCCGAGCCTCCAACACCAGAGCCAATGCCAAATCGGCATCCAAGCGCCGCTCGTGAAATTCGTCGAATAGCACCACCCCGATATCGGCCAGAGTTGGATCCTCCTGGAGCCGACGCAAAAACAGGCCGTCCGTCACCACCTCGATCCGGGTTCCCGGCCCCACCCGGCTGTCAAAACGCACCCGGTAGCCGACGGTGGCCCCGACCTCCTCACCCAGCATCGCGGCCATGCGCCGAGCCGCCGCTCGCGCCGCCAACCGACGAGGCTCAAGCACCACCACCCGCCGGTTGCCTAACCAGGGCTGATCCAATAATGCCAACGGAACCCTGGTGGTCTTGCCGGCTCCCGGCGGCGCTTGCAACACCGCCAATCCAACCTCGGCCAGCGCCGCTCGGATAGCGGGCAAAACCGGCTCGATAGGCAACGCCACCATACTATCCCCAATGCTCGTGTCAGAAATGCAACAACGGCAACAATCCGTTACAGACTTTCTTTATCATCCTCGGTTACCTCTTACGACCCTGTCGTTCGCCATGTTACACGGGTCTCCAGGATGCTTTTGGCAGTTTTTGGGAGGGTGTCGTGGTACGGTCAGCTTTATCAATGAGTTCTGCCGCCTTTGCCTTGGCGCTGGTTTTGGGTGGCATTGCTAGCCCGGCCCAGGCTGATGGTCTCGGCGGAATCGTCTCGGAAGTCCGGGTTGGCGTCCTCGATCATGATGCCGCACGCGACAACCAAACCAAGACGAAGGAAGAAAATACCGTCGATATCAACGGCGAACTCCTCTTCACGCCAGTGGTTGTCGGCGTTTCGGAAACCCCGTTCCTGCAATCCATTCTGGCACCGCGCCCGATGGTCGGCTTCAGCGCAAACACGGCGGGCTGGACCAACAACGGCTACGGCGGCTTGTCGTGGGAATGGGGCCTTGGTGCGGGCTTCTTCTTTGACTTCGCCTTCGGCATGGATATTCATGACGGCCAATTGAAGGCCAACAAAACCGCCACCGGCGCCTTTGAAATCGATGGTCGCCCCAACCTTGGGTCGCGGGTTCTGTTCCGTGAGGCGATTGATCTCGGCTACCGGATCGACCCGGTTAATTCTCTGTCGGCCTATGCCGCCCACATCTCCAATGCCGGCTGGCTTGCCTCGCAGAACGATGGCATGAATTTCGTCGGCGTTCGCTACGGCTTCCGGTTTAACTAAACCGCCAGCCCCGGATAGGAGCCACCGGGCTCCTCCAACCAAGAGTCAGAAACCCCTCCTCCGCTCCGGCGGGGCGAGGGGTTTTTGTTTGGCAATCCAGCCCGTTGGTGCCCACCCTGGACGATACCGACACGAACCTTGCCTCGGGCTGAAAGCTCGTCTTATAGTCCCAACATGTTGTTGGGGGGAGATTCGGATGTCCTATCTATTGCACCGTCTGCATGGTTTGGTCGTGGTTCTGGGCTTGGCACTGGCGGCTCTGCCCGGATTGGTTATCCAGGCGATCGCCGAACCGCTCGATGTTAAAGCGGCCTTGGTCGATCGTGTTCTCGGCAACCCTGCGGCGCCGGTCACCATGGACGATTTTTCGTCTCTGACCTGCCCCCATTGTGCCGATTTCCATACCGAAACGCTTCCGCTCCTCATCACCAAATATGTCGACACCGGCAAAATGAAGGTGGTCTTCCACGACTTCCCGCTTGACCAATACGCCCTGCGAGCGGCCATGATGACCCGCTGCGCCGATCCTGACCATTATTTTGGCTTCCTGGGCGTGTTGTTCAAAGACCAAAAACAATGGGTGCATGCGTCCAATCCCCAGCAAGCATTGGCCCAAATCGGCGCCTTGGGTGGCCTGTCTGCGGCTGACTTCAGTGCTTGCATGGCCAATAAAGAGCTTTCCGACGCGATCATCGCCCGGACTCAAGAAGCCCAAAAGAAATTTGATGTCCGATCAACCCCAACCTTTGTCTTCAACAATGGCGCCAAAAAGTTAGAGGGGGCGCTGCCAATCGGGAAATTTACGGACGTGATCGACGGTCTGTTGTCGCATTAGCCTTCCGAATCAAGGCCGTATCTTGAATGCCCGATCACGTGACGAGACCGATACGTCATGTTGATCGGGTGTTGACGGTGACCACCGCCGCGCCACTCCTGCGGCGGCCTGCTGATGGGTTTCCGTCAGGGGACATTGGTATCAGCCCAACCCGAGGCCCTTATCTTGGACTTTGTCAAACTCCGTTTGGTTGGGTTTAAATCCTTCGTCGAAAATACCGAACTGGTGATCGAGCCGGGCATGACCGGCGTTGTCGGTCCGAATGGCTGCGGCAAATCCAATCTGGTGGAGGCACTCCGCTGGGTTATGGGCGAGACGTCAGCCAAACGCATGCGCGGCGACGGGATGGATGACGTGATCTTCGGTGGCACCTCGCGCCGCCCGGCCCGAAATCTGGCCGAAGTCACTCTATCCCTCGACAATTCCAGCCGCACCGCACCCGCAGGGTTTAACGACAACAACGATCTCGAGATCACGCGGCGAATCGAACGTGGCGCGGGCTCCGAATACCGAATCAATGGAAAAACAGTGCGTGCCCGCGACGTTCAGCTTCTGTTCGCTGATAATGCCAGCGGCGCCAACTCACCGGCTCTGGTCAGTCAAGGTCAGGTCGGGGCCCTGATTCGAGCCAAGCCCCAAGACCGCCGGCAATTGCTGGAAGAAGCGGCTGGAATCACCGGCCTTCACTCGCGCCGCCACGAAGCCGAATTGCGATTGCGGGCTGCCGAAACCAACCTGACCCGGCTTGATGACGTGATCAACGCCATGGATGGCCAGCTCCAGGGACTTCGCAAACAGGCCCGCCAAGCCTCCCGCTACCGCAACCTATCGGACCAGATCCGGCGCAGTGAGGCGGTACTGTGGCATCTGCGCTGGCAGGCGGCAGAAGGGACAACCGCCGCCGCCCGAGCGGCCTTTGAGACCGCAGAGACCCAGGTTCGGGACTTGATGGGCGCGGTGGCCCATCTGACCACCCTGCGCACCAACAGCGCGGCAGACCTCCCCGAGTCGCGTCAAGCCGAAGCGGCGGCGGCGGCAGCCGTGCAACGCCTACTTGTGGCCCGCGAACAGTTGGACGCCGAAGAAAAGCGGGTCATCGATTCCCAAGCCGCCCATCGCCACCGATTGGAGCAGATTCGGCGAGATCTGGACCGGGAACGCGCCCTCGCTGCCGATGCCGACGGTGCTGTGGCCCGGTTGAACAGCGAACGGCGCCGACTGCGGGCCGCCCAAGACGATGAAGCGATTCTGACCGAAGAGGCCATGTTGGCCCTGGCCGAGAGTCGCGAGGCGGTTGACGCTGGCGATCGCGCCCTCACCGCTTTGACTGAACGGGTGGCCGCCGATGAAGCCCGCCGCTCGGCCTTGAGCCGCCAGACTCAGGATTTGGCCCAACGCTTAACCGTCGCCGACCAACGACTCGCCAACCAGCGCAGCCAACGCGAAACCCTGGAGCGCGCACTGGCGGCTAGCCCCGATCCGCTCGAGGCCGAAGCTCTGGTTGCAGCGGCTGAAGAACGATTGGAGCAAGCCCGCGAAGCCAGCGAAAGCGCCGAGCATGCAAAAGCGGCGGCAGAATCCCGGCTGGCCCGGTTTCGTGAAGAGCTTCAGGCTGCGGAAGCGGTGCGTTCCAAACTCAAAGCCGAAGCCACAGCCCTGTCGGAATTGCTCCATGGGCGCAACAGCTCCGGCGAGCTGTTCCCCCCCCTGATCGACGCCGTGACGGTGGCAGCCGGTTACGAAGGTGCCTTGGCCGCCGCCCTTGGCGATGACCTGACCGCACCAGTCAATGACGCCGCCGCCGTCCATTGGCGCACGCTTCCGCCTTATTCCGAAATTCCATCACTCCCCGAAGGCGTGACGCCACTCAGTGCCAAGGTCAGCGGCCCGGCCGCCCTGACCCGCCGTCTTGGCATGTTGGGCCTAGTGGCCGACGCGGAGACCGGGGCCCGCCTGATGCCTCACCTGCTTCCCGGACAAGCCTTGGTCACACGGGACGGAGCGGCGTGGCGTTGGGATGGCCTAACCATTACGGCAGGCGCTCCCACGGCGGCAGCGATCCGGCTTCGACAGCGCAACCGTCTTGAAGACGTTCGGCTGGACCTGAATGGTGCCGAAGAGCGGGTTGACGACGCCCGCGCAGTGGTGGACGACGCCCGGCGAGCCGCCACCGACACCGCCGCCGATGAGAAGCGCAGCCGGGACGCCGTTCGGGACGCCTTCACCGCCGTCAATCAGGCCCGCGACCACCACAGCCGGTTGGAGCGCGATCATAGCAGCGCCGCTTCGCGGCTGGCTTCGGTGATTGAGCAATGGGAACGGCTGGAAGCCGACCGAACCGATGCTGTAACCCGGCTCGCCGAAGCTCAACTCACCCTGGAGTCGCTCCCTAGCACTGAGCCGGCCCGCGCCCAAGTGACCGAGGCGCGGGCCGCATTGGCTGCACAACGCGCGGCTCTGGCCGAGCGCCAAAGCCAACTCGACCGGCTGACCCGCGAAACCCATGGTCGCCGCCAACGCTTGGCGGCCATCGAAACCGAAGAGCTTTCGTGGCGGACCCGTCAGCAGGGCGCCGATGGCCGGCTGGCCGAATTGGCCGAGCGCGCCGCCACCACTGAGAGCGAATTGGACATCCTCGCCGACCGCCCCACCGAGATCGAAGCCACCCGCCAAACACTACTGACCCGCCTCGCCGATGCCGAACGCACCCGCAAACGAGCCGCCGATACTCTGGTTGCCACGGAAAGCAAACTCACCGAAACCGAAGCCCAATTGAAACGCGCCGAAGTCGGATTGGCCGATGCACGAGAAGCCCGCGCCCGCGCCGATGCCGCCGTGACCAATGCCCTGCAAGCGCGAACCGGCGTGGCCGAACGGATTCAGGAGCGGCTTGAGTGCCTGCCTGGTGATACGCTGGCCCTAACCGGACTTCAACCCGGCGACGATCTGCCCGAAACGGCAGCAGTGGAAAGCCGGATGGAGCGCCTGATCCGGGAACGGGACAATATGGGGCCGGTCAATCTTCGAGCCGAACTGGAGGCCAACGAGCTGGAGGCCCAGATCAACAGCCTGACCAGTGAACGGACGGATCTGGTGGCGGCCATCAGCCGCTTGCGCCACGGCATCTCCAGCCTCAACCGAGAGGCACGAGAGCGGCTGTTGGCCTCGTTTCAGACCGTCAACACCCACTTCCAACAGTTGTTCGTCAAGATGTTCGGGGGAGGGCGGGCCCATTTGGAATTGACCGAGGCCGAAGATCCTTTGGAAGCCGGCCTGGAAATTTTCGCCAGTCCGCCGGGAAAACGGCTTCAGATTTTGACGTTGCTGTCGGGCGGAGAACAGGCATTGACCGCACTTTCCCTGCTCTTTGGGGTCTTTTTGACCAATCCCGCGCCGATTTGCGTGCTGGACGAGGTGGATGCACCGCTAGACGAGGCCAATGTGGGCCGTTTTTGCGATTTGGTGCAAGACATGGCGGCGTCTCGCCGGACCCGCTTCCTGGTTATCACTCACCATCGCCTCACCATGGCCAGAACCGATCGGCTGTTCGGCGTGACCATGTCCGAACAGGGGGTGTCTCAACTGGTTTCGGTAGATCTCCGGGGGGCCGAAGCCCTGCGCGCTATTGGGTGATCAGCAGGATTATGGCCCCGTGTGACTCTAAGGGGGGGGCGCGGACGCGCCCGCCCGGTGTCTAAGGGCCGCTTTAATGGGGCCACATTAAAGCTCGATGGTATGAGTACAATAGGGTGACTTGCTGAATAAAACAGCAACGGCTATGCTGCGGCACGGCATCGTCGGGTCAGATGCGACAGGGAAAGGATAACAGACATGGCGGATCAGACTCCTCCGTTTCTATTGCTTGACGAAGCAGCGATTGCTGCCGCTGAACTGAATCGAACGCCTTACGATTACGCCTATGTCGAGCAAGCAATCCCGCTGATTCACAAAGATAGCGTGCTTGCCGACGTTCCGGTGATTCCCGATCGCGGCAGTTACGCGGTTCCTCACCTGAAATCCGGCCCCAAATTTAAATCCGTGCTTGAAGATCTGGCCAGTCCTCGGTTTCGTCGCCTGATCGAAAACAAGTTTGAAATTGACCTCAGCTCACGGCCCCAAGTTCTTCTGATGATGGGGAACACCTCGGGCGCCTATAATGAAGGCTATGCCCACCCGGATTCCAAGCACAAGATCATCACCGTGCTCCTGGGATTCAGCAAGGAATGGCCTTACGAACGGGGCCGCCTGCGAATTTTGAACAGCTCAGACCGGAATGACTACGCTTTTGAGTATTCGCCGGAATTTGGGCGGATGCTGATGTTCCGGGTTAGCGATAAATCCTGGCATGGCTTCCTGCCCCAAAAAGGCCCCCGCATGAGCCTGCAACTCTGCTGGGTCGATACCGAATGGTATGTCCGTTACGAGTATCTACGCCACAATGTCAGCGCCATGCTGAAATCTGTCCCCTTTGTTGGGAATGCGATAAAATTGCTTCCCCGCCGCTCAAAATACACGAGCCCTCCCCCGCCGCCGTGATTGGCGAGACTATTCGGGGATTTTGAGGATTTACGGAAAAGATCATCACAGAGCGATAGAATACGGGAAAAACCAGATTCTATCGCTCTTATTTTTCATAGGACGACTTTTCATAAAATTTATAGCTGGTGAAAGCTTATCAATATTCTACCAAAGATGATATTTTTAAGAATATAAATATATTCACGCCAAGGTCTTGGCTTTCGTTTTTCAGATTCCCTGGGCCATTCCTTTACGGCAACTTGTCATACCGCAATAACTGCGTCATACTCCCGGTAGGACGTAATTTTGTTTGGTTCCACCTTCAAATGCCCTTTCCATTTTTATACCATGGGTGATGAGCGGTGAGAGGCGATATGTTGTTGATTAAAAGGAGAATATAAAATGAAATTGCAGGACTTTTTAAACAAGATACAGAAAATCTTAAATAAAAAACAAGCAAAAATTACTAATATTTCGCAAAAAAATAACATTTTAGAACAAGATAAGCCTTATTTTGAAGAAAATTACACGAAGCTACGTCTTTTACATGTCTCTGGAGGCCCCTTTTTGATGGGAGCCAATGAAATTAGTCCCGATGAAACAGCTTCACATTGTGTGACATTGAGTCCATTCTGGATTGGTGAAACGCCAGTCCTTAATTGGCATTATTATAGATTTCTCGAAACAACACGATATGCAGACCTAAGTTTTTTTAAAAAAGGCAATTTTCGCGATCCCCATCAGCCCGTTGTTAATATTGATTGGGACGATGCACAATGTTATTGTAATTGGTTATCGGAAGGGTCAACGAAGTATAAATTCTCTCTTCCCAGTGAAGCTCAATGGGAATGTGCTGCGCGCGGGACTGATCAACGCCTTTATCCCTGGGGAAACGAGCCCCCAACAGAAAAGCGCGCCTGCTTTGGTCTTGACCCCACGACCGGCGCTCCTGGAGTGGTCAAGAGTTATCCCGAAGGATGCGGACCTTTCGAGACCTATGATCAGAGCGGAACTGTTTGGGAATGGTGCCTTGATGACTGGAACGACTTAGCATATTGGTCGAGACTGAGGGGAGGCCAGATCGATCCCGTAGAAAAGGTAAAAAAAGCAAGCCGACGGAATTCAAAACAGGATGACGAAACATCTTATCGCGTGATTCGAGGTGGATGCTGGCGCTCCCCTCCTCCTCCTAGTAAGGAACTTTGGGCAGCCTACAGAAATAAGCGCCGACTCTGGTACAAGGGCCCCGACCTTGGATTCCGGGTTGTCGCAACTCTTCGTTCTTAATCAAAATTCTTTCTACACATAGGATTGCGATCCGCCGATGATGCCTATGAGGCCGCAATATACTCCCTGATCATGCGGCGCTGCACAATTTTTTTGAAAGAAGCAGCCAGCTTTTCTCGGCTAACACTTCCGGTCGCTATATGCTAGCCTGTCAACTGACGGCCTTGCTTGGAGACATCGGATAATGAAGAACCTAAAAATCGGCACAAGGATTTACGTTGGCTTTTCCATTATGCTGCTCATTATCTTGAGCGTTGGTGTCATGTGCCTTGTGGTTGTCAACTATTTTGATGGAAAACAAGAATTATCGGTTAAACAAGCTCGGAATGTCTCGAGCATCCAAGAAATCGAGCGCGACACCATCGCTCTTCGCGGCCAAATATTCACTTATATTACAACAGGAACCGCCGATGATCTAAAAAAAGCAAATAGCCTAATTGATCTTATCAGAGGCAAATTTGATACATTGGGAGCCACACTAACCGATCAAAGCTTTCATACGCCGCTCACTCAACTCCAGGATAAACTTACTTTTTATGTGGATCAATTCAAGAAGTCTGTTGATTACCGGGAGCGCCGGGACTGGCTGGTTGAAACGGGCACTCAAAGCAACGCCGATGCGATCATTATTGGCTTAAGGCCCGTGGTCAAGATGGCGCTGGCGGGTGGTAAATTCGAGTTGGCGGCCCATTTAGGCCAAGCGCAACAGCAACTTTGGGGCGCTCTGACCGCAAATGCCGAATTTGAAATCAGCGGGACTAAGGCTGATGCGGAACAGATTAAACCTCATATGGAACGATTTAACCAAGCCATGATCAGCGCACAGGCCCTGCCCGACGCGCAACCTTTCCAGGCCAAATTGGCAAAAATCACGAAGTTTGGCCTCGATTACGATCGTGGCTTTGCCACATTGACTCCGATTGTCGTAGATTACAAGACCTTGGCATCCACGACACTACCAGCCTTGGCAGACGACTTTATCAAGTCGTCATCTGACTTATCGTCTCAAATGCGCCAGCGTCTCAAGGATATCCAAGACGACGTCGACCATACGGTTCAAACCATGATGGGATTGGTGGTCGGTGTTCTGTTGGTCAGTCTGATCATCGGAGGTTTGATCGCGTGGCTGATCGCCCAAGGCATCATCCGGCCCATTGTCGGAATGACCCGAACCATGACACTTCTGGCGAATGGTGATCTGACGGTTTCGGTTCCGGCTTTAGAAAACCGGGATGAAGTGGGGGGAATGGCCCGCGCTGTCGAGGTTTTCAGGGACCATGCCCTAGAAAATGAAATGTTGAAGGCCGTTCAAGTCGGCGAACAACGAACCAAGGAGCGCCGACAGAAAGAAGCCGAAGAACTGATCGATATGTTTGGCTCCAGTGTCTCTGGTGTCTTCTCCTCACTGTCCTTGGCTTCCGGTGGCATGGCCAATACAGCGCAATCAATGCGGGCCGTGGTGGCTGAAACCAATCGGCAGATCGATATCGTTATGAAGGCCATTAGCGAGGCCGGACTCAATGCCGGTGCGGTAGCGGCGGCCTCCGAGCAACTAAGTGCCTCCATCAGCGAGATCAGTCGCTTGGTCAACGAGTCGGCAGCCGTCACCGACGAAGGCGCGCGCCAAGCCCAGGAGGTCATTCAGCGGGTCTCGCTGTTGCGCGCGGCGTCAGATAAAATCGGCGCCATCATCGGCATCATCTCGAACATTGCCAGCCAAACCAACCTGCTCGCGCTGAATGCTACCATCGAGGCCGCGCGGGCCGGAGAGGCCGGAAAGGGCTTTACTGTGGTGGCCAGCGAAGTCAAGACTCTGGCAAGCCAAACCCAACGAGCCACGGTCGATATTACCGCTCAGATTCAAGATATTCAGAGTTCCATCGGCGATACCGTTACCGCCGTAGATGCCATCGGCCAAACCATCGACCACATCCACCGCTCCAGCGGGGCCATCGCGACAGCCATCACACAACAACAATCGGCTACCGACGGCATCACCCAAAACATTCATTTTGTTGCCAACGGTGCTGAACAAATCGCCAATAGCATGACATCGGTGCGCGCCTCGGCAGATCAGACCAGTGAAGCTTCACTTCAGGTCAATCAAGCCTCAACCTCCATGGCGGTTCAGTCCGAAAAACTCAGTATTGAGGTCAAAGATTTTCTACTGGCCATTAAAGAAGCCGGGACCAAGAATGAATTCGAACGCCTGGAAATTAATATCAACGCCACCGTTACCGTTGACGGACAGTCCCAGCAAACCCGAGCCCGGCACATCTCGGTCGGCGGGGCTTGGCTGGATGCCGTCATTGACCGCCCCCTCGGCAGCCTGGTGGCGGTTGCCCTGGACGGTTTCGAACAGCCGATCCGGGCTCGGATCGCTGGTGTCGCCGACAAAGGCACCCGCCTTCAATTCCCCATGGACAGCACCCATCTGACGGCCATGACGGGAGCGATGAGACGTCTGGCCGCTGATAGGCCATAACCCTACTATCAAGACCGACGCCGACGGGCGCGGGCGCGCCTCGCCCGCCCGCCCGCCCGGCGCTTGAGGGCAGCTTTAATGTGTCAACATTAAAGCTCGATGATATAACGGGGCTATTCATCTCCCGATCCTTTTGCTTTGACGGACACAAGGAAGAATCATGACTCACTGCCCGTGCGGTTCCAACCGGACGCTAAACGAATGCTGCGGTCCCTATCTATCCGGCGAACGTCCAGCTCCCACCGCCGAAGCCTTGATGCGTGCGCGTTACTCCGCTTTCGCCACCCACCAAATCGACTATCTGGAAGAAACGCTGCTGCCAGAAACCCGCAGCGACTTTGATCGCGATCATGTTGCCCAGTGGGCCGAAACCAGTCAATGGACGGGCCTCGATGTGCTGGACGTAACCGACGGCGGGGAACATGACAACGAAGGCACGGTGGAATTCGCTGCCCATTTCACGGTCAACGGCCAAGCTCACCGGCATCACGAACTCAGTCGGTTTGTCAAACGTGAGGATCGTTGGTGGTATTTGGACGGCGACATCGTTCAACCTAAACCAAGAACCGTCGTCAAGATCGGTCGGAATGAGCCTTGTCCCTGCGGCAGTGGGAAAAAACACAAAAAATGCTGCGGCGCTACGACTTAAACAAGAGGAAAATTTAGCTTAGATTTTTCTGACACTTTATTATAACGCATAGATAGCTCAGGCGGATCGTTTAGCTATAAAATTAAAGTATAGCCTGGGCTATCAAGCGGACTAGTACAAATAGCTAGTGGACACGACCTCTTTTTTTAAGATAGCTTCCTTTCTGACCGTTGGGATCACGGTGAAGTTTCACCTAAAAGTAACGGTTAGAAAGGGTCACGACGATGAGCGAACAGAACTATTACGACCTTCCATATGTGATCGTAAAAGCCATCCGAAGCGCCGACGTCCTGACCGGCGAGTTCCTGAAGCCGGTGGCCTCGGATTCCCTGGCCGACCTGCGCCGCATGGGACTGGCCTTTGCCGATCAACCGGCCTTGACCCCGCACGGCATCGCCATTCGCTCCTGGCTCATGCGGGGAGCGCCCAGCGCCCCCCACCAAGTCGCGGCTCTACTTCGGGCGGCAGCGCTCGGAGGATCGCGGACTGCCGGCGCCACGACTTGGTCCGGTGAGTCTTCAGACTTGCCGCGATTGACTGGCCCCGAAATGCTGTTTTCCGGCACCCCGCGTGCGCCTCTCGGTCGCGCCTCCTGAAGAGACGAGCCGAGAGACCTTATGCATCCAGGGGTTTTACCCCTGGCCGTGAGCAGGTGGCTGTTTTACTCACCCGCGTTGAGGACTGTATACCGGCGAGCCCTAACCCTGACACAGTGCCGGTATCGGGCCGCGTCCGTCCGGCGTCTGAGGGCAGCCTTGATGGATCACCATCAAAGCTCTAAACTATTCCTGTTGCGATCACGCGCCGAGCCGAGCATCATAGTGTCCACGTCAGGATCTATCGAAGAGGCTGCGCCATGGACATCAACTCGACCCCAGCGGCAGGTCTGATTGCGCAACAGGGGGGTCAAACCAAGTTTAATTTGACAACCCTCAAACACGACAGTCAAGTGAATGAGCAGGTGGCCTTGATGGCCTCGCAGACCGCGCTTCCGGTGGATGCCAGTCGTGGGCGCACTGTCAATACAACCGCCTGAATAAAAAGTCCGGTCCTACACGGACGTTAACTTTCAGAAGAAGGCCACTGCCTTAATGGTCGGGCTTGATGTTTTGATGGTAACGCCGCCCAGCCGGCTGACCGTCTATCAGGGGTTAAGCACCGATCTGGCCGCGATCGAGCCGCCGGTCTGGTCTGGGTTGATCGCCGCGTTTTTGCGTCGACGGGGTTTCGCCGTGGCCATGCTCGATGCCGAAGCTGAGGGGCTGGACTTCGAACAAACCGCCCAGCGCATCGCCGCCACGGCGCCGGCCTTGGCGGTGTTCATGATTTACGGCCAACAGCCTTCGGCCTCCACCCAATGCTTGCCAGGCGCCTCAAAGACGGCGGCCCGCTTGAAGACGCTAACCGGAGGAACGATACCAACCCTGGCTATTGGCACCCATCCTTCGGCCCTCCCCCGACGCACCTTGCTGGAGGAACCCTACAGCTATGTCTGTCAAGGCGAAGGTCCGTTCACCGTCGCGGCACTGATTGAAGCCTTGCGTGGAGAGCTGCCCTTCTCGGCAGTACCCGGCCTGTGGTACCGCGCCCCGGATCAAAAGGATCAGCCGCTCGGGAATCCCCCGGCCCCCGTGATTGACGACCTTGATCACACCCTGCCCCGTCAAGCCTGGGATTTGCTCGATATGGCGCGCTACCGCGCCCACAACTGGCACTGTTTTTCTGACTTGGACAGTCGGGGCTCGTATGCCTCGATCCAAACCAGCCTCGGCTGTCCGTTCAAATGCGGCTTTTGCTGCATCCACGCCCCATTTGCCGAACACCGGCTGAGAACCTGGAGCGCCGATACCGTCATTGACCAAATTGATTCGTTAGTCCGGGATTACGGTATCCGTAACATCAAAATCCCCGACGAAATGTTCGTGCTCAACCGGCGGCATGTGCTGGCCCTAACGGATCGGCTGATCGAGCGGAATTACGGACTCAATCTGTGGGCCTATGCCCGAATCGACACGGTGGAAGACACCCAGATGCTTGAGCTGTTGAAGCGGGCCGGCTTCAACTGGCTGGCTCTCGGCATTGAATCCGGCTCCCGTCATGTCCGCGACGGCGTGGCCAAGGGCCGATTCGGCAACACTGATGTCCGGGCCGCTGTCAAGCGGGTCCAAAATCACGGCATCCATGTGGTGGCCAATTATATTTTCGGCCTGCCTGACGACAATCAAGCCAGTCTTCAGGAAACCCTGGATATGGCGCTCGACCTCAATACCGAATGGGCGAATTTCTACACCGCGATGGCCTATCCCGGCTCTCCGCTCCACGATACCGCCCGCGCCCAAGGCTGGCGGCTGCCCGACGATCCTGGCGGTCCCGGTTGGATCGGCTACGCGCAACATGCCGTAGAGTGCCTACCGCTTCCCACCGAGCATCTTTCGGCCCTTGAGGTTCTGGACTTCCGCGACCACGCCTTTGACCGCTATTTCACCAATCCGGCCTATCTGGCCATGATCGAACGGACGTTCGGCCCCAAAGCCGTGACGCACATCCAGGCCATGACCACCCACCGGCTTCGACGACGCCATCATCAAGCGAGGGATTAAGGGCTTTTCATGGGCTTGTCGCCCCCCGCAAAAAGCCCAGGGAAAAATCCTCCAAAGCCTAACCGCCGGTCTGAAGCCCATACAGCCGACCGTAAAGGCCATTCTGAGCCAGCAGCTCCCGGTGCCGTCCGAACTCAACAATCTGCCCATGCTCCATGACATAAATGCGATCCGCATCGACCACCGTCGACAGGCGATGAGCAATGACCAGCGTGGTCCGGCCATGCTGGAGCGTCCGTAGCGCCTCTTGAACCGCCCGCTCGGACTCGGTGTCCAAAGACGACGTGGCCTCGTCCAGCAACAAAATTGGAGCATCGCGCAGCATGGCACGGGCGATGGCGATTCGCTGGCGCTGCCCGCCAGACAGCTTGACCCCATGCTCACCAACCAAAGTGTCATAGCCCTGGGGCAAACCGATGATGAACTCGTGGGCGGCGGCGGCACGGGCCGCTTCAACAATCTCCGCCTCGGACGCCTCGGGACGACCATAGGCGATATTGGCGCGAATCGACTGGTCGAACAGCGCCACCTCTTGGCTCACCAAGGCGATGTGACGGCGCAAAGACGACAGAGTCATGTCGCGCACATCCACGCCGCCAATGGTGACCGCACCTTGAAGCGGATCATAAAAGCGCGGGATCAGGTTCAACACTGTGGACTTGCCGGCCCCCGATGGTCCCACCAAGGCGACGGTTTGGCCATGCTCCACCGTCAGCGTCACCCCTCGCAAAGCCGGAGCATCGTCGCGATAGGCGAAATGGACCGCATCAAAGTGAATATCGGTGCGCGCCAGAGTCATCGGCTGGGCCTGGGGCCGATCCACAACCATCGCCCGCACGTCCAACAGCTCGAACACCCGCTCGGCGGCAGCCAATCCCGATTGTAACTGTGCATTGATTTTGGACAACCGTTTCATGGGCTCGTAAGCCAGCAGAAACGCCGCAATGAACGACATCAGCGCGCCCACCGTGCTGCCCCCATCGATCACCCGGAACCCGCCATAGATGATTACCGCAACGATGGCCAAACCGCTAAGAACCTCTGTAACCGGAGTGGTCAGGGCTGAAACCCGAAACGCTTTACAGACCAGCGAAAACAGTCGGTCAATGATCGCGGAAACCCGTTCGCGCTCATGCTGCTCTTGGCCGTAGGCTTTGACGTGGCGGACCCCCTGGAAGGTCTGGTTCAATACGGTGGCAAAGTCCCCCAGTTCGGCCTGGGTGTTGGTGGTCACCCGCCGCATCCGCTTGCCCATGCGCGCCACAAACACACCTGCCGCCGGAAACGCCAAAAACGCCCCTGCCGCCAACAGCCAATCGTCGTAAAACATCACCCCGACCAGAAACACCAGGGTCAAAGAGCTTTTGCCGAAACTGGTTAAACACTCTCCCATGGCCCCGCGCATCACCATGACATCGTTAATCATCCGCGAGATCAGGCTGCCGGTCGCCGTCGCATGGAAAAAGGCCAGATCAGCGCCCAATAAATGGCTGTATAAGGCCTTTTGAACATCGGCAACGACATTCTGGCCGATTCGATTCATCATGACAGAATGGAAATAGTCGGAAAATCCGCGCACCACAAAAGCCAGAAAGACCATCGAGGCCACTGGAATGACCATAGCCCGATCCCGCTGTTCAAAAATACCGTCCATCACCGGCTGCATCAGCCACGCCATAACCCCGGTGGTTGCGGCATTGATGGCCATAAAGACCATAGCCACCCACAGCGCCGCCCGATGGGGCCACAGGTAGCTTCCGAACAGGCGGCGGACCAGCGGCCAGGTCGCGGCATGGCCATCTGGGGTTCGCGATGAGGCGTTGGTCGCGGCGGTCAACGGCGGCAACAATCAGGTTGAACAGTAAGCGACGGCATTCCGAACCCTCTTCTCCGATGCCAACGGCGGCACCCCGACGGCGGAACCACCGATACCACAATCGGCGGTTTTTCACAGCCCGTTCCTCTGGACCGCAATCGGGAGACTGACGGGCGTAGGGAGTTGTCAGCCCCCGCTTCCCGGATCAGATTATGGCTCACAGATACAAGCCCCTTCGCTTTCCGGGGGCGTCTTCCTGCTAGCCACCGCGAGGACAGCCATGGCGATGATCGACGACGGTGTTGCGCCACGTATCCGGCCTCGGATCGGCTTGGCGCTGGGCGGCGGGGTGGCCCGTGGTTGGGCCCATATCGGAGCGGTTCGGGCCTTGCGCCGATATGGCATCGAGCCGGACGTCATCGCCGGGTCTTCGGTGGGGGCGCTGGTGGGTGGGGTCCATCTGGCGGGGCGGCTGGCTGAACTCGAGGATTGGGCCAAACGACTGACCAAGCTGAAAATCGTCAGCTTTTTGGATCTACGCCTGAGTTCTGGCGGACTGATCGGTGGCGCCCGATTGGTGGCGGAAATGCAGCGCCATCTGGGGGAAACCCGGATCGAGGCGCTCCGCTCGCCTTTTGTCGCGGTCGCCACGGATCTGGTGACAGGACATGAGGTCTGGTTACGCGAAGGCTCTTTGGTTGAAGGCATGCGCGCTTCATTTTCCCTGCCCGGCGTGTTTGCCCCGGTGCAGATCGATCACCGATGGTTAGTGGATGGCGCCTTGGTCAATCCGGTCCCGATTTCGGTTTGCCGAGCATTGGGGGCGCAAATGGTGATTGCGGTCAATCTAAGCGCCGATTTGATCGGCAAGGCTCGCCGCCCCGGCTCTTTAGTGCCGACCGCTGCCGGCTTTGACCTGCTCAAGCTACTGGAGGAAGCGCGCCCGGCCCCAGACATTCCCACCCCGTCGGCACTCAACGCCCTCACCCGACGGATATTCCGCCGGGACTATGACGGGCCGAGCCTGTTCGGCGTAATGGTTTCATCCTTCGGAATCATCACTGACCGCATCACCCGCTCGCGCCTAGCCGGCGAGCCCCCGGACGTCCACATCGCTCCGCGCCTTGGCCATATCGGGCTCCTGGAATTCGACCGGGCTGAGGAAGCCATTCTCGAGGGCGAAAGCGCCGTCGAACGGGCCCTTCCCGAACTGTGCGACGCCTTGTCGGTCTTTGGCAACAACGGGCGAGAAGGTGTGCGAGGGTAAATATCATCGGGCTTATACCAACGGCCCATGACAGTGCGGCTTCTTCGTCAAATAAAACAACACACCCCCCTAGCAAGACTTGTTGATACGGTTCTGTGGTAATAGACAAGACGATAGCGCATGGTATGCGCCGCAACGAACCGATATCAATCATTAGACTATCCGTAAATTCCGAACCTTCCCTTTCCTATTCCCTATAGTGATAGTTCAGGTTCCTACGGAAATGCCGATCCGGGACGGCCATATTCGGCCTAAGATGGCCGAAAGCCGTCGCCGGGCGCGTCTCCCGAAACCGAGGACATCAGCAATGCCCAGCATCAACGAACGACAGATTGACGTGCTCAACGGCCTGATCGCGACCACAATGGACAGCGCGGAGGGGTATGGTGCCGCCGCCAAAGACGCCAAGAATCCGCGCTTCAAGACGATGTTTGATGTCCGCGCCACCCAGCGCCACACGCTGACCGCCGCGCTTCAGGACGAGGTGCGGAGTCTGGGTGGTGAACCCAAGGACAGCGGCAGCATCCTCGCCGCTGGTCACCGTATGTTCCTGAACCTCAAGAATGCCGTCACAGGTAGCGACGAGGGCGTTATCAACGAGGTCGAAAGCGGCGAAGACTTCATCAAGGACAAGTACGAAGCAGCCCTTCAGGAAGGCAGCCTAACCGCTCCGATCAAAGCGATCGTGTCTAAGGCTTATGAAAGCATCAAAACCGACCATGACGTGATTCGCGATCTCAAACACGAATTCCAGGCGCGGGCAAATCCGGGTGCCGAATCTCATATCTGATCCCGAACGAATATTCACACGGGCCGGAAAATCTTCCGGCCCGTGTCGGCATGAGGGTTTTCCGAACCTTGTTGTGGCCAATCGCCTTCAGTCATATCAGTCCGAAACTTGTGGAGTGAACGGCTATGAAACGATTTTTGCCTGCATTTGTCATGCTCTTCGTCTTTGCGCTTCCCATGGGGAATGCGAAAGCCGATTCACTGATCGGCAACGCCGTCATCGCCTGCGCGGTTGGAGCTGGGGCCGTGGGGGCCGCCACCTATGTCGGCTGGGTTCCGGCATTGGCTTCCGGTGTCATGCTCGTCCCAGTCTCGGAGATCATCGCCGCCAACGCGTTGATCGGGTGTGGCGTCGGGTTCATCGGAGTCCTTTCCGCAACCTTGATCGGTCGAGCCATCGACCCAAACCTCGTCGTCATCAAGCAATAGGTTCGGACAACCGATTCAAAAAAGCAGATGCCGTAGTCCGTATCCAGACCGAATCCCCGAATGGTTTCTTAGCTCATCAGTACGGCTACAGCCTACGCCTCGGCCATGCTGTTTCGACGTCCTCGCCCCCCATTTTGTATGAACGGCATGATACCGACGAACCCTAACAACGGTACCATCGAGCCTTGATGGATCAAACACCAAGGCTCGATGGTAGCAGACGCTGCTATTTCGCGGACAAATTCATAATAATCATCCAAATAAAGAAATACTAAGTAATTTCCGATCCTTGTTACGCGCATGATGCGCCACGATATTATCAGTTCGACAAGTCGTCCTCTGGACAACAGATAATGAATAAGTCCAGAACTATACTTAAGAACTGCTTGGAAAAGCACCTGCGTTTTCAGTACGTTCCAACATCCCTGAACAATCACCGAGAGGAATTCCGATGACGCGTCCGATCACATTTCTTGCGGGTGCCGCCCTCATCGCGGCGACTTTGAGCACTCCGGCTTTTTCACAAGGGGTGCTCCAGACGCTGTCCCTGTCGAAGGTCAGTCCGACGTCGCAAGCCACAGGTTACCGTGTGTCCAAGGTGGTGGGGAGCGCCGTCGTCAATGGGGCCAAAGAAAAAGTGGGAACGATCGATGATTTAATCATCACCCAGGACGCGAGTGTACCGTTTGCAGTCCTCTCGGTCGGTGGTTTCTTGGGCGTAGGTACGAAGTCTGTAATCGTGCCCTACAGTTCATTGGTGGTGCATGATACGGAGATCCTGTTCCGCGATGCCACCAAAGAAACCGTCGCAAGCCTTCCCGACGTGTCGGTGGCGAAGAATGGCAAGCGGACCTCCGAGCTGGTTGGCGCCAGTGTCATTAACGGTGCCAACGAGACCGTGGGGACGATCGACGACCTGATCGTCACACCCAACGAGAAGGTGCCGTTTGCAGTGCTGTCGGTCGGCGGCTTCCTGGGCCTGGGCACGAAATACGTCGTGGTGTCCTACGATGCTCTCAAACTGAATGGCAAAGACGTTGTGTACCGCGATGCGACCAAAGAATCGCTGAAGACTCTTCCTGAATTCACTTACAGCAAGTAATTTGGCAATCGCAGGGCGACATGCCCCGCCTGTCTCCCTGCGATTACCCTAAAACAAATGCTTTCTCTGGAACTGATTCGAATCTTTTTAGATCCACAGACCCACACAGGCATCAATGCCGGGCACTACTCTCTGGGCTGGCGCTCAAATGAACAGAGGCAATCGGCGAGCGACTGTGGGCTATCCGAAAATCGGAAAGCTGCTCCATGACATAATCGGCTTCGAAATCAGCCAGATTTTCTTGAATATACAGGTCGACGATGCCTTCCGGACTGAGATGATCAAGAGTCTCATAGCTGTCGCTGAGAGTCCGCCGAAAATACTCCTGCATATCGCCGGTAAAACGCAGGGCCAAACGACGGGCCTCACCCTCGATCGTCTCGGCATCTAAGCCAACCATGCCGCGTGTCGGGGACAAGCGATCTCGCAAGAAGCGGGCGAAGTGCCAAACCAAAGAGCACATGAATTTGCGCCCAACACCAATTTCAAGCCGGCAATCTGATGTATCGATGCTCAACATACCCCAACCCTCCGGCCCCGGATCGACCCGTCCCCACTCCGTATACACTGACCATCATCGGACGGGAGGGTTAACGAAGTGTAACGGCTTCCAGCCTGCGGCGTTTTGTCGCTTAAGGCGCAATCATCCTTTGCCCCATCAATTTTTCCACCCCGACACGGTTGCCCATACCAATGGCCTTGGACGTTGACACGTCCGCAGCGCCCTCAGACGCGGGGCCGCCGTCGCGGCCCGATACCGGCGATGTGTCAGTATCAGGGAGCGCCGGTATCAGACGCCGGGCGGGCGCATGAGAGGGCCTTCGGAAACCGCAAGGTTACGCTGGCACAGTCCACCCCGGCTCCAACGGACTGACAGTGGCCGAACCGGCGGTCAGTGGCGCCACACGAGGGTCAGCGATGTCCAACCGCAGCAAGGCCAGCGCCACCCCATCGACCCCGGAACGAATGACTCCGACTTCACTGTCGCCTTGGCGCACCGGGGTTCCTGGCTCTGGCAGCCCCCCCAAGACCTGCACAGGCCGCAACCGACGGCGAACCAAGCCACGATACCGAGTCCGAGCCGTCACCTCCTGGCCAACATAACATCCTTTGGTCCAGGAAATGGCATTCAGAGCGTCCAGATTACCTTCCAGTGCCAAAGTCGGTTCGGCGGCCAAGTCCTGCTGGCCCTCCGGCACCCCCAACGCCAGCCGATGCCGGTCATAATCGGCATAGGTGCCGGGACCAGCGCCCACCGCCGCCAGGGCCGCTGCTGCCGTGTTGCGCGGAACCAACAGCCGGACGCCCAAGGCCGCTAGACGAGGGTCAACGAAGGCCACCCCACCGGCAGCGAAGGCCGCCGTGGCTCCCGGCATAACCGGCAGCGCCACAGCCGACGCGGCGACATCGGCGTTGTCCCCCGCCATCAAAGCCCAACTGCCGAAGAATGACGTCACATCCTCTAACGTCACCTTGGCCCGCAACCGATAGCGGCGCAGACGCTCCAGCAGGTCCGCGACGCCCACAGCTTCGACGTCAAGCAACACGGCCCCATCGGCGACGTCCGGGCCAGGATCGGCGACGATGAAAAAGTCGTGTAGCACCTTGCCCTGCGGCGTCAATAAGGCCGCATAGATCGATCGGTCGGGCGCAACCAACGTCACATCATGAGTCACAAGCCCTTGCAGAAATCGAACGCCGTCAACCCCAGCCACGCGCACCAGACGACGCCCGGTCAACGGCACAGCAGACAGTTCGGGAGAAGAAGAGGCAGACGACGCGACAGTGTTCATGACCGAACCTCGAATGGGGGCGGCGTTCCGGCTTGCCGGTCGCAGTCCCCACGGATATAACGCAACGAACCCAAGCGCGCCAGGGCTGGCGGCGACCGTGGCGAGCGAGTGGATGCAGGATGCGCGTTCTTTTCATCACGTCCAATCGGTTGGGCGACGCGGTGTTGTCCACCGGCCTGCTCGACCATTTGGTTCGCAGCCTGCCGGAGGCACGGTTCACCATCGTGTGCGGCACCATCGCCGCGCCGCTGTTTCGAGCCGTCCCCCGACTGGATCACGTGATCCCGCTGGTCAAGCGTCGCTACTCGGCCCATTGGCTGGCTCTGTGGCGTCACTGCATCGGAACCCCTTGGTCGCTGATTGTGGATTTGCGTAATTCGGTGGTGTCGCGGTTGCTGGTGGCCCGACGCAAGGTGGTCACCTCCCGGCCTGATGAAACCTGCCACCGGGTGGTTCATCTAGCCAGACTCTTAGGCCTGACAGAGGTTCCAGCGCCTCGATTGTGGTTTGCGGAGTCCGATCGTCAGGCAGCGGCGGCCCTGATTCCCGATGGCCCGCCGGTTTTGGCGCTGGGACCGGCGGCCAACTGGCGCGGCAAAATTTGGCGGGCCGACCGCTTTGCGGCAGTGGCGCGGCACCTGATCGGGCCAGAGGGGCCATTATCGGGTGCGCGGGTGGCCGTGTTGGCGGCAGCCGGCGAACGCTCCGATGCCCAGCCGGTTCTGGAAGCCATCGATCCTGCCCGCCGCCTAGACCTGATTGGTGCCGCCGATCCGCTGGTGATCGGCGCCTGCTTGGCTCGGTGTGCCCTTTTCATAGGCAATGATTCGGGACTGATGCACAGTGCCGCCGCTGTGGGGATTCCAACGTTGGGCCTGTTCGGCCCTAGCCGGCCAGAGCATTATGCTCCCTGGGGTGAGCAGAGCGCGGCGATAACCACCGCGCTGTCTTACCAGCAATTGGTAACGGCACCGGGCTATAACCATCGCACCACCGGCACCCTGATGGACAGCCTTGACGTCGACACGGTGATCCGTGCCGCCGAGACCTTGTGGACGCGCACCCGCACAGCCATAGCCACCGAACAGGAGCACAGGACATGAGGGTTCTTCAGGTCATGGCCGGCGGTGAACATGGCGGCGCCGAAACCATGTATTCCGACAGCGTCGTGGCTTTGCATCACGCCGGACTGGAGCAACTGCTGATCACCCGACCCAACCCGCTGCGCGATACCCTATGGGCCGAACAGGGATTGGCAGTGCGCCACGCCCGCTTTCCGTCGCCACTCTTGGGCTGGGGAACCCATCGAACTCTGGCCCAGGCAATTCGCGATTTCCAGCCCGATGTTTGCCACTTCTGGATGGGGCGAGCTGCCAGCTACGCTCGGCGGGGTGGGCCTCCTAATATCGGTTGGTTCGGCGGCCCCTACGCCCTCAAATACTACCGCAACTGTCAGTTCTTCATCGGCGTCACCCACGAACTGGCCCGCCACATCATCGCCAGCGGCGCCCCCACCGAAGCCACCGCCTGCATCCACACCTTTGCCGACCTGCCCCCGGCTGCGGCCATCGACCGGGCGGCCTTCGATACCCCCCAGGCAGCCCCGCTGTTGCTATCCCTGGCCCGGCTGCACCACAACAAGGCGCTGGATGTCCTGTTAAAGGCGCTGGTTCAGGTGCCTTCGGCCTATTTATGGTTGGCTGGCGAGGGGCCGTTGCGTGAAGAGCTGGCAGCCTTGGCGCAAACTTTGGGCGTCGCCGAACGGGTCCGTTTTTTGGGCTGGCGAACCGACCGCGCCGCGTTGCTGGCAACCTGCAACCTTTGCGTCTTTCCCTCGCGGATCGAGCCCTTCGGAACCGTCATGGTCGAAGCCTGGGCCGCCGGGGTGCCTTTGGTAACCGCCGCCGCTGCCGGCCCCAAAGCCTATGTCGCCCCCGAACGCAACGCTCTGCTGGTCGCGGTCGACGACGTCGGCGGCCTCGCCACAGCCATCAATCGCTGCCTTAACGATCCGGCCCTGTGCCAACGGTTGGTCGAAGGAGGCCGGCACGCCTATGAAAGCCAGTTCACCCGCGATGTGCTGGTCCGCGATCTGCTGGCCTTTTACCGGAAGGCGCGGGATAGTGGGCCCTCGAGAAGCCAAGCCCGCCGGAATGAAAACGCGCGAACGGACCTTGGCGGAACGTTTTTTCGTTGATCTCGCCAGCCGACAACCGCACTCTTACGGATGTTAACGCGCAGAATAAGGGTGCGAAAGCGTACCGGAGGTTCGACCCATGTCCATGTCCTTATCGCCCAACCGTCGACGGCATGATCGCCACATCAGCGATGGCGCCTTGTTCGTCGTGGCGGGAAAGCCAGCCCGACTGGTCGATTGGTCCTTTGGTGGGTTGGCGTTACGAATGGAAGAACCGGCTGATTTCGCAATCTCTGAGGAAATCGATATCCGTATTCACGATGCCGACGTCGATGTTTGGGAAACCTTGCAAGGTCACGTCCGGCGCGTCGATTCCAAAGGTGTGGTGGGCGTCGCCTTCGCCGACGATGGCGAAGCGTCGGTTCGTATTTTGTTAAAGCTGTTCGGCAGTCGAACGCGAACCAGCCGGGCCTAAGCACGGAACGGCAAGCCCTGGGGCCGAATGTGGCAGGGCTTGGCAAGGGGGCGCCATGGCGATGGAATGGACCGACGCGCTGTCGGTGGGGCATAGCGTCGTGGATAGTCAACACAAGGGCCTGATTGACCGGCTCAACGGCCTCGTTGCCGCTGTCACCCAGGCGTTGGACGACGAGTCGGTCGGAATGACGCAGGTGATTGATCAGGCTGCCGCTTTCTTTTCATATTTTGAAGAGCATTCCGAAAGCGAAGAAGCCTTTATGCGGCAATTGCTTTATACTCGCGTCGATTGCCACGCCAAACACCATAGACTTTTCATCAATACGCTACGCACGCTTCTGATCGATGATCCGAATCTCAACGCCATTAAAATCAATATGCCGTTTATTGAATCTGCGGTGATTGACCACCTGGAACGGGATGACCGGGATTTTGGCGAGCACTTGAGGACTCTGGGCTTGTTTGGTACGCTCTGACCCAAGAGAGGTGAACTCTCTTGGGCCATCCCGTTCAGGTCACAGGATTGGTAGTGATTAAGAGTGACGATCAAACTCGCCGCTGATGGTCAGGGTCACCGTGTCCCCAACCGCCGGGACATAGGCGCTCACGCCAAAATCCGAACGCTTCAAGGTTCCCGTGGCGCTGAATCCCAGGACATAGGCTTTGGTCATGGGGTTAATTCCACCGCCGGCAAAGCTGGCGGTCAGCGTTACTGGCTTGGTGACGCCATGCAGGGTCAAATCGCCGGTAATCGTTCCTGTGGTCGGCCCGGTGACGGCAATGCTGGTGCTTTTGAAGCTGGCATGAGGAAATTTCGCCACATCGAAGAAGTCAGGAGACTTCAGATGGGTGTCAAGCTTGGGGTTGGTGGTATCGATCCCATTGAGATCAATGGCGACTTCCAGCTTGCTGGCCGTTGGCGCCTTGGGATCAAAGGTCAGTTTGGCGTCAAAATCGGTGAATAGGCCATAGTATGTCGAGAAACCAAAATGGGTGGTGGAAAAGATGATCTTGGCGTGATTCTTATCGATAGAGAAGTTCCCTCCTTGGACCTTGCTGAGATCTGTGGTGGGCGCCTCTTGAGCCGGAGCCGGGGTTGTAAAAGCCAAAACCGACAAAACTGACAGGGCCGCCAAGCGGGCAGAGACAGAGCTAAGTTTCATGGTGGAACCTCTTTGGGTTTGCGTTGGGTTCGATGAGACAGAGATAGCCTGACTGGGCCCGTGGGACAAAAGCCGATATTGGAACACATTGTTCCAAAATTGGCGACAATAAAGATTTAGAGCGACCGATAGGGTGACATGAACCATTTGCGTGATATGGCGCTGTTCGTCGATGTGGTTAAAACCATGAGCTTTACCCGAGCATCCGAGGCTTTGGGGATTCCAAAGTCATCATTGTCCCGCCGAATCGCCGGATTGGAGCGGGAGATCGGTGTTCAGTTACTGAATCGCACCACACGAAAGATTGAACTGACCGAAGCCGGCGCAATTTACTATGCCCGCTGTAAAGAAATTATAGAATCAGCCCAAATTGCCCACGAACAATTGAAAGATATGGTCGAAATTCCTCGCGGTCATTTGCGAATATCAATGCCACCTGATTTTGGAACAAGTGTTTTAGCGCCCTTAATTGCTGTTTTTGCCCATCGCCATCCCGACGTTACGATGGAACTGGACCTCAGCCCCCGGCGCGTCGATTTATTATCGGAACATTTTGACGTAGCGATCCGCATTGGCGAACAGCCGGACTCGACTCTAACCGCGCGGCGGTTGGGCTCGGTCGAACCGGCGCTTTACGCGGCTCCGGCCTATCTGGATCGTGCCGGGGAGCCCGATCACCCAGCCCAGTTGTCCGAGCATCTGTGCATCCGCTTGCCCCTGAGCACCGCCGCCGCCCGCTGGAGTCTACGGCGAGGCCAAGAACAGGTCGACGTGATGATTGACGGTCGAATCGCCGTTAACAACATTGCCATGGCCCAATGCTTGGCTGTCTTGGGTCTGGGGATCGGGCAATTGGATCGTCGCATGGTCCAGGATGATGTATCCGCCGGTCGACTGCGGCGGGTTTTGCCGGATTGGGCACCGCCTTTCGCACCAATTTATGCTTTTACCGTCACTCGCTCGCAACCCGCGAAAACCCGCGCCTTCATTTCTTTTTTGGTCGAAGCCATGCGCAAGAACTGAAATTTGCCCTCCGAACTTGACTATCCCCTTGATTTCACCGTCAGACCCGGACAAGCTCCGCCCGTTCTCCTAGATTGAGTACTGTTCTGGGTTCCGACGCCTCTTCGCCCATCACACTTGTGCTATTCATCCCAACGCGGTTGTTCCGGCAGAGAGGTGAATTGGAGTTTTCCGATGACGACAAATTACAACGATTGGTTCCATGTATTAGAGAATACTGAGCCGCGCAGTGCCAAACTCGCGGATCGGACTTTCGAGAAGTTAGCAAAGGAACGGATGCCACCCACGCCTGAGAATTATGCTCTTTGGTACACATATTATGCCGGGTATCAACCCGATCTCAATCGCGTTATCGATCAAATGGAGCAAAGCGGCCAGCCCTTCACCCCGCTGCGCTGCGAAGATCTTGTAAAGAGGTTTTTTCGATTCGATGCCGAAGCCCACGCCGTGCGGTCTGCCGGCGATAAAACCCAAGAGGCGATCACAAAGGTTCTTAAAACCATCAACACCAGCCTAAGTGACAGTGGACGCTACCAGGGCGCTGTGGAGACTTTGCAAAGCACGCTGGAACAACCCCTGAATATGGATCGGTTGCGGACAGTGGTGGCCAGCGTCGTCGTCGAAGTTAAGACGATGGTCAATGAGCAAGAACAGTTGCGTCAACAATTGGATATGGCTTCCAGCGAACTTGCCACCTTGCGGGCCAATCTTGATACGGTTCGACGCCAAGCTGAAACCGATGCTCTGACCGGCATCGCCAACCGCCGCGCCTTTGACCAAACCCTCAAACAGGCGTTGGGGGCGGCTGTCCGCAACCGAACAGCACTATCTCTGCTGTTGATCGATATTGATCATTTTAAAAAATTCAACGACACCTACGGTCATTCGCTTGGCGATCAAGTTTTAAAAGTCGTGGCGCGGTTGCTAACCCATTGCGTTGAAGACAAGGGCACGCCGGCTCGCTATGGCGGGGAAGAATTCGCCATTATTCTACCGCGTTTGGACGCTACCGAAGCCAGAAAGATTGCCGAAACGATCCGCGTAACCATTTCTTCCAAGCAAATCGCCAACCGCGAGGGCGGCCAGACCTATGGCACCATCACCCTATCGGTGGGCGTCGCCCAATATATGGCGAATGAGTCCATCGGCAGCCTGATCGACCGGGCCGACGAGGCCCTTTATAAAGCCAAAAGCGGTGGCCGCAACCGGGTCCAACTTGCGGAGTAGAGGAAACGTCGGGGAGCCATTGCCCCCGCCCCTCGCCCCTCCATCCTAATCGCGCGCCGTATCCGCGCGGGCCGGACGAAGATAACGGAGCATGCCGCCGGTTGCCGTGCGATATTGGTGGAAATAAAGTGGGCGACCTTCGCGGATCGGCTCGCAAACCGGCAATTCGGTATGCAGCTTGCTATCGCGCCACTCGGCTAACCAATCGTCAACACGGCCCTTGGCCGCAGTGAAAAAGCCCTGTTCCGCAGCAATCCGCAGGATGCCCAAGAACGTCGTTCCGGGCAAGAAGGCGTCGCCAGCCACCGGCAACAGGTTGAAAGCCCGATCATTGGCCAGCAGTAACCGATCATCCCCATCGAAAATCATCACCCCTCCGGGGAAGGAGGCGATGGAGTCGGTGAGAATGGCCAGCATCCGCCCCGCAAACTGAGTCGACTCGAGTTCCTCGGTGACATCGGTGCTCACCGTCCGATAACCGAGAAATTTTCCAGATCGGGAATAGACCGGCTTACCACTCAGACGAAGAATCCGATCCGGCGCAGCGGCCAACCTCACGGCCAGATTGCGATAGGGCTCCTGTCGTTCTACACATTGGAGATATTGAGCTATTTTATCGCGATCCTCGTCGGGTGCCAGCAAGTCCACCCAGGTCCGTCCGATAAAACTCTCCGGGTCGATCTGCATGAGACCGCGCAACCGCTCGGAAACCCAGGTGATCCGCTGGGTCGGATCGGTCTCGCTGAACCAGTCTCCGGCGATTTCGGCAAAGTCCCGGAAGCGTTGCTCGCTGCGGGCTAAACGCTCGGCGGCGCGATGGCGTTCGACGGCATATTGCAGCGCCCGCACCACATGGCGGCCCTGGTCTTCGCCCTTTAAGAGAAACCCTTGGGCTCCAACCTTCATCGCCCGATGAGCCAGCAACGTATCGTCGGCAGGCGTCATCACGATGACCGGCAGCGTCGAGTCCTGCAACAAACCACGCAGGGTATCGATGCCTTCGGAATCCGGCAAATTCAAGTCAGCCAGGATAACGTCGTGGCGACGCGGCCTCAAAAGCGCCTTGCATTCGGCCAACGTACCGACGGTGGTGAGGACAAACTCCCCTCCCCCTTCGTGCTCCAGAACACTTGACAGCAGATCGACGAACGAAGCGTCGGAATCAACCACCAGAACGCGCGTCGGACCGGCGGTGGGAACCGATCTCAAGCTGGGCATTTCCTATCCCTCTTCGGCGATTCCGAGCGATGATCAGTATTACCATACCGACTAGGGTTACAGTGATATCCAATCGTACCCTGAGATCCCGAAGCCGACGAAGACGAACCATAAAGGTCGGCATTATTATAATCAATGCCCACAATCAATCCCCTATCAAAATTCCGTCACGAAACACCACCCAAGGCTGGCAAGGTCAAGCCCCCTAAACTTTCTGGTAGATAACCGTCGACGGTCCCCAATGCGCCCTGAACAAATTGGGATCGTCGGGAACATCGGTGGGGCCAAACACCGCAAAACCACCTGGATTCAGCAGCGTGTGAATCAGCTTAAAGACTCGACGACGACCGCCCGCATCAAAATAAATCAGCACATTCCGGCAGAACACGATATCGGCCTGCTCCAGCGGCGGCTTGTCTCCCAACAGGTTGAATTGCTGGAACCGAACAAAACGCCGAATATCAGGATGAACCTGCCAGGATGTCCCGCCTTCGATCGATGAATCGCCCTTTCCAGTGCGCTCAAAAAAACGCCAGCATTGTTGCGGCAGATTGCGGAACGGCCCCAACCCGAACTCGTGATAAACGGCGGCCTGGGCGGTGCGAATCGCTTGGCGAGACAGGTCCGACCCCACCACCTCGATGGTCCACGGACGCAAAGTCCGAACATGGCCGGCCGCATCGATCACGGCTTCGCCCGCAGCGGCCAAGGTGTCCACCGCCAGCATGGCCAGGGAATAGGCTTCCTCGCCGGTCGAGCAGGCCGCCGACCATAAACGCAAAACGGGCCGGTCTTGGCCTTTTCGCTCGGCAATGACACGCGCCATGGCCTGCCGGCGCACGAAATCGAACTGACCAGGATCCCGCATAAAGTAAGTTTCGTGAACGGTCAGCATCTCGACAAAAGACAACCATTCGGGATCGTTTGAATCAAGTCCCGCCAGACGCTCCATCCATGGACCAAGCTTGTCCGGGGGGTACGCTCCGGCAATCTTCTCTAACTTAGCGCGCACCGAGCCATTGATCGCGATGCCAACCCGACGACACACCTCGGCTGACAGCCATGAAACGGCATCGGCCAGCAACGGCGATGCCCCACGCGCAGGCGGAACACTCGCCGCCGGAGTCCGGCTAGACGATGCCGCCGTCGACGACGATGATGATCTTGGCGTCAACAAGATGGCCCGCATCGCGTCCAACTGCTGCTGTAATGCCAGACCGGGGGGTTGAGCCAAAGGCCGGGAACTGACCATGGTTGCGACTGGCACTCCCTTCACTCCTTGGCCCCAGACGATAAAAGCGTAAAGACCGCGCCCCGACGCAAACGCAACACCCCTGCCCGCCCATCGCCCTCCACCAAAAGACCGTCAAAAGCCTGCCCCAGGATTGACGGTAACGGCGGAAGCGGACGGAAGAGGGCATTCTCTAACCGAAGCATCGGCCCCGCGCCATCCACATCGAGAACGATGGTGCCGTGATCCGGGTCTTCCAGCACCACGGCAACCGGACGAGGAGCCAGGTCGGCGCCTAAAACCTCTGAAAAATCGACAACCGGAAGCGTCTGCCCGCGCCACACGCGATGACCGGGGCATTCCACCACTGCATTTCCATCCCGATTCGTCATCACGTCCCGAATGTCTCCACTGTTGATCAGCAGAGTATACTCCGCGGCCTTGACCTGAAGATAGGCACTCATTGCCGCGTCCTCCGATTTCTAATGCACACTGGCGCCCTGAGCTGCCGCGTTTTCGGCTAAACTGAACAAGTCGTCACCATCAACGATTAAAACCACTTTGCCATCACCCGAAATTGACGCACCGCCCACACCAGGAATGGCCGCCAACTGAGGATGGATTTCCCGCACAAACAGCTCTTGCCGCCGATGCAAACGCTCAACCTCGACACCGATCCGCTGCCGCCCTCGCGCTAGAACAACCATCGGACGATGCGTAAAGGGCGAAACATTCTCGCCAACCCGCGTAAAACCCAACAAGTCGCTCAGACGGAAAAGCGGTAAATACTTATCACGCAAAAGAATTGCTGGTCGCCCTCGCACCAGTTGATAGGTATCGCTATCGACCTCATAAATTTCCGACAAAAACCGCTCTGGAATGGCCAGCACTTTCCCAGCAGCTTCGACCATTAACACACGCTGGATGGCGGCGGATAGTGGCAGTTGCAATAAAAATGTACTGCCCTTGCCTGGGCGGGTTTCCACCGAAATCAAACCGCCCATGCGTAAGACATTGGTTCGCACCACGTCCATGCCAACCCCACGCCCTGACGTCTCGCTCACCTGATCCGCCGTCGAAAAGCCGGGAGCAAAGATGAAATTGATCACATCGTCGTCGCTCAATCGCTCGGCCTCTGCGGCTCCCACCAAGCCGCGTTCAACCGCCTTTCGCCGAATCCGAGCCACATCCATCCCGCCGCCATCATCGGCGATCTGGATTTCCACCCGATTGCCGCGACTGACCGCCGTTAAATGTAATGTTGCGATGGCAGGCTTGCCAACCTTCCGCCGATGTTCCGGGCTTTCAATCCCATGATCCACAGCATTCCGCACCATATGCATCAAGGGATCCAACAACAGATCGACCATCCCTTTGTCAATCCGTACCTCGGCTCCGGTGGTTTCCAGCTTAACCTGCTTGCCTGTGGCCTGAGCGATATCCCGAACCACGCGTGGAAAGCGATTAAACAGCGTATCGATGGCCACCACTCGCAATTCCATGGTGGCATCTTGAAGATGGGCAACCGCCGTCCCCAATTGCTCATCAACCCGCAGAAAAGCCAACCACGCCTGTTCGATAGCCTGCAAATGCTGAACGGCCTCGTCATGGCCAGTCTTGCTGATCATACTGCGCAAACCATTTAAAGCCGTCTCAATGGTACCCGTCCTGGCCGTGGTGTGCATCATATTGCTGATCGTCACCATTTCGCCGATCTGGGCCATCAATTGGTCAATGGTCTCTCCACGCACTCGCAGAACATTGCCGCCCTTCCCGACGCTGCCCATTATCCTGGTTGATTCCCCACCAGAGGCCCGACCTGTGCGCGAGGCCCCGCCTGCCACCGATGGCGTAGCAGCGCCTTCGGGAACCTCCCGAGCTTGGCAAGAGCGCATCCGAACACACTCGCCAACCGGATCCAAAGCGGCAATCCGGGACGCCACGGCATTGGCTTCCAGGTTTGAAACCACCAGGAATTCGAACCATGTTTTGCCGTCAATAAAGACGGTGCGATTCGTGATCGCCGTGGTTTCACTTTTAACCCAATTGACGAAGGCCAGAGTAAGCTGTTCCGAGCCCTCAAGATACGCGGATATTTCATAGAGATGGGTCCGGCCTCCCCGCACCGCTGCCACCAATTCTTGAATATTTTCCGCCGAAAGAATCTCGACCAATTCCGGCCTGATATCATAGTCTCCCAGCACGCGCTTGAGCGCCGATACCGGGTCTACACCTTCGGTGGTTTTGCTACTGACCAAAACCGCCTGACGAAAGCGGTCCAGAATATCATCGGCAACACGGGCTTCGAGATCTCGCCAACGCCCCATGCCTTCGGAAATGTTCGTCAGCAGCCCGGACACTTCCCGAGTCAGCGCCAACAGTTCCGGATAGACATGCATTTCGTGATGGGCAACGCGGGTAAAAACATCCTCGACCATCAGCAACAGACGCGAGGACTGGTGGAGATTCAAGAACACGAAAAAAGTGCAGGCTGATCGGCTGAGAATCGCCAACTCCTCGGCCAAAGCCTCGTCGCTGGCGATGGCCCGCGCAGGATCCGCCGAAAACCGCCCCAGAACCTCGAGCATAGACTCGACGATCAGATTCACCTCGGCTTGCAGCGCCCCGCCCAACCGATCGGCCAACCCCTGCCCGGCGATTTCCGCCGAAGACTCCCGTTCAATCAGCTCAAAGTCGGAGCGAATCCGCCCCAACGTCTCGATGACCAGACGTTTGGTGTCTTCAACCGGCTCTTGTCCCAGGCAAGCCCGCAAACTGGCCAAAGACACCGCCAAACCGAGAAACTCCATGACCTCGGTGGCGTGCAGCAGGGTGTCAATCGCCTCCACCGCCGCGTCCCGAACGCTCGCGTCGGCGAGTTCGGCAGTGGCACAACGGGCGATGGCCGGAAGGTGCTCACGCACCATTTCGGCATAATAGCGGAGCATATCCGCGTCTAAGCCGGGAGCCAAAGGCACGTCACAAGGCTGCTCCTGGGGAGCGAGCACAGCACCGTCGCTCGACGAGCCAACAGATGCCGCCGTAACCACCGTTGTCGACGATGGTCCCGACGCCTTGGAACGGGCGGCGAAAGCCGCTTCCAGCGGTTCAATCACGCCCTCGGGAACCGGGGCGCTGATCCGCTGGGTAACCGCCGCTTCTCGCAAGCCCTTAAGAACGTCAACGGCATTCAGCAATAGAGCGATCAGACCCGCATCAAGAGCGGTCGTTCCTTCCCGCACCAACCCCAAGACATTCTCGGCATGGTGAGAAACCTCCTCCATGCCTTTCATATCCATGGAGCGGGCCAAGCCCTTTACCGAATGAAAAGACCGGAACAACTGGGCGATGTCGGCAGCGACCACCGTCTGAGTCTCGGCGGCCACCAACAGAGGCTCGATGATCTCGAAATGCTCTTCGGTCTCGGCGGCAAACTCCCGCCACAAGGTTTCCGCCAAATCGGACATCGCCCGTAAGCTCCCTCACCCAATCACTGTGCCGCTAACCCGCACGCCTTGCGAATGGCTTTAACGATGTCGCTACCCTTTTTGGCGGCAATGTCCAGGCTCATGGACCCCGACGGCTTGGCGATCACGTCAAAAGCCCCTAAACGACGCGCCTCCATCGCCTGGGTCGAGCCGACTTGAGCCACGGATGAAATGATGATCACCTTGGCCCGACTGGACAGCTTCAGCCGCTTCAGGGCCTCCAAGCCATTCATCTCGGGCATTTCGATGTCCAGCAGAACCACGTCGGGAGCCAGCTTGCCAACTTTCTCCAAAGCCACTTTGCCGTTTTCGGCTTCTCCAACCACCGCGAGGTCAGGATCGGCCTTCACGATGTCCGCAATCAAAGTCCGCATCATGAACGAGTCATCAACAACCATTACATTTTTTGCCATTACTTAGCTCCTCTTCGTGATACGAAATTTCCGACGGGCTTTATCCATAAGCCCTATCTGTTACACCACTCTCGTAACTTTGCCCCTATGTCATCAATCGACAGGACAAAGGACGCTAAACCACCGTCAATCACCGCTTGGGGCATGCCGCCGATCACGCAGGATGCCGGCGTTTGCACCAAAACCGGCAAGTCGCGATCGGTAAAACGCCGACACCCCCGCGTTCCATCATTCCCCATCCCGGTTAGAACCACAGCCACCGGGGATTCGGTGACGCGCAGGGCGGATTCAAAGAGAACATCGGCGTTGGGATGAATCGGCGCGTCAGGAACCACCCGCACATTGAGCAGCTTGTGCCCACCGATGCCATACCCCACCAGACCATCCTTACCGCCGGGAATGATCGCCACCAGACCGGGAGTCAGGACCATGCCATCTTCACCTTCGCGGACATCAAGGCCGGTTTCCTCTTTAAGATGCTCGGCAAAGCTGGCGGTGTAGTAGGGCGGCATGTGCTGCGCCACCACCATCGGGCACCGCAACGGCCCGCACGCCTTAAGCAAACCGGGAAACGTCTTGGGTCCGCCGGTGGACACGCCCACCACCACCAAATCCACGGACCGAGGCGCCTTAGCCACGCGCGCGCGGGGCGTCGCCGCGCTGGCCGAAGAGGTGTTGAAAAGAGAGGCCACCGCAGCGGAGGCTGCCGAAGAAGCCGAAACGGACGCCGAAGAAGGGGCAAGACCAGCCCACGCCCCCATCGATAGCAGAGGACGACGGCCCCAATAGCGGATCTTCTCCCGCAATTCGCGGTCAACCTGAACAATATCAAGCTGCACGAAGCTCGATGACTTGGAAATAAAATCAACGGCGCCGGCTTCCAACGCCTCCAAGGTTACCTTGGCGCCCTTTTGCGTGAGACTGCTCAACATAATCACCGGCGTTGCGCGCTCGGCCATGATCATGCGGGTTGCGCTAACCCCGTCCAGGTCTGGCATCTCCACATCCATGGTGATCACGTCCGGCTTCAACTCGCGAGCCATGTTGACGGCTGCTACGCCGTTGCGCGCCTCACCGACGACTTGAATCTCGGGATCAGACGCCACCATCTTACGGACGGCGATGCGCATGAACCCAGAATCGTCGGCAATCAAGAGCCGGATGGGCTTCATGAGGCCACAAGCTCCCTGGTTGCCCCGGCGTCTTCGGAAACCCCCTCTTCGTCTTCCAGAACATTCACGTCCAGGATATTGACCAACCGATTCCCAACCCGCCCAACCCCACATAATAAGCGCCCCGACAGCGCCCCACCAGAGACCCCAGCATGAGCAGAGGCGCCGAGAATCGAGGCTTCTGGAACCCGAACCAACCGCTCCACGGCCTCGACCGCCAGAGCCCACAAGCCAAAAGCATCGGAGCGATCGGTTCGCACCACCACATAAGCCCCGGCCCTATCCCCCAGCGCGGCGCCGAACGCTAACCCCAAATCAGCCACAGGCAACACGCGCCCGCCGATTTCGGTCATGCCCACCCGTAGCCCTATCGCCTGCGGCAAGCCGGTGGGTGGAGAATAATTGGCAACGCGCTCAATCCGGCCAATATCGATGGCGCAGGTCTCGGAGCCCATGCGGACCAACAGCATCCTCCGTTCCTTCTCGGGAACCAGAACCGACAGATCCGCACCGTCGCGAATTCGGGGTAAAAAGGCCCGTAACCGGCGGAAGGATGACTCCGAGATCAGGCCATCCAGCTCCAACAGAATGGTCACCGTGCCATCGGCACCGATCAAAAAGCTGTCAATGCCAGCGGCGGGTTCGCTGGTCGCTTCCCGCCGGCTGATCGGAAATCGCCGAATCCCCAACAAAGCATCGCACCGAAACACCACAGGTAAGCCACGGGCGGTTGCCGCAACCATGCTGGCCCCGGCCCCATCGGCGGGCACCCCCAGTAGCCGTGCCAACGAAATCACCAAGCGCGGCTGACCTCGTAGCACTGAAATTCCAGCAACGCAGTCTGGAGCATCGGGTAACGGCGTCAGGGCCCTATCCACATAAACTTCCAGAACCCTGAGCAAAGGAAAAGCGTAACGCTCGCCACCGACAATCACCGCCAGAGTGGAAATCACCTCTTCCCGAGCCCGACGAAGAGCGGCGGTGTCGCCAACCTCCATCTCCCCCAACACCACCGAAGGCGAGCGTTGACCGAACGATCCGGCGGCCACCCCATCCAAGCCGATGCGCTCGGGACGGAGCAGGAAAACCGATTGATCCTGGTAACGAAAGACCCCGGCCAGTCGCTCCCGATGACCGTCCCCGTCAAGCCCAAGGTCGCCGTTGTCATCCAGGGTTTCGACCGAGGCAATATCGGTCTCGTCGACCCGCAGCATCCGCCACGTGGCGCCAACGCGTAGCGCGCATTCCGTATCCCCGACGGCCAGAACCACCAGTTGGCCTTCCCCCTGAGTCTCTCCGGGCAGCATCAACAGCGCCCCCAAATCGATCTGAGGAAGAACCCGTCCTCCCAACGCCACCAACCCATCGACATACCGGGGAACGAACGGTAACGGCGTGACTTCGGCCACATCATCCACATGCCGGATGACATCCGCCGGTAGAGCATAGGGCCGTCCCCGTACTTCGAACACCAGGACTCGCATGGGTCTTCTTTCCCGCCGCCGGTAGAGGTAGAGAGGGATTTCTGGAGCCGTAGCCCCAACAGAGAATCGGTCGCTTATCCGTTCAGAATGTAAACCGTTCGACTTCCGTTCGGGTCTGGCCGGTGAGACGGGCCAACTCAACCACGGTGGCTGCCACCTGTTCCGAAGCAGCGGCGTTGGTTTCGCCGATCCGCGACAGCTCCTCGACCCGAGTCCGAATGGTCTCTACCGACGTCGTCTGCAAGGCCATGGCCTCGGCGATGGCGGCGGCGGTACGGTCGGTCTCACTCACACCGCTGGCGATCCGATCGATGCTTTCCCCAACCGCTTGAGCACTGTCAACACCGCGTGTGGCATCCACCGACGCCTGACGGATCAGCGTGTTGATCTCGTCCACAGATTTCGCCGAATGATCCGCCAGCTTACCAACCTCCTCAGCCACCACGGCGAATCCTTTGCCGGCTTCGCCAGCGCGGGCCGCCTCGATTGCCGCATTCAAAGAGAGCATATTGGTTTGGTTGGCGATGCGACCAATCACGTTGGTGATCTTTGAAATGCTGCGGGTGTTATTGGCAATGGCGTTGACCGACGAAACCATGCCCGAAACATTCTCGCTTCCCTCTGCCACCAAGGCTGCCGCATGCCGGGCTTGCTCGCTGGACAGTTTGGCGCTCGACGACACCTCTTCAATGGCATGAGCCGATTGCCGAACGCCCGCCAGAATATGCTTCACCGCATTGAACTGCCCTTGGGCCCCATCGGAAATCTGACCGATGGCGGTGCTGACTTCACTGGTCGCCACGGCAACCTGCTTAACGTTCCCCATCACCGCCCGCATCGCCTGGGACAACCCATCAAGAGACTGGTTCAGATTATCCTTCAGACATCCCGCATCCCCTCTGGCCTCGACCGAGACCCGAGCCGACAGGTCGCGCGCGGCAACACGTGCCATCACCCCGTTGATCGCACGAACAACGGCGTCAATCTCAGACATCAAGGCATTGAATGCCTCCGCTGTGCGGCCAAACTCGTCCCGGCGACGAACGGCAACCCGTCGAGATAGATCCCCGGACTGTTGAATATCATCGATCCCTGAACGCAGATGACCCAGCTCTCGCAAAACGCCCTGGGCCAGCACCGCCGCAATGCCCATCCCCAATAACGCCGTCAACAGCATGGCCACCAGCACCGCCGTTTTCGTGGCCGAGCCGCTTTCTGCGCCCTGCTGCGCTTCCTCCTTGCCTCCAGCTTCATTCAGCGCCAGAACCGCATCAACCGTGGTTTCCAGCCGTTTGAAAGTCGTGGCACCGTCAGTCACAAAATAGTTAACGGCATCAACTGGCTTTTTCTGACGAAACACGTCTTGGGTGGCCAGTCCCGATTGACGCACCTGGGCCCAATCCTTCACCATCTGATCGAGCAAGCGCCGTTCTTCGGCAGATCGCACCAACAGCGTATAAGTTCGAAGAGCGGCATCGACCTCTCCCGCCACCCTGGCCATCCGGTCTATTTGGGTCGCCGCTTCGTCGTCAGTGCGCGACAACAACATCCGCGCCTCGGCACGCCGGTAGACGTCAAACTGCCGAACCAAGCGACTAAGCGCGGTCGCACTGGGTAACCAGCTCGTGGCGACCTCGTCAAGATGACCCGTGACGACGCCCAACTGGGAAATGGCGAAGGCACCCTGCCCAACGGAAAGCAGCACCATCAGACCAAAGGCAAGAAACAGCCTGGTACGAACGGAAATATCCCTCATGAGTCTGCTACTCCCTGCCAATGTTGAGCCCTATACCGATCTCGCCTCAACACGCGCGTCAAATTTCGCCTTAAAACCGAAAGGCATCGACTTTTGCCCGAGTCTGATCCGCCAAACGCGCCAGTTCAATCATCGTGACCGTGACCTGTTCGGCGGCGGCAGCATTCCCCTCACCAATCCGGGACAGGTCTTCAATATTCGACCCGATGGTCGCCACCGCAGCCGACTGCTGGGCCATCGCCGCCGCAATCGCCGCCGCCATCCGATCGCTTTCCTCGGTCGTCCCGACGATACGTGTCATCCCGTCATCCACTGATTGCGCCAGTTGTACACCGCGCATGGTCTCGGCAAATGCTTTTTCATTATGCGACGAGATCTCGGTGGCTGAATGGCTGGTCTGTTCAGCGAGCTTGCCCACGGCTTCGGCCACCACGGCAAAGCCCTTACCGGCCTCGCCGGCACGGGCCGCCTCAATCGAAGCGTTCAAAGACAAAAGATTGGTTTGGGCCGCCACACGCTCGATGGTTTCGGCGATCCGCGCCACCTCTAACGCATTGTCGGAAATAGTATTGGTTAGATTCAGTAAAGCCTCCACCGTTTCCCGGCTATCACTCACCGCCTCCGCCGCTTCCCGAGCACAACTGCTAGAGACCTTCGCTTTTTCCGAGGCATCTTCGATAGATTGGGACGTCCGTCGAACGCTGGCTGAAATTTGCCGCAGAACCCCCACTTGCGTCTGCGCGCCATCGGCAATCTGACCAATGGCCAAATTCGCTTGATCCGTAGCTGTGGCCATTTGACGAATATTGCCTTTGACTGCGGCTAGGAAACTGGCCAAAGACTCGAGAGAACGGTTAACGCTGTCCTTGATATCATTGACCAACCGACTGGGGGCGTCCGCAGCCACCCGAAGCGATAGGTCACCTGCCGCAACAGCCGACATGACCACCTTCATATCAGTGAGCACCGGCTCAAGGTCATCAAGAAACCCATTCAGAGCCAACCCGGCCTGCCCCAATTCATCCTGACTGTTAATTCTGGCACGAATGGACAGGTCTCCGGTCGCCTCGATGGCCAAGAGGGCTTGCTTCAAATCAACCGCAGCTTTGACGACTCTGGCACCAATGATCCATGACGCAGCCCCGACGATCAGCAGAGTCACAGCCAAGAGGATAAAGATACCCATGGACTGGCGACGGGCCTCACTATGAACATCGTCAACATAAACGCCAGAACCAATAATCCAGCCCCAGCGATCATACAGTTTGACAAAAGAAACCTTATCAACAGGGGTCTGATCGTTGCCCGGTCGCCACCACTTATAATCAACAAACCCGGCCCCAGATTTTCGCACCAATCCAGCCATTTCAATAAAGAGATGTTTACCATCCTTATCGACATAATCACTCAAGTCTTTTCCGTTCATCTCGGGTTTAAGAGGATGCATGATCATCCGTGGATGAAGATCATTAACCCACAAATAATTGCCATCCTGATAACGCATCGATCCGATCACTGCTAAGGCAGCCCGACGCGCCTCGTCTTCGGATAATTCTCCCCGAGTGGCCTTATCACCAAAAGCTGCGACAACACTATAGCCGCTTTCGACCAGCGCCTTCACTTCGCTTCGGTGAGAGTTCATCAAGCTTGAATCCAGTTGCCCGACTGCAATCACCGCAACCAGGATCAACATCACAAAGACGATGGAAAATTGCACAATCAGCTTTGCGTGCAATCCTCTAAGGTTTAATTTAATCATCGATGCGATCCTGTTTCATGTTAACCCTGTTATGTTCTGAATTCATCAAAAACTGCTACCGCTCCTGAATTGGCGATTGAGACAGAGCTGCTACAGCTTCCTTGTCAGATCTTAAAATATGATTTTTCAACCAATCACCCAAAAAAGTCATGACTTCATTGCTCATATTGGTCTTACCGCTTTCAAACCGTGACAACAAAGAGCGAAGTTCCCGGACAAACTCGGTATGGGAACGTTTCTGACTGGGTAAGGCCGTGGGATTGCCAGCCCGCCAAATCTGCTCTTCCCGAGAAAAATGCTCCTCGGTGTATTTCACCAGAGCATGCAGAATGGCGCCAAGACTGGCGCTCCCCCGTCCCGAACGCATGGCCTCATGCAAATCATTGACGCAACGAACCAATCCCTTATGGTCGGCATCGATCACCGGATGCCCAACCAACAAACTATCCGACCAAGGTAGAAAATCTTTTTTGACTGTATAAGACTCTGCTGCCTTTGCTTCAACGGCATTGGTTGCATATGATAACTTAAAGCGACCGATTTCAGCCTTGGTATGATCCGCCAGTCGCGCCAATTCAACCATGGTTGCCGTCACTTCTTCAGAGGCGGCAGCATTGGTTTCACCAATATGGCTCAGATCATCAACGCTTCCTCGAATCTCTTCAATCGCTGCGGCCTGTTGTTGCATGGCCGTAGCAATCGCGGCGGCCATCTGATCACTTTCGCTGACCACCTTAGCGATACGGTCGATATTTTCACCAACCACCCGCGCCGTTTCAACTCCTGTTACAGTTTCCGCGCCGGCAATTTCAATCAAAGAGTTTATTTCTGATACCGAACGACCAGAATGCTCGGCAAGTTTGCCGACTTCCTCGGCGACGAC
Organism: uncultured Rhodospirillales bacterium; assembly: GCA_903920145.1. Classification (GTDB taxonomy): domain Bacteria; phylum Pseudomonadota; class Alphaproteobacteria; order Azospirillales; family Azospirillaceae; genus BOG-933. The sequence goes on from CAIXKV010000081.1 coordinate 42,538, forward strand.
GGCAAAACCTTTTCCGGCTTCACCGGCCCGTGCCGCCTCGATAGCAGCATTGAGAGACAACATGTTGGTTTGGCTGGCAATCCGATCAATAACGCCGGTAATTTTCGAAATATCCCGCGCCCGGTCGGAAATCGCGTGCACCGATTGAACCATTCCCGCGACATTATCCCGCCCATCACTGACCAGGGATGCGGCCTCTCGAGCGTGACCACTGGAGGCCTGGGCATTAACCGAAACCTCTTCGATGGCATGCGCCGACTGTTTAATACCAACAGCAATCCGCTTAACCGCATTCAACTGATTCAAAGCACCATCAGAAATCTGCCCAACGGCGGTACTAACTTGTCCTGTTGCTACGGCAACTTGGGAAACATTATCCAATACAGCCCGAAGAGCCGTGCTTAAAGATGTCAAAGAGCGATTGACGTCGTCTTTAATATCCCGCACCAGTCTGCTTGCGGCTTCGGCACGAACGGTGCGCGTCAAATCGCCAGACGCCACTGCCGTCATCACCGCCCTCAAATCGTTTAAAACCAACTCCATATTGGCGAGAAAACCGTTCAAGGCACGCCCGGTTTCGCTGAACTCGTCATTGGCGGAAATGTCGGCTCGCAGCGAAAGATCGCCGGTCCGCTCGATCTCCGCCATCAAGTGACGCATAGCGAGTAATGGCCGCGTGATCCAACGCACCAACCAAATCCCCAGCCCCAGAGTAATGACCAAAGACAGTAAAATAACAGCAATAATGGCCCACTTGGTTTGCTCTTGAACTGCTTGCACGTCGCCACCTTGTGCTGACGCTTCAGCATTCGCTAAAGCAACGGCCTCATCAATGCGATCGCCGACAATATTATAAGATGCTTCCTCTTGTTTATAAAGAGCAATAGCCTCTACTGTTTTTTTCTGAAGCGCCAATGACAGCACTTTGTTGCTTGATACTTTGTAATCAGCCCAAGCCTGACTAAAATCATGAAAAATTTCACGATCTTTATTGCTAATCAATAGCTTTTGCCAGCGTGGTAATTTTTCATCAACGCTGCTGACTAATTTTGCAAATTCAGAAGAGACTTCCGTAAATTCCTTCTCACTTCCCGAGAAAATAGCTTCCGCCTCAAAAATACGCATATTCATAGTATCGTCGTTCAGCCCGCCAGCGACGTTAATTTCCGGCAGCGAACTGACAAGGATTTTCCCGGTGTAGGTTCCAATCAGCCCGACCTGGCTCGTGGCGAAAAGGCCCTGCCCCACCACCACAATTAAGACCCCCAGCAACATCAGGGTTAATTTCGCCTTGATCGACACCGCCCATTCCTCCCCGCTGTCCGTCACCTGACGGTGCATAAACGCCTTAAGCTTCGCCTCACCGCCACAAGCCCGCCATCGGCACCGCAGCCCCGCAAGCGTCGTTTGACAGGATTCTTCTAAATTTTCAATCTCTTTTGAAGTATGCACGGTCAGGCCCTTACGCTCCTAAAGGTCCTGACGGCCTGGATGATAATCCAAACATTCAAACAAATAACGCTTAGACACGCATTTGCCAAGTGAGGCTATTTTATAAATACAAAATGCTTCATTAGCTCATTACAAAAACCAACACAAGACGCACAAACTCTATTTTGTTTAAATATAATAAAATACTTAATGTAATAATAAGACATCTAAAAATAGGAAATCATCCCCATGAAATCCAAATTGCAGTCAAATCATCGTGATATGGTCCTCGGCGAGGTGCTGTAAAAGTATCAATTAAAGAATTAAGTGGAATTTTATCATTTAATACATTTTTTACCAATGTTTCTAATCCATCTTCTTTGAGAACGGTCCCCATATGGTCGGGAGATTCGGTCAGAACATCACTATAAAGAAACAAAAAACCCTTGGCTCCTAATGATAGATAGCGATTATCGTACTGCTCTCCCGACCAACAACCAAGATAAACACCACTACCATCAATAATTTTTACAACATTATTCTCTCCTCCTAAGAATGGATTTGGTTGTGCCGCAGAAGCATACGTTAAAGTGTGAGAATGGGAATCGATAACACCATAAAAAGCTGTACAATATTGTCCGACCGGCAATATTTCGCACAAATCACTATTGAGATTGGTCAACATAGTGCCAGGGTCAGCCTGTTCCGCTTTGCTGCGCCGAGAAACCAAGGCATCAAATCGAAATGCATTAATAGCTGCCGCGATACCATGACCAGAAAAATCCGCAACCAAAATACCGATACGGTTCTCGTCAATTTCATGAAGCGACCAAAAGTCACCGCCGATTTCATCGCAGCTCTCAAAACGAGAGTTAATGGTTAATCCGCGCTGTTTTGCGACTCGATCCACCCGCTCTGGCTTTGGAATTAAAGCCAATTGCATCGTCCGCGCTATTTCCAAATCCCGCTCGATGCGCTGGCGGAATTTTTTTAGCTCGGCAATCATCGCGCGACGTTCCAAATGATAACCTAAACGTGCAATCAATTCGCCGGGATTCACAGGTTTAGAAATAACATCGCTCGCCCCCGCCTGAAAGCAGCGCGCCCGCGTTTGATCCGAATGCGACATGGTTTGTAATACAATCGGAACATCGCGCCCAGCAGGCAGAGTCCGCAGTAACCGGCAGGTTTCAATCCCAGTTAATGATCCTAAATTAGTATCGAGGAGAATTAAATTAGCTCCGATTTCGCCTACACGATCAAGAACGTCTCGACCATCCTTGGCAAAAACCACATCAGTAACGCCAAACCAACTCAGAAAACGGGTTAATGTCTTACGGCTGAAAGGACTAGAATCGGCGATTAAGATACGACAGTCGTGCAGAGGCGCCACTAAATCAAGTCCATATAAAGATGCGCATCCTTGACTTGTTTTTTCCGCAACAGGTCGGATAGCCGTCTCCAATCCAGAAAAATTATTTGATATTTTTAGAAAATCGTCGCCGACCATTGGTCGACTCCATTTTATTTACGATCTAATGGTAAAGAATCGTTCGAATTTAGCCATATCCATTAGCTTTCTGACTTCAGCTTTAGGATTTTCAATGATAAAATCTAGCCCTCTCTTTTTTGATTCATCGCGAGCAATAATCAACATACCAAGCCCTGATGAGTCGATAATTTCAAGATCAGACATATCAAAAACCACCGATTCCCCTGCCGGCAAATCAAAGATTTTCATAATTTCCCGAAAGACTGCATGGTCAGAAAAACACATCCGACCAACAAGCGCAATTTTCACCATTCCAGGTGATTTTTTAATTTGATAATTCATCGATCTTAATCCTTTTTTTATTCTACATGCTCGTTGGACGCATGGGATCGCCCGATCAAATTCAAACGGCCATGCAGAGCTAAACGGTCAAGCCCTTCTAGACGCAGATTCGTGAAAATTTTTATCCGGCTTTCCAATTCAACATAAGCGCGCCGGAATGCTTTGATTTTTTTGTCTTCGGCCCCAACGAAAGCAACCGGGTCTTCGACGCCCCAATGGGCCGTCATGGGCCGACCAGGGAATACCGGACAGGTTTCCCTCATCGTCACGTCGCATACTGTGAAAACAAAATCAAAAACAGGCGCATCCTCAACCACGAACTCATCCCAGCTCTTACTCCGAAGACTGCTAGTTTTATAATTCAGTCGTGCCAGTAATTCTAAAGTTAATGGATGAATCGCACCTTTTGGATGGCTACCGGCACTGAATGCCCGAAATCGACCACCGCCATAGCGAGTCAGCGCACATTCAGCCATAATGCTGCGAGCTGAGTTGCCCAGACATAGAAAAAGAACATTGTAGATTTTTTCGGACATGGAACCAACACCATCAAGGTCAGGACAGGGCAAAGCCACCAGTCATGGTGATTTCTTTACCCCATCGCCTACAACAGTCTTATGACATCTTGATGACAAACCCGCAGAGTCACCGATAATTAATAAGTTATGGTGATTTCCAACATGTTTAGAAAAAACCAACCAATCGAGAGACCCCCTCCGCCATCACTCCTTCGCCACATAAGTATAGAATCGAATGGAACCATCAGCCTCGACTTCTCGATAAAGACCTTGGATTTCGTTATCAAAGCCTGGAAAAAGATTAGCCCCTCGCTCAAACACCTTGAGATACTCAATCATCGGCTGCGCTCGCTCATTAAGCCTTTCTCCTGGGACAATGGTGGCAATGCCAGGAGGGTAAACGACAAATAGAGTTGTCGCTATTCGACCTTCAATACGGTCAATAGGTAAATAATCAACTTTATTGCGCACCAATTGACGAGCTGCCACATGGGGCGGCATGACCATGGTCGGAAGATAATCAGGGCGAAACATCTTGCGTTGAAGATCACTCGTCTGAGAATCACGATAGAACGTATGCATCTCAGCACACAGATCTCGCAAACGACGGCCCGCATAACGATGGGGACGACGCTTGACAAACTCTGGAATGGCATCTTCTAATAGCACATTATCGTCGTGTAACCGCTTAAATGCCACCAGGGCGCTCAAAAGCGTTCCTGCTTTACTGGATTCAACGCCTGGCGTTAGAAGAAAGAGCATAGAATTCAAATCATTCTTTTCTGGAACGATCTGATTTTCACGAAGATATTGGGAGATGACTGGGGCTGGAACGCCATGGTTGTCATAGGTGCCAGATCGACGATCAAAACCGGGGGTTAATAGAGTTAATTTATTAGGATCAGTCATGGCATAGCCGCTAGCCACATGACGAAAGCCATGCCAATTCGCATCCGGTGTCAATTCCCAAAAACGGGCATTGGCAGCCAAAATATCGGTTGGAACATCTTCCCAAGCACAACTTTCTTGGTCATCAAGTGACAATTGAACTCTATCAGGAACAAACGGATCCACAAACCAGCGGCGAGCAGGATCGCTTTCTTTTTCTTCAAATTCACGACGGATAGTTCGTATTTTTTTACGTAATTCAATACCAAGACGAATGGTATCGTCCCATAGGACTTCACCAGATCGCCCTTTCATCATTTGTGCGCCCACATCCAAAGAAGCGAACAACGGATAAAACGGCGATGTCGATGCGTGCTGTAAGAAGCTTTCATTAAAGCGTCGATGTTCAACGCGCCTCTCTTGCCCTCGAATATGCGAATCTTTTATATGAATTTGTGAGGCTTGCGAGAAGCTGGCCAATTGCTTATGAGTCGATTGGGTCGCGATGATCCCTGGATCATTGGGGCCAAGCCGATTCAATCCCATGGCAAAACGCCCCCGGAACAGGGGATGAAACTTCATGAAACCAGCCCAGGCCTCGTCAAAGAGAATATAATCACAAAGGTGACCCAGTTTTTCCAAGATCAGCTCGGCGCTATAAATGGTTCCATCATAACTGCACTGTTCAATCACCGCACACCGGAAGGGTCGTTGCTGCTGCCATGCATCAGGGTCCGAAACCAATGGATTCCGGCGAATTTTCTCCCGAATATGCGCTTCATCAAGAGCCTCGTAATCAATAGGACCAATTAAACCATGGGCGTTTCGGTCTGTTTCTAGGAAAATTGGAATGCCGCCACCCAATAAGAGGGCGCCATGATGGGCAGCTTTATGATTGTTTCGATCAAAAAGAACCAAATCACCTTCTGCGACCAAAGCAGAAAGGACAATTTTATTCGATGCTGAAGTTCCATTTAATACAAAATAGGTCCGTTCAGCGCCAAAAATCTGCGCTGCTTCTTTTTGAGCCTGAAGTGCTGGACCTTCGTGAACCAGCAGGTCGCCTAAATCTAATACTGAATTATCGATGTCATCACGAAATACGGCTTCTCCAAGATGTTCAACAAAGATACGTCCGATCGGACTCCTACGATAAAAAATACCCCCATTATGTCCCGGACAGGTCCAGAGCTGGTTGCCTTCTTCGGCATAATCGACCAGCGCCCCAAAGAATGGGGTTTTCAGAGTATCAGCATATTGTTTCAAGCGACTGACTAAATTTTTGGCGATAAACTCGGGTGTCTCTTCCGCTAGAAAAACATAGCCATCGACATGATTCAACACGTCGACTGGGATGTTTTCAAACCGCTGCCGCCGCACCAACAGCATGATTGGTGTTTCCAAACCGCGACGACGCACCAATTCGATTAAAGCCGCCGTCTTCCCATCCAGCCCCTTTTTGCTCCAATCAATAATCATACAGCCGATAGCGGCGTCAGTACGAATTGCAAGCTCGGCATCTTCCACCCGGCGCGCTTTAACCACTTGAAAACCGGCATGTTCGACTTGAGCAATGATCTGCTGAAGCCGCACCCCTTCCAGGTCATTGACATCAAAAACCGGAGCGCACACCAAAAACGTGAAGTGCCTGAAGAAGTCCATGCCACGATCCTTGTCGGACGGATAAAACCAGAGGCGAGGTCACAGCATGACCCTCACAGAGTCATGACGGTTCTGTGAAACTTTCGTGAATTTTGACGGAGTCGGCCCCTGGCGCTCCAAGCGCCGGCTCCAGCGATCGCAACATCAGAACGCTGTCGCTCCAGTGGCCGAACTTAAAGCCCACTTCCCTCAACACCCCTGAACGTTCGAAACCAAAAGCCTCATGCAGAGCCAAAGATGGCGTATTGCTACTGTCGATAAAGGCAATCATCCGATGAAATCCGGCCTCGCTACATTGCTGGATCAAGGCAGGGAGAAGTAAGCGGCCAATCCCCTGACGAAGATAATCTTTATGAATATAAATTGAGTGTTCGATGGTATAGCGATAAGCGGGGCGTTTGCGAAAGGGCGCTGCAAAGGCATACCCAACCACGGCACCAGCGCAATCGGCCACAATATGAGGCATTTTGCGCTTAAGCATAACTTTCCGTCTGCGTTTTATTTCTCTCAGATGGAGTGGCTCTGCCTTAAAATCACCGATTCCCTGTTGAATATGATGGCTATAAATATCGATCATAAAGGGCACATCTTGATCGACCGAAGGCCGTAAAATAACCTTTTGAACCGAATCTGACATTTTTCGACCTCACACCGACAGCTAACCGCGACTCGCTGGCGGCAGAGATAGCCGGGCCGTCTAGCCGATGCAGGTTAAATTTTTGGGACAATGCGCCCGCACCCTCAATAATTGACAAGCCCGCGAGCTGTATGGTCTCTCAAATCCATCGTCGCTTGGTTTCCCCCTTTGGCTTCACCCTGGAGAGTCTCATGACGCCGTTTCGCTCAACCATCGCCGTGCTGGCCCTGGCGGTGTTAACCGGCCCTGCTTTGGCCCATGACGCCAAGGTTGGCGCCATTGAAATCGAACATCCCTGGGCGCGAGCAACCGCCCCCACGGCTCCGACCGGCGTTGTTTATCTTGAGCTGAAAAATGACGGTGAAACGGCGGATCGCCTAGTCTCGGCGGCCTCACCGGCGGCAACCACAGTGCAACTGCACACGCATATTCTGGAAGGGGGAGCCATGATGATGCGTGAAGTCAAAGCGATCGACCTCCCCTCCAAGGCGACCGTTGAGCTGATTCCCAGCGGCCTGCATATCATGCTGATCGGACTGAAGAAGCCCCTGGTTAAGGATGAGGTCTTTCCTGTCACCCTGACCTTCGAAAAGGCCGGAACCGTCACGGTCGATGTGAAGACCGAAGGCCCCGGCGCCATGGGGCCAGCAGACGAAGAGACGGACGAGCACAAGCATTAAGACCGGCGCCATCGCCTGCTCTGCCCGCACCCGCAAGAAGACTTTGCGAGGCGGGTAGAGCCGACGAAAAGTGAGCCCTATTTATACCAGCGAGCTTTCGACACATTAAAGCAGCCCCCCCTAGAGTCACGGGGCTTCGCGCGCATGAGCGCGCGGGGCCGCCGTCGTGGCCCGAGGACCGGCACTGTGTTAGTGTTATACCATCGAGCCTTGATGTTGACTCATCAAGGCTGCCCTCCAGCGGTTCTCAATGCGACTGAGTCGTGATCGCAGAAGGGCTCTGGTTGGCGGGGTGCTGGGGTGCGACAAAGCGACTCTGGCAGGATAGGGGTGTGGCTGACGGGAGATAGATCTGA
>CAIXKV010000082.1 GCA_903920145.1 uncultured Rhodospirillales bacterium
AAATCGCTTCGCCAAAGGCACCCGTCGCGTCCATCGCTACCTCCCCGCTGAACCAGAGGCCGCCGATAGATTCAGAACTTTGCCGCCTTGTCACCTCTCTCGTTCACCCGATTGCCCTGCGGTTGCCGAGCAAAGGAATTGACGATTCCCTAATAATTTGTTACTACTGTCCGGGTCCAAGAAGACAATCGTGCTCTAAATCGGTGGTATTAAGCCGATTTGGAGTCCCGGTTGTTCGTAAGAACAAAAAGAGACACCTTAACCGGAGGAAATCCATGCAATTTCTCAAGACGGCTGCCGCCATCGCTGTTCCGTTCCTACTGCTGACCATCGGGGGCTTCGTCAAGGCCGACGAGCGGGGGAACGCAACTGAGGCTAAGGCCATGCTCGAAAAAGCGGTGGAAGCGATGAAGGCCGACCAGGCCGCCGCTTTAGCCGAGTTCGTCGCCGACGCCAAGGCCAAGGACGGCACCTTTTTTGATAAGGATCTTTATGTGTTCTGTGGCGGACCGGATGGGAACTTCACAGCTCACCCATCGCTGGTGGGCAAAAGCATGAAGAGCCTAATGGATAAGGCGACGCCACCCAAAGCCGTGGGCGAAGAGTTTTATAAAGTCGCAGCCGCCGGCGGCGGTGAGGTCAGCTACACATGGCCTTTGCCCGGTGGCTTGGAGCCACAAAAGAAAGTATCCATTGTCGCCTCGGTTGGAAATCAGGTTTGCGCCGTGGGGTACTATCCCTGATCCTGGTGTAATTGGGCGGGCGCATCCGCGCCCCCCCCCTAGAATCACGCGGGGGCTTCGCGCGCATGGGCGCGCGGGGCTACCGTCGCCGGCCCAATACCGGCGAGCCGTGACACAAGGCACATCGTCGGTGTCAGGAGCCGCGACTGCAACCCGGAGAGAGGGAGGCTGAACCATCGATCGGGTTGCGTTCGCCGTACTCCGAGTTATAGTTCCGCCCAACGACAAGCCAGCGTCATCGGGTGGAAGCGCCAGTGGTTAAAAAAGCAGGCACGACAAAGAAACCGAGCGCCGAAATCGCGCACCCTCCCAAGCCACCAAGCGCCGTGATCGTCGCGCTGGATGGTCTGTTAGGCAGTCAGGCGCCGATTCAAATTCCCGGAAAAATCAAGTTCCTGATGGCCAAATTTGGCCACTGGCTGGTCATCGGCCTGATGGTGCTGGTCCTGCCCGGTCAATTGCTGGCGCTGGGATGGCGGGCCGGGATGCTGCCCTTTGCCAGCCTCGGCGGAACCGACAGTACGCTTCAGGTCGCCTTCGCACTGGCAACGCTGTTGTTTTTGATCGTAATGCTCATTATGGCCCTGCCCGGTCTTCAGGGCCGTAAGGTCATCGGCTGGCAACTGCTGATGCTCTGCAATGTCATCAACATGATCTATGGCTTGCTGAATGGCGGAGTCGTCGGACCGATTCTCGGCATGATGATCGGCCTGTATGTGCTGTTTCAGGTGCGCCGTTATTACCTTTGATACCAGCGAGCCTTTAAAACACACCAAGGCTGCTCTCATACCATCGAGCCTTGGTGGTGACTCATCAAGGCTGCCCTCAGACGCCGGGCGGGCGCATCCGCGCCCTTGGCTTCGCGCGCATGGGCGCGCGGGGCCGCCGTCGCGGCCCGACACCGGCGATGTGTCAGTATCAGGGCTCGCCGGTGTCAGATGTGCCGGAGTCATCGAAATAGGCATCCTCGAATTCGGCCAGGGTATTTCGAACGTCCTGAAGAACAGCGCGAACAATGGCGCGATCCGGCGTCACGCACAGCGTTTCGTTGACGGCCTGCCCCAATTGGCGGATGGCATGGGCCAGCAATTTGGTGGCCATTTGGTCAGTGAAGTCCATCTTACTTCATTCCCGGTGGCGTCATGCTGCCGAAGCTGTTTCGGTGTGGGGCGTCTGATATTCCGGCACAATATCGGACAGGATGGCTGTGATTCCGGCGCGGTCATCAAGGGCGGCGGCGCGCTCCAGCGCACGAAGCGCATGGTTGAGCGAGTCGTAGTCGATCAGTCGGGGGGAGGCCAGGAACACCCCGTCGGCTTCGGTGCGCGACGGCTGCTCGGCAGCATACAGAATTTCTTCAAACAGCTTTTCACCGGGGCGCAAACCGACGAACTGAATTTTCACATCCACATCAGGCTTGAGCCCCGATAGGCGAATCATCTGGCGGGCCAAATCGACGATACGAACCGGCTCGCCCATGTCCAGAACCAAAATCCGGCCCCGCTCATCGGGATGGGCGATGCCGTGGGCCGAGGCTTGCAGCACCAGTTCCACCGCCTCGCGAACCGTCATGAAATAGCGGCGCATTTCGGGGTCGGTCACCGTCAAGGGCCCCCCGCGCGCCAACTGCCGTTGAAACAGCGGTACCACCGAGCCGCTAGACCCCAACACATTGCCAAAACGCACCGTGACAAAACGGGTGGGAGACGGCGCTCCGACCGTTACAGCGGCTTCCGTCGCTACAGTATCAAGGGCTTGACAGTAGGCTTCGGCAACGCGCTTGCACGCCCCCATAACGCTGGAGGGCCGCACCGCCTTATCGGTGGAGATCAGCACCATGGCGCGCACCCCCACGGCCAAGGCCGCGTCGGCCACGTTACGAGTCCCAATGACGTTGGTCAGAACCCCTTCGTCGGGACAGCTTTCCACCAGTGGAACATGCTTGAGCGCGGCGGCATGGAACACCAGATCCGGTCGCTGTTCCTGAAACAGCCGCGCGACCCTGTCGCGATTGCGAACATCCGCAAGAATGGCAATTATTTTGATATTTGGGAAGTTTTCTCGCAATTCAAGATCGATAGTATAGAGATTAAATTCTCCATTATCCACGAGAACCAAAACCGACGGCCCCAGCGCCGCGATCTGACGACTCAGTTCACTCCCGATCGTGCCGCCGGCCCCGGTGACCAGAACCCGCCGCTTCGCGATCAGATCGGTGATGGCGGAACGGTTCAGAACCGCCTGAGGACGTCCCAACAGGTCTTCAATGGCGATGGGGCGCAGCTCAATCTTACCCTCGCTTAAGGCCTCTTTGAATTCGGTCAGTCGAGGCAGCCGGGTCAAGGGCAACCCCAAAGCATCGGCTTCGTCCAACAGATGTCGGACAACACCGCTGTCAAGGTCAGGCTGACTCTTGGTGAGAATCAGGCGCTGGGGCCGTTGCCCCCGCTGGGCCAGCAACTCGATGACCTGGGCCAATTGATCGATATCGCCCAAAACCGGCACGCCCCGAATATCCCGACCAACCCGACGGCCCTTTTCATCCAGGACTCCGACCACCCGGTACGGAGCATGAGGCTCATTATCGAGGGATCGGATGAACAACGCCGCCGCTTCGTCGACCCCGATCAACAACACCGGGATCACCCCCTGCCCGCCTTCGATCGGACGACGCGCCAGCCGACGATCCTTGAGCAGCCGATAGCCAAAACGCGGCCCCCCTAAGACCGCCAGCAGTACCAGCCAGAAAATCAGCGGCACCGAGCGAGGCATGGGCTCCATCGGCGGAATCGTCGGCGCAAACGCCGCCAGCGCCGTGACAAGCACGCCAAACACCAGGGACGAAACCGAAACCGCCTTAACCAATTGCACCATATCGGGCGCAGAGGCGTAGCGCCAAATCCCTCGATAAAGGCCAAACAGCCGAAAGGTCACGGCCCCAATCACCATCACCATTGGAATACTGGCCAACAGCACCGGCTGATAAAGATCAAAAGCGTCGTTACCAACCCGCAGATACAAGGCAAAGACCATGGCCGCTGCGGTCATGACCACATCGTGAAGATAAACGACAGTCGAGCGACCAATAGAAAAAGGTCTAAGATTCATGCGCGCGTTCTCCCCCGCCCACAGGGCCGCCTTGATGAGTCAACATCAAGGCTCGATGGTATAAGGCCAACGCCGTTGGGACAGGAACGCTATGGTTCATCAGCCAAAGGGATTGATCATGACGGCGTTGGCAACCACGGCATCGAGAATTTCGACCCGTTCATCCCGAACCCGCACCCGGCCCTCGGCAATCAACTGAACCGCCAGGGGATAGCAGCGATGCTCGAGTTCCAGAACTCGATCCGCCAACGTCTCCGGCGTGTCGCCCGGCATCACCGGAGCCACAGCCTGGACGATGATCGGGCCGTGGTCCATTTCGGCCCGGACGAAATGAACGGTGCAACCGCTGAATCGGGCGCCGCTCTCCAAAACGCGAGTGTGGGTATCGAGTCCCTTGAAGGCCGGCAGCAGCGAGGGATGGATGTTGATCAGCCGATCCCGCCAGCGTTCGACGAACCAGGGGGTGAGGATTCGCATGAATCCGGCGAGGCACACCAGATCAATACGGGCACTCCGCAAAGCTGCATCCAAGGAGGCCTCGAACCCCTGTTTCGCATTGAAGGCTCGATGGTTGATGATTTCCGAGCGAATCCCAGCGGTGCGGGCACGGGTCAACCCCAGCGCGTCGCCCTGGCTAGAAATCACCAGCGCCACCTCAGCCGGCGCAGCGGGATCGGCGGTGGCGTCGATCAGGGCTTGGAGATTGCTGCCACGTCCTGAAATCAGGACCCCCACCCTCAATCGCGCCATGTCGACTCCATCGCGGTGATAGCCACCCGTGGCTGGTCTGCGACCGCAGGTCGGACGTGACCAAGGGTGGCGACGGTTTCGCCGGCGGCCCTCAGCTCTGCCGCAAGGCTGGCGGCCTGCTCGGGGCCGGAGATAACAACCATGCCGATCCCGCAGTTGAAGGTGCGGGCCATTTCCGCCGGGTCGATACCACCGGCACGAGCCAACCAGCGAAAGACCGGCGGCAGAGTCCAAGAGGCCGCATCCAGAGTGACCCCCAGGCCGTCCGGCAACACACGGGGGATATTTTCGAGCAGACCACCGCCGGTAATATGGGCCAGGGCCTTGATCCGTCCGGCCCGAATCGAAGGCAACAGGCTGCGAACGTAAATTCGGGTCGGCGTGAGCAGAGCGTCGGCCAAACTCTGGTCCGGCGCGAACGGCGCGGGGGTGTGATAGTCCAGACCGGCTCGCTCCACCACCCGGCGCACCAACGAATATCCGTTGGAATGAACACCGGACGAGGCAAGCCCCAACACCACGTCACCGACCGCAACGCCACCGCCGGTTAACACCCGATCCCGTTCCACCGCGCCCACGGCAAAACCAGCCAAATCATAGTCACCGCCGGCATACATGCCGGGCAGTTCGGCGGTTTCACCGCCCACCAGGGCGCACCCGGCCTGACGGCACCCCTCGGCGATGCCCGCGACAATCGCTCGTCCCGCCGCCACGTCCAGCTTGCCGGTCGCGTAATAGTCCAGGAACAACAATGGCTCGGCGCCTTGAACGATCAGATCGTTGACGCACATGGCCACCAGATCAATGCCGACGGTATCGTGGCGGTCAACCGCGATGGCGACCTTCAGCTTGGTTCCGACTCCGTCGGTGGTGGCCACCAGCAACGGGTCGTGGAAGCCGGCGGCCTTCAGGTCGAACAGCGCACCAAATCCGCCCAACCCGGCATCGGAACCGGGCCGCGCAGTGGCGCGGGCCAACGGCTTAATTGCGTCGACCAGGGCATTGCCGGCGTCGATATCGACACCGGCTTCTCGGTAGGCCGACTGCGGCGCAAACGCTTTGGTCGAGATGGTATCCTCGCTCGCACTAGGCTATATGCTATAACGAAAGTCCGGCTCGGACATCCGAGCGGTCCACATATGCCGAAACATACTCGAAACGGAAGGCTTTGCAATGCTTCACCGGCCTTGCCTGGCAGCTCTTGCCGCCGCACTCGTTCTTGTCGCCGTCCAGGGCCTGACTGCGGCCCGGTGTGAGGCGGAGGACCAGGCGGCGTCGCCGCCCGCCACCGGCTCCGCACCGACAGCGGCCCTGACTCCGGCATCGGCGGTGCCCCACCAAGCCGATCCCTACACCGTGAGCGGCGTTGATGTCGACGTGACCGCTTCCAGTGCCGCCGAGGCGCGGGACAAGGCGATTCTCGAGGCCCAGCGTAAGGCATTCGGGGTTCTATTCAAACGATTGGCGGCTGACGGCGACACACGGATTGCCCCCGCTGTCGCCGATGCCGACCTTCAGCGCATGATGCAGGGCTTCGAGATCGAGCATGAGCGCGGCTCGGCGGTGCGCTATGTCGGCACGTTGAGTTTCAAATTCCGTCGCAAAGCGGTGCGGTCTTACATGAGCGGACTTGGGGTTCGGGTGATCGAGCCCGTTAGCAAACCCCAGGCGGAGCCATCGGTGGTCGGGGCGGCATCCTCCTCGCCCACCACGGCGACTCCTGCCGCTGCCCCCGCCGAGGGGAAACCGAGCGTGCTTCTGCCTGTGTTCCAGGCTGGCGGGCATGGCTCGTTGTGGGAAGAGCGCACCGCTTGGCGTTCGGCCTGGGAAGATTTCGTCGCCGCCGGAACCTCCAAACTGGTGGTGCCGCCCGGTGAGTTGACCGACGTGGCCGATATCAGTGCCGCCGAAGCTCTGGCCGGCACACCCGCCGCCCTGGCCAAGGTTGCCGGGCATTACAATGCTGGGGATGTGGTGGTGGCCACCTTGACGGTGGTGAATCAAGTCGATCCGGCAGCGGGAGGCGAAATCACTCTGACCCGCTATGGCGCCGACGGACGATCGATGGGCAGCGCGGTGCTGCCGGCCACCGGAACCGCTGGTGAAGCACCAACAGCCTTTCTGGCCCGTGCCGCAGCAGCGGCAGCAGCCCGGCTGTCGTCATTGTCCCAGACCCCGCCGCCGCCCCAGGAAAACAAGCTGCTGGTCAGTGTCCCGGTTGCAGGCTTATCGGACTGGCTGGAAGTGCGTCGGCGCTTGACCAGCAATCCGATGGTGATCTCGGTGGACGCCGTGTCTTTGTCCCAAACTCGGGTCGAAGTGAATTTGCGCTATCGGGGTGACCAGGATGCGCTGAGGGCAGTGCTGGATCGCGATGCCCTGACCTTGGCGCAAGCCCCGTCGGGGTGGGAGCTGTATCTGAAGTCTTCGGCGCAACAGGCCACGCCAGCCACTCCCGCCGCACCAACGGCGCTTTCGACCTCGGCCCCGTCGGCTCCGGTCCCGACTCCGGGTTCGTCTATGATGCCGCCGGTTCCGGCCCCCATGACCGCGTCAAGCTCCCAAAGAGCCGCCCCTCGGTCGCCATCGGAGGCCCCGTCTGAATACTATTCCCCGTCCGACGAGCCCCCCTCGGAAACCGGCGCGGAGCCGGCTCGATGAAAAACCTTCGGTTCTCCGTCGCCCTTCATTGGACCTGGGGGTACCGCCTCCATGCGTTCGCTTCCTAACGTCATCACATTCGCCCGCCTGTTGGCGGTGCCCCTGGCCGTTTATTGTATCGTGAGCGGCGATTTGGAAGGGGCGTTCTGGGTGTTTGTGGCGGCGGGGGTTTCCGACGCCGTTGACGGAGCGATCGCCCGGTTATGCGACGCCCGCACGGCGCTGGGGGCTTTTTTAGATCCGCTGGCCGATAAGGCTTTATTGGTCAGCGTTTACCTGTCTCTGGCCGGGATCGGATTGTTGCCGCTATGGCTGGTCGGACTGGTGGTCTTTCGCGATCTGCTGATCGTTGGTGGTGTGCTGTTGTCTTATGCGCTAGGTAGGCCGGTGGCCATACGCCCGCTGTACATCAGCAAGCTCAACACGCTTGTTCAATTGATGTTGGCAACATGGGTGCTGGCGGTGAACGGCCCCGGCCTGTTTGGGCTCGAGTCGTTGCACCTGTTCGACCTAGCCCCCCTCGCTCTGCTTGAGGGGGCCGTGGTCTTGACCACTCTGTTATCGGGAGCAAGCTATCTGCTGTACGGTCACCGGCTGTTCCGGCAACCGGAGTGATGCCGCCGAGCCTTGATTGTGCCATTGTTATGGCTCGCCGGTGTTGCGGGGCTCCCCCTCCCAGCCACCGCCCAACGCCTGGATCAGCGCCACCGAAGCCGCCAACCGATTCTGGAAGATGGTCAAAGCGGTTTGCTCGTTGCTCAGGGCCGTGGTTTGGGCCGTAATCACACTGGTATAGGCGACCGTACCAGCCCTGTACTGATTCAGAATCAAACGCTCGGCATCTTGGGCCGATTTCACCGCCTCGGCCTGGATTTCGGCCTGTTGAGCCAATGTGTTCAATGCTGCCAACTGGTCCTCGACCTGTTGAAAGCCGGTCAAAACGGTCTGGCGGTAGGTGGCCACCGCCTGGTCATAGCTGGCCCGAGCCTCATCCACGTCGGCACTGCGTAGCCCACCATCAAACACCGTGCCAGCCAATTGCGGCCCCACCGACCAGACCCGATTGGCCGCCTGGAACAGCGTTCCCAGGGTTGTGCTGGTGTCGTCAAGGGAAGCCGACAAGGTGAGGGAGGGATAATAGGCTGCCACCGCCACACCGATATTCGCATTGGCACTGGCCACCCGCCGTTCGGCGGCAGCAATATCGGGGCGGCGCTCCAGAAGCGCCGACGGCACCCCCACAGGAATAACCGGAACCGCCATGGCGACGATCGAGGGCGAAAGCGAGAAAGACGCAGGCGGTTGACCGCTCAGGACCGCAATGGCGTGCTCCAGTTGAGCCCGCAGCACTCCGACATTCACCGCCTGAGCTTGAGTCGATTTCAACTGGGTTTCGGCCTGCGCCACGTCGGCTCGTGACACAACCCCTGACTTGTATTGATTCTCGGTAATACGTAACGAATCGGCATAGGCCGCCGCAGACTGGTCAAGCAGCCGCTTCAGCGCGTCCTGATTGCGCAATTCGAAATAATCACTGGCCAAAGCGGCCTGAGCCGACAGCCGAGCCGAAGCCAAATCGCCAGCACTGGCTTCGGCACTGGCGGTTTCGGCCTCGACAGTGCGCCGGATACGCCCCCACACATCCAGCTCCCAGCTTAAAGACCCGCTCAAGCCATATTGGACATCCGGGGGAGCCTGGCTTGTATGGCCGCCGACGCCTCCATTGGAACCGCTGTGGCCAAGGGCCGACGGCGTGACGCCGATGGTCGGGTAAAAGGCCGCCTGCCCGGCCCGAACCGCCGCCAAGGCCTCGCGATAGGCCGCTTCCGAAGCCTTGAGGGTCTGGTTATCAATGGAAATCTGGCGTTCCAAGTGATCCAGCACCGGATCCCGGTAAACCGACCACCAGGGACCGCGATCGTCACCATCCCGAGGCGTGCCGGCTTTCCACCCTGCGGCTTCCTTGAAACTGGCAGGTGCCGTCACTGTCGGTCGCTGATAATCCGGGCCGACCGTGCATGATATCAGGCACACGCTGGCCCCGACCGCCGCCAAGACCGCCGAGCCATGACCACAAGACAGTGCCGCTATTGAGCCGCGCCCGCCCGGCGTCTGAGGGCAGGCTTGATGAGTCATACCGGCGAGCCTTGATACTGACACATCGCCGGTATCGGGCCGCGACGGCGGCCCCGCGTCCTCGTGGACGCGAAGCCAAGGGCGCGGATGCGCCCGCCCGGCGTCTGAGGGCAGCCTTGATGAGTCACCATCAAGGCTCGATGGTATCAAGGCTCGATCCGGTATCGGGCCGCAACGGC
>CAIXKV010000083.1 GCA_903920145.1 uncultured Rhodospirillales bacterium
GCGGGGATGAACCGCTACGAGACCGCCTGGGGCACCGAGCGCCGTTGTGTTCCCCGCACGCGCGGGGATGAACCGCCACTTTAGCTCCCATCGCGGGCCATAGAACGGTGTTCCCCGCACGCGCGGGGCTGAACCGGTTGTCCGACATCGTAACTGTAGCCGGTGGGGGTGTTCCCCGCACGCGCGGGGATGAACCTTATCTAACGTCAATAAAAATTTTATGTTGGCTGTGTTCCCCGCACGCGCGGGGATGAACCGCCATAACCGTTCCTAATTTTATCCTCTAATACGTGTTCCCCGCACGCGCGGGGATGAACCGTGTGCTCATAAAACTGCGGTAATTTGGATAGCGTGTTCCCCGCACGCGCGGGGATGAACCGCGCATTGGCGCAAATCGGGGGACACTAACTGGGTATTCCCCGCACGCGCGGGGATGAACCGACGAGGGGTTCAATAAATACAAAATAGAACAGGTGTTCCCCGCACGCGCGGGGATGAACCGAGGACTATTTAATATATGCTCACAACGGCGGTGTGTTCCCCGCACGCGCGGGGATGAACCGACGACGGGCCATTTCGAACAGTTCCCATCCATGTGTTCCCCGCACGCGCGGGGATGAACCGTCCTTATCTCTGGCCCAATTGTTATTTAAAAAGTGTTCCCCGCACGCGCGGGGATGAACCGCCCCGCAACCAAACAGGAGATAAAAAATGACCGTGTTCCCCGCACGCGCGGGGATGAACCGGAAGGCGCTCGCCGATCTGTCCAGGAGGCGACGTGTTCCCCGCACGCGCGGGGATGAACCGGGTGGCGGGGTCCAGTTCGAGTTTATGTCCAAGTGTTCCCCGCACGCGCGGGGATGAACCGACGTAGGCACCGACCGAGAACTGGTCGCCCACGTGTTCCCCGCACGCGCGGGGATGAACCGGCGTGGCTATAGCCGATACAGCGGCCCGAGAAGTGTTCCCCGCACGCGCGGGGATGAACCGTATGGAGGTTTATTGGGCGCAGCTTCAGAGATGTGTTCCCCGCACGCGCGGGGATGAACCTATCGCGGGGCATGTCTACTCCCCTATTCCGTCGTGTTCCCCGCACGCGCGGGGATGAACCGTCCAATCTGAAAGGCGCGAACCTGTCCGGGGCGTGTTCCCCGCACGCGCGGGGATGAACCGGGCATCGCCCAAATCAAGGCGGGCGTAGCTGAGTGTTCCCCGCACGCGCGGGGATGAACCGAACAAGATCGCGCCGTCCGACCTCAAGGACGAGTATTCCCCGCACGCGCGGGGATGAACCGTGCAATCAGCAGGAGTCTTTATGTTTAAAGCCGCTCCTTATGAGTCTCGATCCCGTATGACCGCCAAACTTGACCGAGAATCCCTGCTTTTGTTCTGGGGGAAGGCGCGTCCTCACTCTGCTGAGTCGGCTCAATGGCATCCTTTGGTTTATCATGGCTTGGATGTGGCGGCTGTTGGTTTGACGTTGGCCGAGCATCGCGGGATGATGCCGGATTGGGTCGCTCTTTTTGGCGATCATTGGCGCGGGGTTTTGGGGTCTTTGCTGGCGTTGCATGATATTGGCAAATTCTCTCGGCCCTTTCAGTCTCTAAATCAAGAGTTCTGGCCAAAAGCGGTCTTAGGACCATATAAAAACCAAGGTCACGGCCCTCGCCACGATAGCTTGGGGCATGGCCTGTTGCAAATCCTCTTGAATGAAGAGCAAGAGCGGAAGCATTTTCTGGGAGCTTGGAAATGGAGACACCTTACAGTTTTATTGGCTCCCTTTGTTGGGCATCATGGCTATGCGGTTTCGGCACCTATGATAGACCCCGGTGAAGTTTTTGGCGCCAAAGTGCTGTCTGTTGCCCACGACTTTTTGGATGAAATGGCGGCGCTGTTTCAACCCCAATTGCCGCCTTATACCGAACAGATGCGCACGCCCTTGATCCGGGCGAGTTGGGAACTGGCCGGGCTCACCGTCCTGGCGGATTGGATCGGCTCCCATCAGACTTGGTTTCCCTATCGCCCGAACACGATAGACCCCGCGCGCTATTGGCAGGACTACGCTTGGCCCCAAGCTCAACAAGCGGTGCAACAGGCGGGGGTACGGCCCAGTCGCCCCAATCCACACATCAGCTTTCACGCACTGATCGGGACCGATCATCATCCCAGCCCCGTTCAGCATTGGGCTGAAACCGTGGCGCTGCCCGCCGGCCCGATCTTGGCCTTGATTGAAGACATGACCGGAAGCGGTAAAACCGAAGCCTCATTGATTTTGGCCCATCGATTGATGGCGACGGGGCAAGCGCGGGGCCTATATGGCGCCCTGCCAACCATGGCAACCGCAAACGCCATGTATGGTCGATTGGCCGCCTGTTACCGCAGGTTATTTCATTCGGAAGACCAGCCAAGTTTGGTGTTGGCCCATGGCGCAACGGCCTTGCATGACGGCTTTCGGGACAGTGTGGAGACTCTGGGAACCTCCCAAGGCGTCAGGACAGGCACAGGTGACGAGGATACGCAGGGCGACGAGGCCAGCGCCGCTTGCACCGCCTGGCTGGCAGACAGTCGACGCAAATGTTTTCTGGCCGATGTCGGCGTTGGCACCATTGATCAGGCACTGTTGGCCGTTCTTCCGGTGAAATACCAAGCCCTGCGATTGTTTGGGCTTCGGGACCATGTTTTGGTGGTTGATGAGGCCCATGCTTACGACGTCTATATGGGAACCGAGCTGGAACGCTTGTTGACCTTCCAGGCCGCTCTTGGCGGCAGCGCCGTCGTGTTGTCGGCAACCCTGCCATTGGCCAAGCGTCAAGCCCTCGCCGATGCCTTCTCCCGAGGTCTTGTGGGGGCGGTCGCTCCGGTGCTGGAAAAAACCGGCTATCCGTTGACGGCGCTGGTCAGTGCCGTCGGCGCCAGCGAGGTTGTGTGCGAGACCCGTCCAGGGTTAGCGCGCGCCCTGACGGTTTCGCGACTGGCGAGCCCCACCGAAGCGGTGCATCGGATTGCCGAGGCAGTGCGGACGGGAGCCGCCGTGGCCTGGGTCCGCAACACGGTGGATGATGCCTATGCCGCCGTTTCAGCCCTGGAGGCCGAAGGAATTCCGGCGATGCTGTTCCATGCTCGTTTTGCCATGGGGGATCGCCTCGCCATCGAAGCCCAGGTTATCGAGCGGTTCGGCAAGACCAGCGATCCAGCCCAACGCCCTGGTGTCTTGGTGTCAACCCAAGTGATCGAGCAGTCTTTGGACCTGGATTTTGACCTGATGGTGTCGGACTTGGCTCCGATCGATCTGTTGCTTCAGCGGGCTGGGCGATTGTGGCGGCATGAGCGCGGCCTCCGGTCTGTGGCGTATCCCCATTTGCTGGTGCTGTCACCGGATCCGACCGGCCTTGATGGGGCAACATCACCATCAAGGCCCGAGGGTATAACCGCCCGGTGGTGCCAGGCGCTGTTACCAGGAACCGCCGCCGTCTATAAAAATCACGGTCTTCTCTGGTTGACCGCCCGAGTGTTGTTTCAGCAAGCCATCTGGCGGATTCCCGAGGATGTTCGGCGTCTGGTGGAAGCGGTTTATGCGCCCCAAGAAATCCTCACCATCCCCGATGGCCTGCAACGGGCGGCCTTGAAAGCCGATGGAGAGGATCGAGCCGCCGGGTCTCAAGCCGACCGTCTGGTTTTGAAAGTGGCCGGCGGCTATGCCGGCAATGCGGGGCGCTGGGATGACGATACCCGCACCCCAACCCGGCTCGGCGAAGAAACCAGGATTTTGCGTCTGGCCCGCTGGCAGGACGGTAACCTTCAGCCTTGGTGCCCAAATGATGACCCCTCTCGGGCTTGGGCACTGTCGGAAGTCTCGGTTCGAGCCTCCCGCGTTTGCGGTGTTCCTAAGCCGTCAGGCGATCAGGCCCGCGCGGCAGCCCAAGCCTGCGCCTCATGGACCCGCCATGATGTCGAAAAATTATTGCTGATTCTCGAGTCGAAAGCCCAAGGGCTATGGCAAGGGCAGGTTCTAAGTCAAAAGGGTGAAAAAACAACCGTTGATTATACTGTTTTTGGCGGCTTACACTTTTCCAAGTGATCCTTTAGGGTGGATAGGTTCCTGCCAAGCAGACCGAAGAGGATGGATTGGCGGGATGGCCCGGCTATCAGGGCGCAGCGAGAGCCGTCAGGCGCTCCGTTCCCTGCTTTGCGGGGATTTTTTTGACAGAAGGTTATAAGTGTTCAGCGAGAGTCATTGCGCTTGACAACGCGGCCTACTGTTTTTAGGCTTTTCGTTGAAAAAGCCGCGATAAAATACTCTTTCCAGACTCTCTTGCCGATGATCAACGCGCAGAACCCCTTGCTTGTCGGGACATAGGCCGACTCATCACAGAGTCTCAGATCAAAAATGAGTATAAAAATATTCATTGATCGGTTGATTCATCGATCAGCATCCTGATACCGGACTTCACCACAAGATGGGAATGTTAATCGCCATGACTTCTCTTTTTTCCCTCTTGACCGAACGCTGGCTGCCGGTACGGCGAGCGTCAGGGCTGCGATTGATGATTGCGCCCTCTGATCTGACCGAGGGACTGGATGACGATCCGATCGTCGCTTTCGACTGGCCACGACCGGATTTTGACGCGGCGGCTCGGGAATTTTTGATCGGGCTGCTTTCAACGGCCTGTTGGAGCCAAGTGATCGATCCCGAGCTGTGGCTAACATGGTGGGAAGAGCCGCCGACGTCGGCAGAGCTGGCGGAGCGGTTAGCACGCTTGGCGCCGGCCTTTATGCTGGACGGCCCTGGCCCGTGCTTTCTTCAAGACTGGGAACCGCTTGCGGATAAAGAGCAAAAGACCATCACCAGCCTGCTGATCGACGAACCGGGCGATCAGACGCTTAAGAAAAACGCGGACTTGTTCGTCAAGCGCGGACGCGGCGCCACCTTCAGCCGCTCGACGGCGGCCATGGCCTTGTTTACGCTCCAGGCTTTTGCGCCGGCCGGCGGGGCTGGCAATCGAACCTCATTGCGAGGTGGCGGCCCCATGACGACCTTGGGCTTGCCGACGCCAAGCAACGACAAGCATCCGGTGCCGTTGTGGAACATTCTATGGCTCAATGTTTGGGGCGAAATCGATTGGGTCGATCCTGCCACGGTGTTGCCTCGGGTGTTTCCCTGGTTGGTTCCAACGCGCGTGTCCAGCAAAGACGAGATCACCACGCCGCGCGATGTTCACCCGGCCCAGGCTTATTGGGGAATGCCGCGCCGCATCCGATTGGTGTTCAGCGCAAACCCCAACAACACACCGTGCGATCTGACTGGAACCATCGATTCCGTGCGGGTTGATGCCTACCGCACCCAAAATTACGGCACCAACTATGCTGCATGGGACCGAGCCCACCCGCTCACCCCCTACTATCGCACCAAACCCACAGGACAGGAATGGTTGCCGCTGCATCCCCAGCCGGGACGGTTGGGGTATCGGGATTGGGTGGGGTTGGTGGTGGCCGACGCCGAAGATCAAGCCATGTGCCGCACCCCGGCCCAAATTGTCGGGATCATCAAAGATCGGTTGGAAATTTTAAACGCCCATTACATGCGGTTACTGGCCTGCGGCTTTGACATGGACAACATGAAGGCGCGGGGATTTGTTGAAAGTGAAATGCCGATCCCGATTGTTGATCGGGATTGGCGCCCGTCATTTGATGTGCATAGCCGTCGAATGGTGGCCGGCGCCCGCGAGGTCTCCGGGCTGTTGTCGGTGGCCGTGGGCAAGGCGCTCACTTCCGGCGAGTTGCCCGATGCCGAGAAAGGGTCCAGACGGGCGGCAAAAGACCATTTTTGGGAAAGCACCGAAGCCAGTTTCTATGAACAGATCGCGGCTCTTCCCGAATATCTGAAGACCAAGGGCGCAGATATAGCGGCCTTACGCCAAGACTGGTTTCTACATCTGCGCAAAATCGCGCTGCTGGTTTTCGATGCTCTGGTTCCGATGGATACTCTTGAGGCTTTGGCTTTGGAACGTCTGGTCAAGGCGCGTCGAGATTTGGTTTCCACGTTGAACGGCTTCGGCAAAAATGGGCTGGCTCTTTATAACGCATTGGGCTTACCCCCTCCCGAAAGCGGAAAACCAAAAGGAAAAGAGAATAAGAAAGGGAAAGCATCGTCATGACCACCGAAAAGCTCTTCAATCCCGATCTAATCCAACAGTGGTGGCAGGATTTGCAGAAAACTAAGCCAGACGGTAAGCCAAATCCTACGAGTAATCCCGGAGCCTTAGCGCGACTGCGCCGATATTCCACCACACTGGGCGCCATGACCGAACCGGCAACATTGGATTTATTCCGCAGATTGGGCCGGACGGATCCCCAAGGGCTGCCGCGTGTGGCTGTCGTTGCGATGGTGCTGGCCCATGTTCGAGAGGACACCGGCCCTAGTCGGAAAGCAATCCAGGCCGTCGCCAAGGCAACCCCCGAGGATACAGCGAAGCTATCGCCCCTGCGCTTGCGCCGTTTATTGGCCAGTCGAGAGGAGGATGAGTTATCTCGGGAAATGCGCCGCTTTGTCAGTCTGGCCGACCGCAAGGTTAATGTCAGAGACCTAGGCTCGTCCTTGTTATACTGGAACGATAGCACGCGGACTCAATGGGCTTTTGATTATCATAACGCCGGCTTTGCCGCTCCCACCAATAAGGATGTGTCGCCATGACTCAGTTTATCCAGCTTCACCTATTGACCACTTACCCGCCGGCCAATCTTAATCGGGATGACCTGGGGCGGCCCAAGAGCGCAATCTTTGGCGATGCACCACGGCTGCGGGTTTCGTCCCAGGCACTCAAGCGGGCATGGCGAACGTCAGAGGTGTTTGGGCGGTGGCTTGGCGATCACAAAGGACAGCGCACCCAACGCTTTGGGGATGATGTGATGAAGCATTTGACGGCCAAGGGCGCCCCTCCCGATCAGGCTCAGGCCATTGCCCGCCAGATTGCCGATTTGTTTGGGAAAGTGAAGCCCGAGGCCAAAACCGAGAAGAGCAACCCGCTTCATATCGAGCAATTGGCCTTTTTGTCTCCCGAAGAACAAAAGGCAGCCTTGGCCTTGGCCGAGCAAGCCTTGGCCGGCGCGGTCATCGACCAGAAAAAGGCCGGCGTGCTGCGCCAAGCGGATACGGCGGTGGATATTGCCATGTTTGGCCGCATGTTGGCCGACGACCCCGCCTATAACCGCGAAGCGGCGGTTCAGGTGGCCCATGCCATCACCACCCACAAAGTCATGATCGAGGATGATTACTATACCGCTGTCGATGATCTGAAAAGACCAGAGGACGATGCCGGCGCTGGTTTTCTGGGTGAAGCCGGCTTCGGAGCCGGAGTCTTCTACCTTTATGTCTGCATTGACCGGGATCTCCTGGTGCGGAATTTGGGTGGAGATCAGGCGTTAAGCAAAGCCGGCATTGCCGCCTTGATCGAGGCCGCCGCCATCATCTCGCCCAAAGGCAAACAGGCCAGTTTCGCAAGTCGGGCTCGCACTGACTATTTGCTGGTGGAAAAAGGCACGACAGCCCCCCGGACGTTGGCCGGAGCCTTTCTAAAGCCGATCCAGGATAAAAGTGGGTGTGGGGATGTGCTCGGTCTTTCGATTGCGGCTCTGACCTCCCTGCGTGACCGCTACGCGGCGGCCTATGGCGATACGACCGACATGCGGGAGATGAATATCGTGTCCGGTACGGGGACCTTGGCCGAGGTCATCGCTTTTGCCCAAGAGGGGTGAACGGGATGCCCACTTTCCTTGTGTTTTCCCTATGGGCACCGCTGGCGGCTTTCGGTGACGTGGCCGTCGGCGAGCGCCGCTACAGTTTAGAGCGACCGGGGAAGTCGGCAGTGCTCGGGCTGGTGGCGGCGGCTCTGGGTATTGACCGCACAGATGAAGCCACCCTCCGGGCGCTGCATGACGGTTACGGCTTGGCCGTGCGGGTGGATACGCCGGGCGCGCCGATGACGGACTTTCAGACCGCGCAAGTCCCGCCGGCCCGCAAGGGCAAACGGTGGGCGACCCGGCGCGCCGAATTGGCCGAACCCGAATTGGGAACGATTCTGTCTTGGCGCGAATACCGAACCGACGCGCGCTTTACCGTGGTGTTATGGCCACGGGAAAAGCCGCCTTATTCTCTGGAACGACTGGAACAGGCTTTGCGCCAACCTGTTTTCACTCTGTATCTGGGGCGTAAAGCCTGCCCGTTGGGGGCGCCGCCCGCACCATGGTGCGTCGAGACTTCCAGCTTGGCCGAGGCGCTGGGCGCCTATGACGACCATTGGCAGCCTATCATTGAAAACAACAGGATACGCCAGCCAAAAGCAACAAAGATCGCTATTCTTTACACAGATGCCGAAGCCGTCGATTGGCTGGGGGATGGATTGAAGTCTCATCACCGTCGGGCCCGTCGGGATGATGTGGTCAATCGCCAGCGTTGGCAATTTCGTTTGCGTGAAGAATGGGTGGCGCACACCGTAGCATTGGGGGATTCACCATGACACCGGCTCCCACCTCTCAACCTGCCGAATCGTCTTCTGTTTTGAAAGGGGTGTTGAGCCGGGTTCGCCTGCGTCGCTCCGCACCGTTACAAACCTTGGCGCCGATTTTGGTGCCAACGGACACCAACGCCCGATTAGCAACCTCTCATCGGCTGATCTGGGCTCTGTTTCCGGGCAGTCCCGAGCAAGAGCGGGATTTTTTATGGCGAGAAGATATGCCCGATGGCGCGTTGGCCACGGGCGTAACCTTTACGGTTCTATCGACTCGTCCCCCGGCCAACGACCATAACCTGTTCGACATTGCGTCTAAGCCCTTCGCGCCAGAGCTGGCGGCGGGCGATCATTTGGGGTTTCTGCTGCGCGTCAATCCGGTGGTGTCGCGCCGGACTTCAGAGGCACAAAAGCGCGGCAAAAGACTCGATCCTATCGCGGCTCGTATAAAGCAGTTTCCAGAGACCGAACGGCCAGGCAAGCGGGATGCTGTGGTGCAGGAGGTGGCGCGCGACTGGCTCACCGCCCAAGGCGAACGCCATGGCTTTCGACTGCCAATCCCTGAAAGCGTACGGGCTGAAGATGATTGGCGCCGAGTCAAGCGAGAAAAAGGCCAGGGTTTTATGCAATTTTCGGTTGTTGATCTGCAAGGCCGGTTAGAGGTCACGGACCCGGTGCGGTTTCTGGCGGCCCTGTCCGCCGGTTTTGGCAAAGCCAAGGCGTTTGGCTGTGGATTGATGTTAATTCGGCGGCTACCCGCACCGGAACGATGACGGCCCAGGCTCTCCCCGGCATTCAACCGCCGCGACCGATCCCGATCAATGACCGTTCATCCCTGGTCTTTGTGGAAAAAGGGCAGATCGATGTCATCGACGGAGCGTTTGTGGTGGTCGATGCTGGCGGCATCCGAACTCACATTCCGGTGGGCGGCTTTGCCTGTCTGATGCTGGAGCCCGGAACCCGGATCAGCCATACCGCTGTGGCCTTGGCCGCGCGGGCCGGCACGCTGCTGGTTTGGGTCGGGGAAGCCGGCGTTCGTTTGTACGCGGCGGGTCAGCCCGGCGGGGCGCGATCTGACCGCCTGTTGTGGCAGGCCAAACTCGCACTTGATGAAACGGCTAGGCTTAAGGTTGTACGCAAGATGTATGCCTTGCGCTTTCAAGAAGACCCGCCCGAGCGTCGTTCGGTGGACCAATTGCGAGGCATCGAAGGCGCTCGGGTACGAAAGATGTACGAGCTATTGGCTCACCAGTATGGCGTCACCTGGAACCGCCGAGCCTATGATCGCGAGGATTGGGATGCTGGCGATCTTCCCAATCGTTGCCTAAGCGCCGCCACCGCCTGTCTTCATGGTCTGGCCGAAGCCGGGGTCTTGGCCGCCGGCTATGCTCCGGCCATCGGTTTTTTACACACCGGCAAGCCGTTGTCTTTTGTTTACGACATTGCCGATTTGTTCAAATTTGAAACCGTGGTGCCGGTGGCTTTTCGTGTTGCGGGCAAAGCCGCCAAAGGCCGTTTGGATCTGCCGGCGGAACGAGCGGTTCGGCGGGAGTGTCGGGATATTTTCCGTAAAACCGGCCTGCTGGAGCGGATGATCCCCGCCATCGAGGAGGTTTTGGAAGCTGGCGAAGTGGAACGCCCAACCCCTCCTCCCGATGCTCTGCCCGTCGCATTCGAAGAGAAGGAGCCGAGCGGCGATGCTGGTCATCGTGGTTGAAAACGCTCCGCCTCGCCTGCGCGGGCGGCTGGCGGTGTGGTTGCTGGAACTGCGAGCTGGTGTCTATGTCGGCACCTATTCCCGTCGGACTCGAGAGCGTCTATGGCAAGACGTTGTCGACCATATCGATACCGGAAGCGCCGTCATCGCCTGGGCCGCCCCCAACGATGCCGGATTCTCGTTCGAAACCTGCGGCGCAAATCGTCGTCTGCCGGTTGATTACGACGGCTTTCGTCTGGTCAGTTTCCACCCACCTCTTAGCGAACCAGAGCCGTCCTGACAGATTGGGACAAAAAGAGAACATCGGTAGCTCTTGCCAAGCAGAAAAAAATCTGCTAGTTCAACAGCTTCTGAGAAGAGTGTTCCCCGCACGCGCGGGGATGAACCGTCTCCCACCAGTATATACAAACGTACCCCCATGTGTTCCCCGCACGCGCGGGGATGAACCGGACTATAACGTCACCGTACTCCGCTTTTACCAGTGTTCCCCGCACGCGCGGGGATGAACCTTCTGTTTTTTCGTCATTCCCGAGTCAATCGACGTGTTCCCCGCACGCGCGGGGATGAACCGGTGTTCATCATACCGAAAACTTATTTTGGTCTGTGTTCC
>CAIXKV010000084.1 GCA_903920145.1 uncultured Rhodospirillales bacterium
GATACTGACACATCGCCGGTGGCCGCGACGGCGGCCCCGCGTCCTCGTGGACGCGAAGCCCCAGTGTGTGGACTCTAGGGGGCGCGGATGCGCCCGCCCGGCGTCTGAGGGCAGCCTTGATGAGTCACCATCAAGGCCCGATGGTATGGGGGATGTTTTCCTTATGTTTTGAAGACACAGCTTCCCTCCAACAAGTATCGATGACAGGGAGGCATCGTACCAGAGTTTTTATAGCAACTCAAACACTATCGATATTGCGTGCATGGCGTTATCCAGCGTCGTAACCTGCTATTTTTTACCTCAGACACCCATCTTTAGTAGATTTTATTTTTAGAAAATCTACTAAAGATGCAAGAGGCGGAAAGGCGCTGTATCCCTCTATCCCGCCAGTTTGGCGCGGAGGATCTCGTTAACCAGGGCTGGGTTGGCCTTGCCGCCGGTTTGCTTCATCACTTGGCCGACGAAAAAGCCAAACAGTTTGTCCTTGCCGCCCCGATATTCGGCCACCTTATCGGCGTTGCCGGCCATCACGGCTGAGATGGCGGCATCGATGGCGCCGGTGTCGGTGACTTGGCGTAACCCTTTGGCCTCGACGATGTCAGCCGCCGGGCGGCCCGTCGCGAACATCTCTTCAAACACCTCTTTAGCAATCCGGCCCGAGATGGTGTTGTCCGAGATCAGGTCAATCAATCCTCCCAGTGCTGACGCGCTGACGGGGCTGTCCTGAATATCCTTGCCCGCCTTATTGAGAGCGCCGAAGAAGTCTCCATTGACCCAGTTTGAGGCCAATTTGGCGTCGCGGCCCTTGGCCACGGCCTCGAAGAAATCGGCTCGGGCCTGCTCGGCCACCAGAACACCAGCATCATAGAGCGAAAGCTTATAATCGCTCATGAAACGCTGCTTTTTGTCGTCGGGGAGCTCGGGGAGAGTGGCCTTGATGGATTCGATCCAATCCAGGTCCAGCACCAGCGGCAATAGGTCCGGATCCGGGAAATAGCGGTAATCGTGGGCTTCTTCTTTGGAACGCATCGACCGGGTGACGCCCTTGGCGGTGTCCCACAGCCGGGTTTCCTGGCTGATGGTTCCCCCGTCCTCAATCACCTCGATCTGGCGACGAGCTTCGTATTCGATGGCCTGTTGGACAAAGCGCACCGAGTTGACATTCTTGATCTCGCAGCGGGTTCCCAAGGGCCCCCCTGGACGGCGCACCGAGACATTGCAATCGCACCGCATGGAGCCTTCCTCCATGTTGCCGTCGCAGGTGCCAAGGTAGCGCAGAATGGTGCGTAACTTGCGCACATAAGCCCCGGCTTCTTCGGCGGTTCTCATGTCGGGTTCCGAAACGATCTCCATCAGCGCCACCCCGGATCGGTTCAAATCCACGAAGGTTTTGCTGGGGTGCTGATCATGCAGGCTTTTTCCTGCATCCATTTCCAGATGCAGGCGCGTGATGCCCACCGTCCGGGAGCTGCCGTCGGGCATATCCAGAACAATTTCGCCCTTCCCAACAATGGGTTGGGTGTATTGGCTGATCTGGTAGCCCGAGGGCAGGTCGGCATAAAAGTAGTTCTTGCGATCAAACACCGAGACCGGATTGATCTGAGCTTTCAGCCCCAAGCCGGTACGAACCGCCTGTTCGATGCAAACGCCATTGATCACCGGCAGCATTCCCGGAAAAGCGGCATCGACGAAACTCACCTGACTGTTGGGTTCCGCCCCGAACAGGGTGGCGGCGCCGCTGAACAGCTTGGCTTTCGAGGTCACCTGGGCATGAACTTCAAGCCCGATCACCATTTCCCAATCGCCGGTTTCACCTTGGATATACGTCATTGCTGCGCGCTCTCGTCCCGTGTTCATACCCATAAGCCTCGATGCCGAACCCGGCGGATCAGGCCACGAAGGGCGGCAAGGCGGTGATGCCGGCGGCGGATTCGATCACGCCCGCAACCCGCAACAAGGTTTCCTCGTCGAAGGGGCGACCGATCAGTTGCAACCCCAGCGGCAGTCCATCGGCGCCAAGGCCCGCCGGGACTGACAGGCCCGGCAGGCCGGCTAGAGACGCCGGCACGGTGAACACGTCGTTGAGATACATCTGGATCGGGTCATCCATCTTTTCGCCGATGGCGAAGGCGGTGGATGGCGCGGTCGGGGTTAGGATCACGTCGCAAGCGGTGAAGGCGGCCTGGAAATCCTCGGAAATTCGGGTGCGGACCTTTTGCGCCTTCAGGTAATAGGCATCATAGTAACCGTGAGACAGCACATAGGTTCCAATCAGGATCCGCCGCCGAACCTCGGCGCCAAACCCGGACCCCCGCGTATTCTCGTACATTTCGCTCAGGCTGCCGCCGTCGACCCGCAGGCCGAAGCGGACACCGTCGTAGCGCGCCAGATTGCTAGAGGCCTCGGCAGGGGCCACGATGTAATAGGTGGCCAGCGCATATTGGGTGTGGGGCAGGCGCACCGGCACCGGCTCGGCCCCGGCATCGCGCAGCCACGCCACCCCTTGATCCCATAGCCGCTCGATCTCGGCGGGCATACCGTCCACCCGGTATTCGGCGGGAATGCCGACGCGCAAGCCTCGAATGTCTCCGGTCAAGGCTGCCTGATAATCGGGGACGGGGCGGTTGACGCTGGTGGAGTCCTTGGGGTCATAGCCAGCCATGGCGCGCAGCATCAGGGCGGTGTCGGCCACGGTGCGGGTCATCGGCCCGGCTTGGTCCAACGACGAGGCAAAGGCGACGATGCCCCAGCGCGAACACCGGCCATAGGTCGGCTTGATGCCGACCAATCCGCAGAAGCCGGCGGGTTGACGGATCGAACCGCCGGTATCGGTTCCTGTTGCGCCCAACGCACACCGGGCGGCCACCGCCGCCGCTGATCCGCCTGACGATCCCCCTGGCACCAAGCGTCGGGGCCAGGCGCCGAGGGGGCCAGGGCTCCAGGGATTGATCACCGGGCCGTAGGCGCTGGTGACGTTGGCCGAGCCCATGGCGAATTCGTCGAGATTGACCTTGCCCAACATCACCGCACCGGCCTGCCACAGATTGGCGGTCACGGTGGATTCGTAGGGCGGAATAAAGCCTTGCAGAATTTTGCTGGCTGCCGTGGTGGCCACGCCTTTGGTGCAGAACAGGTCTTTGATGGCGATCGGCAGACCGTCCATCAGGCCGGCCTCGCCTTGGGCACGGCGGGCGTCGGAGGCCGCCGCCATCTCTCGCGCCTGATCTGGGGTTTCTACCAGAAAGGCATTGAGGGGGCGAGCGGACTCTACGGCGGCGATGTGCGCTTCGGTCAGTTCGACGGCGGTGAAGTCGCGCCGGTCAAGGCCGGTCAGCGCCTCGGTCATGGTTAGGCGATTAAGCGCGGTCATGGCTGAAAGGCCCCTTATTCGATCACCTTGGGCACGCCGAAGAACCCTTCGGCGCGGTCGGGAGCGTTCGCCAGGACGGCTTCCCGCGTGCCGCCATCATCCACTTGGTCCGGCCTCCAGCGCAGCGTGGTTGCCACGGCGCTGGACATGGGCGCCACGCCCTCGGTATCGACCTCGGACAACTGTTCGACAAACGCCAGAATCTTACTGAGTTCACCGGCCAGGTGGTCCTGTTCAGCTTCGGGAACCTTGATGCGCGCCAGGTGGGCGATCTTCGCCACGGTGGCCCTGTCGATCGACATGCGGTAACACTCTCCCACTGCAACCGAAAACGGCGCATAACGCCGCCGCGACCCGCCTGGGGCCAACCCGGAGATAGGTAACACCCGACATGGCCATCCGCAACCCCGGCGACCTGCCGGCGCTGCTTCGTCCCGGTCAACGCCTGTTAGGGCTTGATCTCGGCACCAAAACCATCGGCCTCGCGCTTTCGGACCCTGGATTGCGCGTCGCGTCGCCTATTGGCACCATCCGACGGACTAAATTCACTGCCGATGTTCGGGAGCTGGCCATAACCCTGCGCGAGCGCCAAGTGGGTGCGCTGGTTCTGGGGTTGCCGTTGAACATGGATGGCGGGGCAGGCCCGGCGGTGCAGCGGGTTCGCCAGTTTGCCACGTTGCTGCTTCAGCAGGCCGAGCTGGCGGCGGTGTTGGGAGGAGAGCCGGAAATTGCCTTTTGGGATGAGCGTCTTTCCACCAGTGCGGTGACTCGACTGATGATTGATGCCGACATGACCCGCAAGCGTCGTGCCGAGGTGGTGGACCGAATGGCCGCCGCTTATATCCTCCAAGGCGCCTTGGATGCTCTCGGTTACCGACGCGACTCGGAGCTTGCTAACCTTCCGGATCTTTGAGTTTAAGGACGCCGTCGTTTATTGTGGGGGCCGGAGGTGCTTCATGGCTGTTGTTGCATTTGATACCCTTAAACTGGCTGATCGGCTGCAAGCGGGTGGCTTCACCGCCGATCAGGCTCGGGCAGCAGCAGGGGCCTTTGCCGATGCCATGTCCGGGTCAGACTTGGCGACCGAGGCCAGGGTGATTCAGGAAGCCAGCTCTATTCGATCCGAACTGGCCCAGGAAGCCAGCTCTATTCGATCCGAACTGGCCCAGGAAGCCAGTTCTATTCGATCCGAACTGGCCCAGGAAGCCAGTTCTATTCGATCCGAACTGGCCCAGGAAGCCTGCTCTATTCGGGCTGAGTTGGCTCAAGCGACTCATCGGTTGGAGCGTCAGATTTGCGACGTTGCGGCCCGTGTTGAACGGCAGGAAGCCGTCCTGTCGGAGCGGATCGAGCGGCAGGGGTCTGTGCTGTCGGAGCGGATCGAGCGCCGGGTGGCCGAGTCCGATGCCAAGACGTTGGCCATCAAAAACGACTTGATCCGCTGGGTGTTGGGGGTGGGGATTGCGTCTATTCTCACCATCATTGGGGCTGCTTGGACCATTATCCGTTATTTGCCGCCACACCCATAGTCGTCAGGCTGTTTCCGTTGTTCAGACGTTAACGTCCCACCGCGTCTCTTAAGGCTTCCGCCACGCGTTCGACATCACCATCGGTCATGCCGGGATAGAGCGGCAGTGACAGGGCTTGAGCATAATAGCGTTCTGCTCCGGGGAGGGGTGGCGGTGTCGAGCGGTGCCGGTAGTAGGGTTGCCAAGGCACCGGGATATAGTGGACTTGGCTACCAATGCCAGCGGCGCGCAGGTGCGCCATCACGGCGTCTCGTGTGGTGCCGATATCCTGGAACGCGATCCGCACGATGTGCAGATGCCAAGCGGGGAGGACACCGGGGGTTCGGGCGAGGGGCCGGACATGGGGGGCGAGTGGGGCCAGTGCGGCGGTGTATTGGTTCATTAAGTCCCGGCGGCGAGCCGCGAAGTGCTCCAGCTTGGCGAGCTGCGACAGTCCAAGCGCGCATTGCAGATCACAAGCCCGGTAATTGAAGCCCAACTCAGTCATCTCGTAGTACCAGGGATGAGCGCGGCCATCTTCGGCGAAGGCTTGGGCCGGGTGCTGGAAGTTGGTGGCCTCGCGCACCATGCCGTGGCAGCGCAGGCGGGCCATATGGTGGGCTAGATCGGGGTTATTGGTGGTGACAGCGCCGCCTTCTCCCATGGCGATGGTTTTGACTGGGTGGAACGAGAAGGTCGTGGCGTCGGCCCAGCGACCATCGCCAACCACACCCGTGCACTCAGTGCCTAAATCATAGCGAGTTCCAATGGCGTGGCAGGCGTCTTCGACCACCGCCCAGCCATGGGCGCGGGCTAGGTCCGCCAGCGCCGGCAAGTCGCCGAACTGACCGGCCAGATGGACCGGCAGCACCGCCCGAACCGGCCCAGGGGCTCGGGCGGCGGCGGCGGCGGCGGTTTCGGTTGTGATCAAGCCGGTATCAGGATCGACATCGGCGAACACCACATCGGCTCCGACCATCCGTACTGCGTTAGCCGTGGCAAGAAAGGTGATGGCTGGCACTACCACCCAATCCCCTGGCCCTAGCCCTAGTCCCAGCAGCGCCAGGTGGAGCGCCTCGGTTCCGTTGCCGCAGGCAATAGCGTGCTGTGCTCTGGTTGCCGTCGCCAAGGCCGCCTCGAACGCTGGGACCGCCGGCCCGGTGGTCAAGGCCTCGCTGCGTAGAACGGCAACCACCGTCGCCACATCATCGTCATCGATGTGGTGGCGGCCATAGGGGAGAAAGGGCAGGGCTTGGGTCATGTCTTCGGAGTGTGCGGTCGATAATCCGGGTTTCTTTTCTGAGCCGGGGTCTTCATTGTTCTTCATTGAGGACACGGCGCAACACGGCGTCACCGAGCCACTGGTCGTTGTGATCGGAGGTGTAGCTGAATCCTTCCGGGACCGGGTCGAGGAGGGCTGTGCCATGCTCGGGAGCCGCCGGTTCCCAGCCCCGGAACGAAGGTTCAACCACGTAGTGGCCGAAGGTTCGATCCACAAAGGTGTGGGGGGCCTCGCTGTCGGTGATCAGAACCTCGTGCAGCTTTTCTCCCGGCCGAATGCCGACCACTGTAACGGGAAGGTGGGGTGCCATCACCCGCGCCAAGTCGACCACGCGCATGCTGGGAATGCGGGGGACAAAAATTTCGCCGCCGGTCATTCGGGCCAGTCCGCCCAGAACGAATGCTACCCCCTGGGGCAGGGTGATCCAAAACCGGGTCATGCGCGGATCGGTGATGGGCAGAGCTTGGACGCCCTCGGTGATCAGACGGCGAAACAGCGGAAGCACGCTGCCCCGAGACCCCAGCACATTGCCGTAGCGGACGATGCCAAAACGGGTGGGCAAGGGCCCTGAAAGATTATTGGCCGCCACGAAGACTTTTTCGGCAGCCAGCTTGCTGGCGCCATACAGATTGATCGGACTGACCGCCTTGTCGGTGGAGAGCGCGATCACCCGCTGAACCCGAGCATGCAGCGCCGCCCGCACCACATTCTCGGCGCCGATGATATTGGTTTGGA
Source organism: uncultured Rhodospirillales bacterium (assembly GCA_903920145.1). Classification (GTDB taxonomy): domain Bacteria; phylum Pseudomonadota; class Alphaproteobacteria; order Azospirillales; family Azospirillaceae; genus BOG-933. Next base: position 6,896 of record CAIXKV010000084.1, read on the forward strand.
TACATTCAAACGGGTTGTATTCGGCGATGGGAACATGCTTGAGCGCCGCCGCATGAACCACATAGTCGATGTCTCGCATGGCCATTTCCAGGCGTTGCAGACTGCGGACGTCGCCGATGAAGTAGCGGAGAAACGGATAGCGCACGACGGGGAACCGTTGCTCCATCTCGTACTGTTTCATCTCGTCACGCGAAAAGATGACGAGGCGGCGAGGGCGCCAGCGATCAACAATCGCCGCCACCATAGCCTTGCCGAAAGAGCCGGTGCCGCCGGTGATCAGAATCGCCTTGTCATTCAGGGACCAGTCACCGATCAGGCTGGGGGTCTCGGTGGCCTGGTGCTCTGGCTGATCCCGTTCCATCCTTGTGCCCCTCATTCCCGCAAGCCGTCACCCCGGCTGAATGCCGTGGAGACTGTGCGCTTGGAGGCCGATTGAGTCAATGCAACCGGGTGATGCTTCGGGGTTTTGCAATGTTGATGCTGTCCGGTTATGGTTGCGCCCTATGAAAATAAAATCCTCTGATCGCACCACCGCCGATCGTCCCCATCCCGATTTTCGTCACGAACAGCAGGCCGGGGCCGCCTTAGGCCGCTGGATTTGCGGCGTCGATGAGGTCGGACGCGGCCCGCTGGCGGGTCCGGTGATGGCTGCCGCCGTGATCCTGCCCGTTACCAATTTCCCGATGACGCTGGCTCACGCCATCAACGACAGCAAAAAGCTCTCTCGGATGGCTCGAGAGCGGCTGTCACCCGAAATCCAGGCTGTCGCGGTGGCCTATGCCATCGGTGTTGCCTCGGTTCGCGAAATCGAGAGTCTGAATATCTTGCAGGCCGCCCTGCTGGCCATGACCAGAGCCGTCGCCGGGTTGGGGGTTCAGCCTCATCATGTGCTGGTCGATGGCCGGAATGTGCCGAGCGAGTTGCCATGCCCGGCCACGGCAATCGTCCGGGGCGACCAGTACAGCCTGTCCATTGCCGCCGCGTCGATCATTGCCAAAGTGGCCCGAGATCAGGAAATGGAGCGGTTGTCCGAGGCGTTTCCGCAGTTCGGTTGGCACCAGAATGCTGGTTATCCCACCACAGATCACTTGGCCGCGTTGCGCCGCTGGGGGGTAACTCCTCATCACCGTGCCACTTTTGCACCGATTCGGGCGCTAATCGCGGGCGCTGATCGAGTCGCTGAAAAATCTTCCTTGACGGAAGGGGGCGAATCGACTCTATGATAAATGTATCGAACCGGGAACGGTAGCTCCTGTGGTAACACGGGAGCGTCGGCACCGGCCCGGCAACGCTGGCAAGCGGTACAGGCTCATGAAACGCACTCCTCTAACCTCTCCTTTGGTTCTGCCCAACCGCGTGATGGTCGGCGATTGCGTCGAGATCATGAATGGATTGCCCGGCGGTATTGTCGATATGGTCTTTGCGGATCCTCCCTATAATCTGCAATTGGGCGGCGATCTGCTTCGACCAAACCACACTCGGGTAGAGGGGGTTGACGAAGCTTGGGATAAGTTTGCCGATTTTGCCGCCTATGATCACTTCACCCGTGCTTGGTTGGGCGGGGTGCGTCATGTTCTGAAAGATACCGGCAGCCTGTGGGTGATCGGCAGTTATCATAATATTTTCCGGATCGGGGCCATTCTTCAGGATCTGGGGTTCTGGATTCTGAATGACATTGTGTGGCGTAAGACCAATCCGATGCCGAATTTTCGCGGCACTCGTTTTACCAATGCTCACGAGACCTTGATTTGGGCTTCCAAGGACAAAGATGCCCGTTATCATTTCAATTACGAAGCCATGAAGGCCCTGAATGAAGACCTTCAGATGCGTAGTGATTGGCTTTTGCCGGTTTGCACTGGCCAGGAACGGTTGAAGGGGGGCGGTGGCAGTAAACTGCATCCGACCCAGAAGCCCGAGGCGCTGTTGTATCGGGTAATGATGGCGTCAACGCGTGCCGGCGATTTGGTTTTGGACCCATTTTTTGGCACGGGAACCACGGGGGCGGTGGCCAAGGGGTTGGGGCGGTCGTGGATTGGTTTGGAGCGCGAGGCTCATTATGCGGCGGCAGCCGAAGCGCGGATTGCGGCCGCGCCTGAGGTTGCTGATCTGTCGCTGATTGAGGCCAAATCCAAGCGTCAGGCCCCTCGCGTTCCATTCGGTCAGTTGGTCGAGCGGGGCTTACTCAAGCCTGGAGACATGCTGTTCGATCATCGTCGACTTCATCATGCCAAAGTCAGGGCTGATGGGACGTTGATTGCATCCAATCATCTGGGCGATCATCGCGGTTCGATCCATCAGGTGGGTGCGGCTGTTCAAGGGTTGCCGGCGTGCAATGGCTGGACCTTCTGGCACTACGAGGCCGGCGGTGGACAGCAGCCGATTGACTTGTTGCGGGAAAAAGTACGGGCTGAAATGGGCTGAGGTCTTTTTTGTTCTTAATGGTCTTTGACCAGTCCAGGCAGGGGGGCCTGGTGGGGGATGAGGGCAAGGCCTCCGAATGGTCTTTGCCCTCAAGATGTATAGACCGACACTTCCTGGGTTCGTCCTTCGATCCGGTCCCGGTAGCGGGCCATGTCGTGGGCTAGGAAGTCGATGACCGCGCGAATGCGGGGCGTTCGTCTGAGGTCTCGGTGGGTCAGAAGCCATATTTCATGGAGATTTTCCAGGATCGTTGTCAGGCGACGAACCCCGCTGCCCCGGTCGCCGAGATAACAGGGCAAAATCGCCAGCCCTAACCCGGCTTGGACGGCTGAAAGCATCAAATCGGTGTCGTTGGTGCGAAAAACCACCCTTTCAGCGGGGATGTTGGCGGCAATCCATCGAAATTGGGCCAGCTCGGATCGGCTGCTATTGTACGAAATCCAATCATAAGCGGTTAAGTTTGGATGAGACGTTGCTGCGGCCGGGTGTGTATCAGCAGCGTAAACGCCATGAACAATCGACGCGATCCGCCGTCCAACCAATGTGTCTGGTGGCGCATTGCTGATCCGAACGGCAATGTCCGCTTCATGGCGCGCCAAATTGACAATTGCTGATGAAATCGCGACTTCGAAATGGATGCCGGGGTGTAGTAACCGAAAACCCGCCAAAGCTTCACAAAGCCAGGGGCCTAAGACGCCCAGGGTTGCAAGGCGAACGGTTCCAGTCAATCGCGTATCCCGGCCCGACAAGCGGCGCTCCAGAGTTACAATCTCTTCGTCGACCACAGAGGCCGCCCCCAACATTTCCCGACCGGCTTCAGTGAGAGCATATCCGGTAGAGTGTCTATCGAACAGTTTAAGACCAGTACTGATTTCCAATGAGGCAATCCGCCGTAAAACCGTCGAGTGTTTAACGCCCAATGTCCGCCCAGCCCCAGCCAGCGTTCCCGTGCGGGCAACGGCTAAGAAAAATTTCAAACTCTCCCAGTCCATGGGCACCCTCCAGAGTCATGATGACCGCTCGGTCACTGCGGTAAACATCTATTTAGCCAGTTTGCCAGACCGTTTATCCTTCGCCAATCATCACGATGGCGAGGTTCGGCGCAAAGCTGTGCATATACGCACAGTCAATGTGCGAAATCCGGAGATGGTTACAGAAATTTAACATGCTAAATTATGTCATCACGAAACGCCAATATCTTAAATATAAAAAATATTGGTCGTTTCAAAAAGAAGGCATATAAACCATCTTGTCGGAGATCAAGGTCATGAGAATTGCTTCAATTCTGGTACTGGTTCTGGCATTGGCGACATCTGCTTGTCAGACAGTGAGTCCAGATGGTAATGGGGCTGGTGTTTCACTGCAATATGGGCCCGTTGCGGCCAATTGATCGGTGACACAAAGGATCGGAACTTTTTATCGGTTCTGTCTTCACCCGCAAAGGGCCGGTTTGTCCCTTTGAACCCCGGACGATTTTCCCGTAACGTCTTGAGATCAAGGAGACCACGCCTCCTTGCGGGTGTGCAGGCCGGCGGTATCATGGTCGTTGCCGCCGGTATTCTCTGTTTAACGGTTGCATTGTGTGGGTGATGTTCGGTGCTGGCAGCTTTGTGTTCAAGACCAACTCTGATTTGGCAGGCCTTGTGCCGGGGGGACTGGTTGCCGTCGGCGCTGGTCGCCACCTGGGGCCATGCCGCCCGAACCACTCTGGCGGCCTTGATGGCGTTGGGGGTGGCCTATGTTTTGGAGCTGGGAACCCCCTATTCGGCGGCCGTAACCGTTTTGTTGGTCGCGCATCCGGTTCACGGGATGGTGTTGGCCAAAAGCACCGCTCGCCTTTTTGGCACTTTGATCGGTGCCGTGATGGCCATTGCACTGATGGGGATGTTTTCCCAAAGCCCTGAATTGTTCATGCTTGGCCTTAGCCTGTGGATGGGCTTGTGTACCTTGGCCTCGACCCTACTGCGGAATTTCCGGTCTTATGAAAGCGTTTTGGCTGGATATACGGTGGTGCTGATTGTCTTGCCCGGCGTCGATGCCCCGGATCAGATGTTTGATCTGATGACCAGCCGGGTTTCAGTTGTCACCATCGGGATCGTGTGTTCGGGGTTGGTGGCGGCTCTGCTGACCTCTCGCTCGGCGGTTCGGGGATTGCGGGCTAGGCTGCGCGGTACCATGCGGAGCGTCAATAGCTATGTGCGGTTGGCCTTGTCGGATGACCACACCGGACGTATCCAGCCGTTGCGCCGCAAGCTGGGGGCCGAGATTATCGAGCTGGATGCTCTTTTGGAATTTGCCGCGACCGAATCTGCCGAAGTGGCTCCGCTGCGGGATACGTTACGGGCGGCCTTGGCAGCCATGTTGGGCGTGTTGGCGGGCGCGGCGTCGCTGCATGAAGCGTTGCGGCGGGTGGCGACCCGCCCCGCAAACCGTGAGTCTGATCCGATCTTGATCTCCAGAATGGCTGAAAGTCTGGCGTTGTTGTCCGAGATTGAGGCTGCCTTGGGAGAGGATGAGCCACGCGCCGCCGGGGTGCGACTGACCGGCTTGGCTCAACGGTTGGCTCAACTGGAATCAGACATCGAAGCCGGATTGGACCCGAATGATCTGCCATCCCTGGTGGCCCATGACCGATTGGCCGAGGTTCTTGATGAATTGGGGGTTGCTCTGGCCGGGGTGATGGCCCTGGGGGCCGGGCGACTGCCTCCCCCCGGTCGCGAGGGCTGGGACTCCCTGCGACGTCCAGGGGCTCTTGCCTTTCATCTCGATTGGCGGGGCGGAATGATCAATGGCCTTCGGGCCACGGTGGCGGTTTGGTTCGCCGGGGCGATCTGGATTTTATCCGGCTGGCCCTATGGTTGGATGATGGTTGGCGTCGTGGTTCCCAATGTCGGTTTGCTGGCCATGCGCGATCATCCAGAACAGGATGCCGTTGAATTCGTCAAGGGGTGTACCATTGCCGCCGTCTTGGGCTGGGTCAGTCTCAATTCTTTGTTGCCGATGGCCGATGATTTCTTTGGGTTATGTTTGGTGCTGGGGCCGTGCCTGTTTCTGGCGGTGGTCCTGGCGACCAATCCGAAAACCGTCTTTATCGGCATTGGGATCATGGTGTTCTATTTGGTCATGCTGACGCCCACCAATCCCATGGTCTATGACGCCAATCTGTATTTGAACAGTGTGCTGGCCACGCTGGCCGGCGGGGTCTTGTCCATGGTCGTGTTTCGTTTGATCTTGCCAAGCGATCCCCAGGGCCACGTTCGCGCCATGATTCGGACCATTCGCCGCGACATCGAAGCCTTGTTAGCGAGTGGCCCTGCCGTCGCGCCGGCAGCGTGGGAGTCCCGGATGCATGATCGGATGCTTCGGCTGCTGGGACGGATGAGGGTTGCGGAGATGAGTGATGATGGATTGATCCGTGGCGGGTTCGCGTCTTTGCGGATTGGTCGGGAAATCATCCGGGCCCGGCGGCTGTTGGCGGAGATCGCCACTGATCGCACGCTGACCGATGTGATGACGCCGTCGTGGCGGGCGCTGCGTCATTTGGGCCGGACTCCGGCAGGAGTTGTTCGGGCGCTGCGGAGATCGGCGGCGGGCCTGCTGCTGTTGGCTGAACGGGAACGTGCTGGAGACGCGCATATTTTGGTTCGGGTTGCGGCTTCGTTGATTGAGGTGGCGTTTCTGATTGGCCGCAATCGTCGGTTTTTTAGAGCGGGAGCTTTGCCCTCGGCCCCCACAAGGGCCATGGCCTTTGGAAATCGGTAAATGACGCAGATTCAGGACGATCATCATGTTAAAAGAAGTTAACCTGGGTGGGGCCTATGTGGCGCCTATCGTTCTTTATTTGTTACTGGCAACCCCGATCTTTCTGGTGTGCCGGTGGGGGTTGGCTCGTTTGGGGGTTCTGGCGTTTGTCTGGCATCCGGCGCTGTTCGAAATTGCTTTGTTTGGGGTGATCTTGGCGGCTCTGGTGCCATTGTCTTAAGAAGGTGAGGAAATCCGGTGTTGCGCCAAATTTTGCGGGTCGGTTTAACCCTGGTTCTGGTTTTGGTTGCGGCGGATCTGGTGGTTAGTCTGTGGCACCATTATATGACGGCTCCTTGGACCCGCGACGGCCGCGTTCGTGCTGAAACCGTCACCATCGCCCCGGAAATTGCCGGACCGATTGCCGAGATCAGAGTCAATGACAACCAGATCGTCAATAAGGGCGATGTGCTGTTCACCATCGATCCCGAGCGGTTCCGCATTGCCGAGGCGCAGGCCAAAGCCGTTGTCGAAAGCCGCAAACAAGACCTTCGGTTGGCCCAACTCAAGAGTGAACGGCGCGCCCGATTGAGCGATCTGGCCGCTTCCAACGAAGAAAAAGACCAGTATTCCGTCAGTGCCGCCGTGGCTGCCGCGAATTATGATGAGGCCCGCGCACAATTGGCATTGGCGGAACTCAATTTAGAAAAAACGGTGGTGCGCTCTCCGGTCAATGGCTACGTCACTAACCTAAGGCTGCGAGTCGGCGACTATGTCCCCGTCGGTCAGACCTCGGTGGTGTTGTTGGATCGGGATTCCTTTTGGGTGGCCGCCTATTTCGAGGAAACCAAGCTCTCCCAAATCAAGGCCGGCGCTCCGGTCTTCATTCAGTTGATGGGATTCGCAACACCGCTCAAGGGGCATGTCGAAAGCCTGACGCGCGGCATCTCAGACGAAAACGGCAAAGCTGGAACCGGCGGGCTGGTCACTGTCAATCCGGTCTTCACCTGGGTCCGCCTCGCTCAACGCATTCCGGTGCGGGTCCACATCGATTGGAGTCCCTCAGATATCGAAATCGCGGCAGGCATGACCTGCACCGTCAACCTCACATCCCCGGACGCCACCTCCGACATCTGGTTCCTGCCCCATTGGCTGAGGGCCAATCTGCTGTGAAGGGAAGAGGGCGCTTATGGCTTAAGCCGTCCCCCGAAGCGGCGGCTGGGGTTATTCTTAATGAAACACGAAATCGGGCATCAACGGCTTCAAGCCGAGCGTCTATCTTTATAGTTCCCGCACGTCGCGTTTAACGTCCGCGATATCGCCCTTAGTCGCCAGTTCTGCCCCTGATACCATCGAGCCTTGATGTTGACTGATCAAGGCTGCCCTCAGACGCCGGGCGGGCGCATCCGCGCCCTTGGCTTCGCGTCCACGAGGACGCGGGGCCACCGTCGCGGCCCGATACCGGCGATGTGCCAGTATCAGGGCTCGCCGGTATCATCGTTATAGCTCGCCGGTATGACATGGCTTCCGCCAAACTAAGCTCGTACCAGCATGAGGCTGCTTCAGTGTCCGAGCAGCTTCAGGAGGCCGACGATCAGCGCTGTTTGCGCCGCCATGGCGCCGAACATCCAGCGCAGGAGGTCGGCCTTGGTCTCGGCTGCGACGGTCTTGACCTCCGCCCTGACTAAGGCGACGTCAACCTTTACAGCGGCGATGTCGGCCTTGACCGCAGCAACGTCGGTCTTCACAGCGGCAACTTCGGCCTTGACCGCAGCAACGTCGGTCTTCACAGCGGCAACTTCGGCCTTGACCGCAGCAACATCGGTCTTCACAGCGGCGACTTCGGCCTTGACCGC
>CAIXKV010000085.1 GCA_903920145.1 uncultured Rhodospirillales bacterium
GATACTGACACATCGCCGGTGGCCGCGACGGCGGCCCCGCGTCCTCGTGGACGCGAAGCCCCAGTGTGTGGACTCTAGGGGGCGCGGATGCGCCCGCCCGGCGTCTGAGGGCAGCCTTGATGAGTCACCATCAAGGCCCGAGGGTATCACACGGCCCCCGCGTCCCAAAGATTGGCGGTCCTGACGCCCCTGTCAACCCACGCCTTTTTTGGCCACACCCTTTGGCCCATTCCTTTGATCCACGTTTCTTTGCAATCCCCTCAGAGGGGCGAACTGTTTTTACTTGACAAGAAAAGGAAACTTGGCCGGGCTGGCCTGTCATCAGGAACCACGAGGGGGATCTCGAGATGCGCAAGACGACCGCTTGGGCCTTGATCGGGATCGCCGGGGGGGGCCTGTCACCCCAGGCCGTCACGTTGGCGTTCGCCCAAGGCACGTCCATTTTGCATGAAAATCCCACCGATTGCGAAATCGCAGCGGCGCTGGGGCTCGACAAACCCGGCTGCCCACCCTTGACCCAAATCCCGGTCCCGATCCGTCCCTCCGCGACTCGGGACTCGACTGTTGACACGGCCAGCCCAACGCCACTGGCCATCACCACACCGCCCCCCCACCCGGCAACGGTGGCTGTGGCGAAACCCGCTCCAACGCCCCCGCCCCCCCCTCCTGCTCTGGCTTCCACTCCGGCCCCAGCGACCCAACCCGCTCCGGCGGTCCTCCCGGTCTACACGGCCAATTTCGAAATCAAGTTTGAACTCGCTTCGGCCCGCCTGACCGACGATGCTCACCAGATTCTCGACCAGATCGGCGCCGCCATGACCTCTCCCAGCGCCAAGGACATTCGCTTTCGGATCATCGGGCATACTGACGCTCTCGGCTCGGCCACCCGGAACCAAAAACTGTCAGAAGCCCGAGCCAATGCGGTTCGAAGCTATCTGCTCCAACATTTCGCCATCACTCCGACCCGACTGGAAGCCTCCGGTCAAGGCGCCCGTGCCCCCCTAGACCCCAGGGATCCCAACGCCATTGCTAATCGCCGGGTAGAGATCACCAATCTCGGCCATTAGGGAGACCCATCGCCAAACCGCTTCGCTCATGTTAGGAGTGACGTAAGACGCGCCCCGTCGGAAAGAGAAGCGCGACGCGCCCTGTCGAGAGGAGACGCGCGACGCGCCGAGGGGGTGTAGCCGATACCATACCAGGGGAAGGTTGCATCATGATCAATGCGGTGGAACGTGCCTTTGACATCGCTCGAGCCGAGCAGGTGGCCAAGCACCACTATCTGGATGTGGCGTGGAAATTTGCGCGTGAGGCGATCGGGACCAAGGGCCCTTACGAACCGACCACAACTCTCGGCGATCTGAAACAGGCCCGCGAGACCTTTGAGGAACTGTCCAAGGCCAGCCTGCTGGCCGATCGCAACCAGCGCGAATCGGACTGACCAACGCCATCGGCGGCAGTCATCCCCTCGGGTCTTGCCGCCATCCTTAAGACGCTGGTCAGATCCGCCAGTATCGCGATGACCTGCCTCTTGCTCTCGACCCGCCAATCGGTCTTGGTAGCGAGTGGTACCGTCGTCCATCGCTTTTTTGGCATCGCTTTTTTGGCATCGCTTTTTTGGGAGCCCTAGCCCGCCATGGTCCCTTACACTGCCCCCATCGCCGACATGCGGTTTGTCCTGAACCGGGTCGTCGGCATCGACCGTATCGCGGCTCTGCCGGGATACGAGGCCGCCTCCCCCGATTTGGTCGAAACCATCCTGGATGAAGCCGGAAAATTCGCGGCGGGCGTCCTGGCGCCGATCAACCATATCGGTGATCACGAGGGTTCAGTGCTCGAAAACGGGGCGGTGCGCCAGCCCGAAAGCTTCCGCCAAGCCTACCGCCAATATGTCGAGGCCGGCTGGAACAGCGTGCCGTTTGACCCGGAGTATGACGGGCAAGGTTTGCCCTGGGCGCTGGCCTTTGCGGTTCAAGAGATGTGGCAGGCCGCCAATATGGCCTTTGGCTTGTGCCCGATGCTCAATCAAGGGGCCGTGGACCTCTTGACCGAACATGGCGATGACCAGCAAAAGGCCACCTATCTGGCCAAAATGATCTCCGGTGAGTGGACTGGCTCCATGGACCTCACCGAACCTCAGGCCGGTTCGGACCTGGGCACAGTGCGTACCAAGGCCGTCGAGGACGGCGGCGTTTATCGCATCACCGGCCAGAAGATTTTCATCACCTACGGCGACCACGACCAAGCGGAAAACATCATTCATTTGGTGTTGGCCCGTCTACCCGACGCCCCCGCCGGGTCCAAGGGGATTTCGCTGTTCCTGGTGCCCAAGTTCCTGGTCAATCCCGACGGTTCGGTGGGCGAGCACAATGACGTGCGCTGCGCCGGCATCGAGCATAAGTTGGGGATCAAGGCCAGCCCAACCGCTGTTCTCAGCTATGGCGACAATGGCGGCGCCATCGGATACATCGTCGGCGAACCCAATCGCGGGTTGGAATATATGTTCGCGATGATGAACAATGCCCGACTGAGCGTTGGCCTCCAGGGCGTCGCCATCGCCGAGCGGGCTTACCAACAGGCTCGGGATTATGCCAAGGTCCGAGTCCAAAGCCGCGACCTGCGCTATCCCAAAAACCCGCCGGTCGCGATCATCAATCATCCCGACGTTCGGCGGATGCTGCTGACCATGAAGGCGCAGACCGAAGCCGGGCGGATTCTGGCCTACGAAGCCGCCGGAGCGTTCGACATTTCCAAGCGTCACCCCGACGCCGAGACCCGCACCGCCGCCCAGCTCCGCCTGGAATTGCTGACTCCGGTGGTCAAGGGCTGGTGTACCGATATGGGCTGTGAAGTGGCCTCCCTTGGTATCCAGGTTCATGGCGGCATGGGGTTCATCGAGGAAACCGGCGCCGCCCAACATTACCGGGATGCCCGCATCGCACCGATCTACGAAGGCACCAACGGCATCCAGGCCAACGATCTGGTGTTCCGCAAACTGGGCCGCGATCGGGGCGCCGCCGTCCAAGCCTTCTTGACGGAAGCCAAAGCCCTGGTTGCCGAACTGAGCGGACGTCCGGGCGACGATCTGGCGGCCATTGCCGGCGGCCTAAGCGCCGGCCTGATTGTGCTGGAAACCGCCACCCAGTGGTTGGTTGAAACCCTCAAGCCCGATCCGGTGGCAGCCGCAGCGGGGGCATCCCATTACCTACGGATGTTCGGTCTGGTGGCTGGGGCCGTTGGTTTGGCCAAGGCGGCGGCGGCGGCTGACGAGGATCTGCGCCAACGCGGCGCCGATGTCAATTTCCTGACCGGCAAGCTGATCACGGCCCGCTTCTTCGCCGAGCACCTGCTGCCCCAGGCTGCCGGGCTCCTGACCCCGATCACCCAAGGCCATCATGTGGTCATGGCGTTGACCGAAGATCAATTCTGAGTCTGATCCGATCCCAGGCCAAGGAGCACCCCTCCTTGGCCTTTTCGAATCCAAAGGACCGGGAGCCATGAGGTGGAAAGCCCTTAACCTCCAAAGTTGGGGGCGGACGTGCTCAGACTCCTGTCTGGCAACCCGGCCAGAACGGGTGTCGGAGGCGATCTCGTCCCTGGCCGACGTCGATGCCTCCGGCCTTCTGGCCCATGGTGCCGGAACCAGTTACGGTGATGTCGGGCTCAATCCCGGCGGGCGGGTGCTATTAACCCAACGCCTGAACCGCCTGTTGGCCTTCGATCCCGAAACCGGCGAGGTGGTGGCCGAGCCTGGCGTCACCATCGCCGACCTGTTGCGGGTCTTCCCGCCTCGAGGCTATACGATCCCGGTCTCACCCGGCACCGCCTTCGTTACGCTGGGTGGAGCGGTGGCCAATGATGTCCACGGCAAGAACCACGAAGGCGCCGGCAGCTTTTGCAACCATGTCCGCTGGCTTGACCTGCTGCTGCCTTCGGGCGAGATCGTCCGGGCCGGTCCTGACCAGAGACCCGCGCTGTTCCAGGCCACCGCTGGCGGCGTGGGACTGACCGGGGTGATTTTGGCGGTCTGCCTGCGTCTGGTCAAAACCCAATCCAACGGCATGAGGGTTGACGAGCGCCGCATCGCCGACCTGGACGGCTTTCTAGCCGCCCTGGAAGAGGCCGAGCCCGGCGCCCATTCAGTGGGATGGATCGATGCCCTTTCGGGAGGCCGAGCGTTAGGACGCGGCATTCTCCAGGTGGGTCGGGTTGCCGCCGAACCCGCACCGCCGCCATCCGGGCGGACCCGGAGCCTGCCCATCGACTTGCCCGGCTTTGCCCTTAATCCCCTGACCGTGGCGGCCTTCAACGCCCTATATTGGCGGCGGGTGCCGGTGGGCGGACGACAGCGGCTTTTGGCCTATGAGACCTTTTCTTATCCGCTGGATGCTCTCCTTCAGTGGAATCGCCTGTATGGCCGGCGCGGCTTTCACCAATTCCAGTGCGTGGTGCCCACCGCCGAAGGGCCAACCGCACTTCGCCGGCTGCTGGAGGAGGCTTCCCGCGCACGCGCCGCGTCGTTCCTGGCGGTGCTGAAACGACTTGGCGACGGGCGAGCCGGCTTCCTGTCCTTTCCACGAGCCGGCTACACCCTGGCCATGGACTTCCCCCACCGTTCGGGAACTCTGGCCTTGCTGGGCCGGTTAGAATGGATCGTCCGGGATCATGGCGGACGGCTCTATTTGGCCAAAGACAGCGCCATGTCGCCGGAGGGCTTCGCCGAAATGTACCCCGAGTTAGACCCGTTCCGGGCGGTCCTGGCCGAAGTGGACCCGAATGGACGGATGACGTCGGCGCTAGCGCGTCGCTTGAAACTGCGGGGGACGGCATGATACCGGCGAGCCATAACAATGACACAGTGCCGGTCTTGGACCGCGACGGCGGCCCCGCGCGCCTCTCCGCGCGAAGCCCCCGTGTGATACCCTCGGGCCTTGATGGTGACTCATCAAGGCTGCCCTCAGACGCCCGGCGGGCGCATCCGCGCCCTTGGCTTCGCGTCCACGAGGACGCGGGGCCGCCGTCGCGGCCCGATACCGGCGATGTGTCAGTA
>CAIXKV010000086.1 GCA_903920145.1 uncultured Rhodospirillales bacterium
CTTGATGTTGCCCCATCAAGGCCGCCCTCAGACGCCGGGCGGGCGCATCCGCGCCCTTGGCTTCGCGCGCATGGGCGCGCGGGGCCGTCGTCGCGGCCCGATACCGGCAGTGTGTCATCGTTATAGCTCGCCGGTATCAGATGCCGGGCGGGGCGTCCGCGCCCTTGGACGTCCCATCCTACTGGTGCGCTGAAAACGCACCAGCCGGGCCTTTCCTGCGCCGTGAATCACGGATTGCTTGCGATTTTTCCTGGGTAGCAAATAATACAAGCGCGGTTTTAGGCTGGCAAAAGGCGGGATGTGAATGGTGGACAGCCCCGAACGCAAAGACCCGATGGGGTATTACGCAAGGCTGGGGGTGCCTTCGACCGCCACGGCGGAACGGATTAAGTTGGCTTTCCGCCAACAGGCCAAGCATGTTCACCCGGATCATAATACGGGCGCGGGCGCCAAGGATGCCTTTCAGCGTCTCAATGAGGCGTATCAGGTTCTGAGCGATCCGGTGACGCGGGCGCAGTATGATGCTCGGGCACAGGAGTTGCCCCCGGCGCCAGCATCGCCGTCTTCGTCGGGGCCGGCTCCGTCGCCTTCAGGAGGGGGGGCTGCCGCTGGTCGGACTCGGTCTTCCAGAGCGGCCCGCCCGTCTCCAGGGGCTTCTCCAGGAGCGGCGGACAAAAGCGTTGCGGCCATCGCCTGTTCAGGCTGCGGTACAGTGACCGCTCAACCCCGCTATGTCACCTATTGGCGGGTGATCAGCTATGGAATCGGAACGCGCCGCCAGCCGGTTCAGGGCGTATTCTGCCGTTCTTGCGCCGATCGTCGGGGGCTGAAGGCTTCGCTGACCACATGGGCGCTGGGTTGGTGGGGGGTGCCTTGGGGGCCGTATTGGACCGTCAAGGCTCTGTGGCAGAATCTGAAGGGCGGGGAAAAGCCAGGCGATCTGAATGCTGCGCTGTTGCGTCAACAGGCGCTCTATTTTCTGGGAGCCAGTAAGCCCGCCCTGGCGCGGTCGGCTTTAGATCAGGCGATTCGCTTGGTCGAGCGCCCGGAAATGCGTCAAAAGCTTGAGAAGATGCGGATTTTACTCGGGGCGGGAGGGCGTGAATCGCCGCCGGATCGCTGGCGGCCTCTGGCTTCATGGGCCTTTTATCTCCATGTCCTTTTGATCGTGGGAGGGGCGGTTGGAGCCTGGACCGTCGTCGATCAGTTGGCGCTGATTGCGGGGCAGGCGTTGATTGCCGCCAGCCAAGCGCCGGCGCTTCCCCCCGGTCCAGCCTTGCCGCCGCCGCCGTCACGCTTGGCGGCCACGGTTCCGTCATCACCTCCAGTGCCAGCACCGCCGCCGTCGATTCTCTGGCATGTTAGCACCGGGACATTGGTCTTGCGGGATGGTCCAGGGGCGGCGCATGCGGCGGTTGGGCGCTTGTATCAATCAGACACGGTGGAGCTTTTAGCCCGGATCGACGGGTGGGCTCGGATTAAGACAGCGGGCGGTCAAACCGGCTTTGTTGCCCAGCAGTTTTTAGCAGCGGGAGCCGGTACCGATGATGAATAAACGATTCTACGTTTCCATCAACCAATGATGAATGCGGGTTAAATGAGGGCTTCTCTTTGTATTGATATACATATCATCACAATAACTGACATTTCTAGGCAATCGCATATAGTGATTTTGAGCCATAAGCGCACAAATCTTCTCACGACTATCGGTAAAATTATGTTCAATGGAAATTATTTTAAAAATATATTTGTCAAAATCAAAGGCATTAAGGATATCGAGTTCGCTGCCTTCGGTATCAATCGATAAGTAATCGATAATTCTAGGTGCTCTATGCTCTGTTAGTAAATCAATTAGAGAAACAGTTTCCACAGAAACCAGTTGTTTTTCAGCCATCCGTTCATCAATATGGCAATCGGTCTTTTCAAATATTTCTAGAGTGCCGAGTTCTGGCGAATTTGGGACCGTATTAAAATTAAATTTTTTATGAGACTCAGACCAGATACATCGGTTATCGATAATGCAAGATCTATTTTCTCGACATTGATCGGAAAAACATCGATTGGGTTCAGCGATGATGCCTTTCCAATTAAAATTCTTTTCAAAGAGATAAGAATTTGAAAAAGTCAGTCCGTCAAAGCCGCCAAATTCAACATAATATCCATTTTTATTCGATAGCGACTTCGGGGACCAGCAATTCAAGAGCAACGCCACCCACAGATCTTGGGACAGTTGGGATCTGTGGGTATTGGCAAGATAGGGGTTCTGATTGGCCAGATAGAATGTATAAAACCGCTTTTCGATTCCGTTCAGCGGCAGGGTCTCGATAACGTCTCCGACAGTCCCATTCAACAGACTGTCGAGGAGGGCGATAATCGTTTGAATCGTTGGCATGCGCGTGCATTCCTCATGGAACCGCCTCCACAGGAACCGGCAGGCCAACCCGACGGCAGGCGGCGGCCAGTGTATTCACCAGCAAACAGGCAATGGTCATGGGGCCAACCCCGCCCGGAACCGGAGTCACAGCGCCGGCCACCTCAAGCGCCTCGGCAAAATGAACGTCGCCCACCAACCGACCGCCGCCAGTTTCACCACAAGCCGGCGGTAAACGGTTCATGCCGACATCAATAACAACGGCGCCCGGCTTGATCCAATCGCCGCGCACCATTTCGGGGCGACCCACCGCTGCGATCAGAATATCGGCTTGGCGGCAAGTTTCGGCCAGATCCCGTGTCCGGGAATGCGCCATGGTCACGGTGCAATCGGCATTCAGCAGCAGTTGCGCCATGGGCCGCCCAACGATGGTCGATCGTCCAATCACCAACGCCCGCCGCCCGGCTAGGTCTCGCCCCAGCACGTCGCGCAACAGCATCAAACAGCCTAGAGGCGTACAGGGAACCACTCCCGGCCTGCCCACGGCCAACAAGCCGGCATTCGTGACATGAAACCCATCGGCGTCTTTTTCCGGTGCGATGGCGGCCAACACCGTCGCAGTGTCGATGTGGCGGGGTAACGGCAACTGCACCAGAATGCCGTGAACGGCCGGGTCTTGGTTGAGCCGATCGATCAGCGCCAACAGCGTCGCTTGTTCGGTTGTGGCGGGCAACCGATGATCCAGGGAGTGCATCCCGGCACTGTCCAGCGCCCGTTCTTTGTTGCGGACATAAACCGCGCTAGCCGGGTCATCGCCCACCAAGACCACAGCCAATCCCGGCACGATGCCGGTGCGGGCGGTCAAATCCGCCGCTTGGGTGGCGACCCGAGCCCGCAAGCGAGCGGCGAAGTCCTTACCATCGATGAGGGATGCTTGGCTCATGATCTGTATTCCTCGGGAAGTCCCCCGATGAGCAGGGGCATTAACTGTTCCGGCGATCCGGAGACGTGGATAACTTTATTCCGATCGGTAGCGCCGACGACCAGATCGAGGCTGGATTTCGGCAGGCGCCATGCCTTTGCTAGAAACTTGATCACCGCTTCATTGGCGCGGCCATCTTCGGCAATCGCCGTCACCGAAACCTTCAGCGCCCGTCCTCCGTTCGCGGTTTCGGCAAAGCCAGCAAACCCGGTGCGCGAAGCGCCGGGCGTCACTCGCAATGTCACGCGAACACCACCCGCCACCGCCACAAAGGGCAAAATGCCCTGATCCGGGGGGCGGGGGGCCATATCTGGACTCGGGAGGGCCGGGTCAGGCGATGAACGATCCCAACAGCCCCGGTAACATCCCAAAACCGCCGCCGACATCGCCGAAATGGCTGGAAGCAAAGCCGTATTCACGTAACAAATTCTGAAGGAAAATCAGCAGCAGAATCAGAACAACCGGCGAAATATCGATGCCACCAAAATTGGGCAGGATCCGCCGGATGGGCCGCAACAGCGGCTCGGTAATCCGATAAAGAAAATTGCCAACGGCGATGACACCCTGATTGCGAGTGTTTACGACGTTGAACACCACCAGCCAGCTCAGGACCGCAGAGGCAATCAGGAGCCAGATGTAAATGTTTAAAACTGTGTCAATCAGGAGAACAAGCGATTGCATGGCGAACCTTGCCCTTTACCGTGGCGCCCGGCAGCTATACCCCTCGCCGTCGCCGAGGGCAAGGGGTGATACCGGCGGGCCTTGATGCGGACACGTCGCCGCGCCTCGGGCCGCGACGGCGGCCCGGCGCCCTCGTGGACGCGAAGCCCCAGTGTGTGGACTCTAGGGGGCGCGGATGCGCCCGCCCGGCGTTTGAGGGCAGCCTTGATGAATCACCATCGAGGCTCGAGGGTATGACACGGAAAAGCCATGCGGACGCCCCGAAAACATGACACATTGGAGCCTTGGCGTTCGTCTGGAAGACGGGGAGACTGAGGGTGACTGAGGAGAGCGGGCTGGCCGTAGTGTTGTGCGGGCACGGGACGCGGCATGCCGATGGGGCCGCCGAGTTCCGGGTGGTGGCCGAACGCGTTCGAGCGCGATTGCCTCGCTACAAGGTCGATTATGGTTTTCTGGAACTGTCGGAACCGTTGCTCCCGGATGCCCTTGAGCGTTTGGCGGCCCAGGGAGCCCGACGGATCGTGGTGATTCCCTGCATGCTGTTTGCGGCGGGACATGCCAAAACCGACATCCCGAATGTGATTCGGGCCTTTGAAACCCGCCATCCCGACGTCGAGGTCATCTATGGCCGCGTGTTTGGCATTGACCCCAGCCTGCTGACGGCTGCCGCTGATCGTATTTCCGAGGCGCTGGCGGCAGCTGGGCCCGCTGTGCCGCGTGACGAGACCTTGCTGCTGGTGCTGGGGCGCGGCAGCTCCGATCCCGACGCCAACGGCGATCTGTCCAAGGTTATGCGCCTGCTCTGGGAAGGCTTGGGCTTTGGCTGGGGCGAGCTTGGATATTTCGACGTGACGTTCCCGCACCTGGAACCGGCCATCGACCACGCCGCTCGGTTGGGATATCGACGGATCGTGGTGTTTCCGTACCTGCTGTTTACCGGCGTGCTGGTGCGCCGTTTGCGTGAAACCCTGGCAGCGGCGGCGCTCCGTTATCCCCAGTTGGAGTTCGTCGAAGCTCCCTATCTCAAGGATCACCCCGGCGTGGTCGATGTGTTCGCGGCGCGGATTGAAGGGGCGTTGGCCGGCGATGTGGCCATGAATTGCCGCCTATGCCGATTCCGCTCGGACATTCTGGCCTTTGAGCGGCCTGGTGGCGATCACGATCACGATTGCGACCACGATCACGATCACGATCACGATGATCACGGTCACGACGGCTGTCATGGCCACGATCATGACGGCCATGACCACCCCCATCATGATCATGATGACGTCGTCGGCTGCGGGCATGATAAACAGGCTGCGGTCGGGCCGGCCCACCATGGTCACGGCCACGATCATGGTCATGGTCCGGGTCATCCTTTCGCTGATCATCCCAATGGCCCACGTTCAAAGGATCGGTGGCCGGTCGATGGTTAGGCCGGGGAGGCCGCCTTGGCGCCCCTGCCATGGGGTGTTTTCTGGTTTCTGTTTCCCCTCTCATGTGAGGAGCTGCTGGCGCCGTGCTCGATTATCTGCGTGATCCTGCCGAGATTTATCGCCGGTCCTTCGAGATCATTCGGAGTGAGACCGATCTTTCGGCCTTGCCCGAAGGGCTCCATGATCTGGCCATTCGTATCATTCATGCTAGCGGCCAACCGAGTTTGGTCCATGATCTGGCCTGGACGCCCGATGTAGCCCATGCGGCCCGTGTGGCGTTGGCGGCTGGGGCCCCGATCCTGGTCGACAGCCGGATGGTGGCCGAAGGGGTGATTGGGCGCCGTTTGCCTCAGAACAACTCGGTCTTGTGTACCCTGTATGAGCCGGAAGCGGCGGTTCAGGCCAAGGCTGGCGGCACCACTCGCTCGGCGGCGGCGGTGGATTTGTGGGGAGAGCGGGTGGCGGGGGCGGTGGTGGCCATCGGCAACGCCCCGACCGCGCTGTTCCGGCTCCTGGAACGTCTGATCGACGGCGGTCCTCGGCCAGCGGCCATTTTTGCCTTCCCGATTGGTTTCGTCGGTGCCGCCGAATCAAAACAAGCCCTGATCGATGCCGCGTTGGGGATTCCTTACCTGACCTTACGGGGCCGGCTGGGCGGCAGCGCCATGGCGGCGGCGGCGGTCAATGCGCTGGGCTCGGAACCAGCATGATGGGATCGGGCGCATGAGCGAGGGAAACCGGAGCGCCTGGCTGTCGGTGGTTGGCCTGCACGAGGACGGCTTGTCCGGGTTAGGGGCCGTTGCTCGGGCGTTGGTGGAAGGCGCCGGGACGGTGATCGGCGACGAGCGCATGCTGTCCCATCTGCCCGAGGATGGACGCGAGCGTTTGAGTTGGCCAAAGCCGTTGAGCGCCCTATGGCCAGAGATCGAACGGCGTCGAGGGCGCCCGGTTTGCGTGCTGGCTAGTGGTGATCCGCTCTGTCATGGCATCGGTGCGTTGATCGCGGCGCATTTTGCGCCGGGCGAGTGGGTGATTGTCCCAGCCCCTTCGGCCTTTAGCTTGGCCTGTGCCCGTCTGGGTTGGAACCAGGCCGAAGTTGAGACCTTGAGCCTGCACAATCGTCCGTTGGAAGCCCTGGCTGGGCTGCTGTATCCAGGGGCCCGGCTGGTGGCGTTGACTCGGGATGGCACGACGCCAGCAGCGGCGGCAGCTTTGCTGACGGCGCGTGGGTATGGCTCCAGCCGGCTGACGGTTCTGGAGCGTCTGGCCGGTCCTCAGGAAGCCCGTCGGGACGGGACCGCCGAGTCCTGGCCATTCGCCCGCGTCGATGATCTGAATGTGCTGGCTATAACTTGCGAAGCCGCCGCCGATGCCTGGGTGTCGCCTCGGGTGGCTGGCCTTGCCGACGACGCCTTTTTGTCCGATGGCACGATGACCAAGCGCGAGGTTCGGGCGGTCACGCTGTCCGCCTTGGCGCCATTGCCGGGGCAGACTTTGTGGGATGTCGGCGCTGGCTGCGGTTCGGTCAGTGTCGAGTGGCTGCGGGCCGCCGGACCACGGGGGCGGGTGTTTGCGGTGGAGCGTAGCGCCGAACGTCGGGCTTTGATCAGCGCCAATCGCGAGCGTTTCGGCGTTGATCGTCTGGATATCGTGGCCGGTTCGGCTCCCGAGGCGCTGGAGGCTCTGCCTGCGCCCGATACCGTTTTCATTGGTGGTGGTCTGACCAATGCCGGGGTGTTCGAAGCCTGCTGGGTGGCGTTGAAACCGGGCGGGCGGCTTGTCACCAATGCTGTGACGCTTGAGGCCGAGGCGGTGGTGTTGAAGGGGTATGAGCAGTTTGGCGGCGAGTTGGTGCGGCTGTCGGTGTCCCGAGCCGGGCGACTGGGAGGATTGAGCGGATGGCGGGCGCAAAGGACGGTGACGCAATGGACCCTGATCAGAACCTGACGGTGTCTGCTGTCGGAACCGTTTACGGAATCGGCGTGGGGCCGGGGGATCCCGAGTTAATCACCCTGAAGGCGTTGAAGCGTCTTCAGGCGGCGCGGGCGGTGGCCTATCCGGTCCAGAAGGGCGACAGTGTCGCGCGGGCGATTGTGGCTGGCTATCTGGCATCGGGACAGACGGAAATCCCCATCGATGCACCCATGACCGGCGGCGACGCGGCGGCACCGGGCTACGATGCGGCGGTGGCGGCCATGGCCGTTCATCTGGACCGGGGCGAAGATGTGGCGGTGTTATGCGAGGGAGACCCGTTGTTCTACGGGTCTTTCATCTACCTGTTGTTGCGCCTGTCAGGCCGGTATCGGGTCGAGGTGGTGCCGGGGGTCTCGTCTTTGACCGCGTGCGCCGCCGCTCTGCCTTTACCGCTGGTCGGTCGCGAGCAGCGGTTGGCGGTGATGCCGGCTTCGGGTTCCGACGAGCGGTTGCGCGAGGGATTCGCCTTTGCCGATAGTGTGGCTCTGGTCAAGATTGGTCGCCATTTCCAGCGGGTTCGGGCTTTGATCGAATCGCTCGGGTTGACGGATCGGGCCTATTATGTGGAACGGGCATCCCAGCTCACACAGCGGGCGCTGCCGCTGGCTGCGGTCGATCCCGCCAGTGCCACTTATTTTGCGATCATCTTGGTGTTCAAGGAAACCCCGTCATGATGCCGACCGGTTCCGATCCCAGCGTCCGTGGTGCTCCGGTGCTGGTGCTGCTCAGTCCCGGCGGTTTGGGAGTGGCGCGGCGGTTGCTGTCCGTGCTGCCCGGCGCCGAAATCCACGCCTTGCGTGGTCGAGTTGAAAGTGCCGATCTGGATCGCTCCTTTGACGCGACTGGCGCTCATCTGCGCGACCTGTTTCTGGCGGGCCGGCCGATCATCGGCCTCTGCGCTGCGGCGGTTCTGATTCGCTCGTTGGCTCCGGTGCTGGGCGACAAATGGACCGAACCGCCGGTTTTGGCCTTGGCCGAAGACGGCGGTGCTGTGGTTCCGCTGTTGGGAGGGCATCATGGAGCCCATGCGTTGGCTCGGACCATCGGCGAGGCTTTGGACGTCGTTCCGGCGGTGACCACGGCGGGCGATGTTCGGTTCGGCATTGCCTTTGATGATCCGCCCGAGGGTTGGCGGTTGGCCAATCCCACCGATGCCAAGCGATTTGCGGGGGCTTTGCTGGCGGGGGAGACGGTTCGCCTGGAAGGGGTGGCGCCGTGGCTGTCGGCGTCCCGGTTGCCGTTCTCGCCTGATGCGCGCCATGTGTTGCGCGTCACCGAACGGGTTTCACCCGGTTCTGCCGAGACTCTGATTTATCATCCGACCACCCTGGCGGTGGGGGTTGGCGTCGCCCGCGATGGTGACCCGGCAGAGTTGATCACGCTGGTTCAAGAGACCCTGGCCGCTCATCGCCTCTCGCCTTTGGCTGTGGCTGGGGTGTTCTCCATCGACGTCAAAGCCGATGAGCCGGCGGTTCATGCGGTGGCGGCGGCGCTGGGGGTTCCGGTTCGCTTCTTTGACGCCGCCACGCTGGAAACCGAAACGCCGCGTTTGGCCACCCCGTCCGAGGTGGTGTTCAAGCAGGTCGGATGCCATGGTGTGTCCGAAGGGGCGGCGCTGGCGGCGGTCGGCTCGGGGGGCTTGTTGGTGGTCCCGAAAACCAAGAGCCCCAATGCCACCTGTGCCATTGCTCGTGCTCCAACGCCGTTATCGGCGGCCGGGGTGGGGCGGTCGCGGGGGCGGTTGTCGGTGGTGGGGTTGGGGCCGGGCGGCAGGGGTTGGCGCACGGCCAACGCCGCCGCTGCGCTGGCCGAGATGGATGATCTGGTGGGGTATCGGCTTTACAATGAGTTGGTGACGCCGTTACCGCCCCAGGTTTGCCGTCATGACTTTGGTATGGGCGACGAGGAAGAGCGGGCGCGCAAGGCCCTGGACCTCGCCGCCGAGGGGCGGAGGGTGTGTTTGGTGACGTCGGGGGATCCGGGCATTTATGCCATGGCAACCTTGGTGTTCGAGCTGCTGGACCGGGCGCCCCGGCCCGAGTGGCTACGGGTCGAGATTTCGGTGATTCCCGGTATTTCGGCCTTCCAGGCGGCGGCGGCGCTGATTGGGGCGCCGTTGGCCCACGACTTCTGTCTGATCTCACTGTCCGACCTGTTGACGCCCTGGCCGCTGATCGTTCGGCGCTTGGAAGCGGCAGCAGAGGCCGATCTGGCGGTGGCGCTTTACAACCCGGTGTCGCGCAACCGTCGGCAGCAGCTTGAAGAGGCGGTGGCCATTCTGTTGCGCCATCGTCCGGGGTCGACTCCGGCGGTCATCGGGCGCCAGTTGGGCCGGCCCGAGCAAAGCGTTACCGTCGTGCCGCTTTCAGAGCTGACACCTGATTTGCTGGATATGCTCAGTATCGTGGTGGTGGGGTCCAGCGAAACACGGGTCATGGAGCGTCCGCGCGGCGGCCAGTGGGTTTACACGCCACGCGGCTTTTCGGGCAAGGTGACCTCTTCCATGAACCCGGCGACGTCCACGGACAAGGCGGCGTTATGAGAGCGGGAACGATTCATTTCATTGGGGCCGGACCCGGAGCGCCGGATCTGATCACGGTTCGCGGCCAGCGATTGATTGCGGCTTGCCCGGTCTGTCTGTATGCGGGGTCTTTGGTTCCGCGCGAGGTGGTGGCCGGGGCGCCCCCCGGTGCCCGCGTGCTGGATACTGCGGGTATGACATTGGATCAGATGGTGGCCGAAATGGCGGCGGCCAGCCAAGCTGGACAGGATGTCGCTCGGGTTCACACCGGCGATCCCTCGCTTTATGGCGCCATCGCCGAGCAAATGCGCCGGTTAGACCTGCTCGGCGTTCCCTATGACGTGACGCCCGGCGTTCCGGCCTATTGCGGCGCGGCGGCGGCGCTTCAGCGGGAATTGACGCTGCCGGGGATCAGCCAGACCATTATCTTGACCCGGACCACCCGCCGCACGTCGGCGATGCCGCCGGGCGAGGATTTGGCGACGTTGGGGGCTTCCGGGGCGACCCTGGCCATTCACCTGTCCATCGACAATATCGAGACGGTGGTGGCCGATCTGCTGCCCAACCGGGGCGCCGATTGCCCGGTGGCGGTGGTCTACCGGGCCACGTGGCCGGATCAGCGAATTCTGAAAGGAACGCTGGCCACCATCGCCGAACAGGTCCGGGCCGCTGCGATTTCCCGCACGGCGTTGATTCTGGTGGGGCGGGTGCTGGATGCCGATCGCTTTCCCGACAGTCTGCTTTATGACCCGGCCTTTAGTCACCTGACGCGCAAGGCACAAGGAGACAGAGAGGGCAGCGCGTGATGGTCAAGGTTCTGTTCGTCTGCACCGGCAACATCTGCCGTTCGCCGACTGCCGAGGGTGTGTTCCGCCGGATGGTCGCCGATGCCGGTCTCGCTCACGCGATCTCCGTCGATTCCGCCGGAACCCATGACGACCATGTGGGCGAACCGCCCGACCCGCGCAGTTGTGCCATGGCACAGGCCAAAGGCTACCCAATCGACGATTTGCGCGCCCGGAAATTCTCGCCCCGCGATTTCCATCAGTTCGATTGGCTGTTGGCCATGGACCAGGGGCATCATCGGTTCATGGCGCGGGTGATGCCGGCGGCTCGGGCCGATCGGCTCCACCTGTTCCTGGACTTTGCCCCGGAGTTGGGGATTTGCGACGTGCCGGACCCGTATTATGGCGGCCCCGAGGGTTTCGCCCATGTGCTGGACCTGATCGAGGCCGGTGCCCGTGGCCTGCTCGAAGCCATCCGGCGCGCCTGATCCTGGTTGGTTATCGCGGGGGTTGAAGACTCTCAGCCCGAGGGGGCTTCCCCTCACCGTTTCGATCCGGTGGGGCCGTCACATGATCGAAGCGACAGGCTGTTGCAGCCAGCATCCCGCTTGATACAAAACGTCGATCGTAGCCTTGGCTCAAGCCTTCGATTCTGCCGTGGTGTCCGATTTTGTTCGATCCCTTTGGCTTATCGGACATAATCGGGCAGCGATTTTGCGCTTGACCGGCTGGCGCGGTAACGACTAGAAAGCGCCATCGTCGCGAGACGAGGGACAAGAAGCCCGGCCAGAGATTTCTGAGCCGGGCTTTTTCGTGGCCACACGACGCCCACAGGTTCCCGCTCGCCGACGGCCTCCATCGAAAGGAATTCCGACGATGAGCATCGAGTCTCTGCCGCCACCGCTTCAACCGCTCATTCAAGAGCACTATCTCGATCACTATTTCGAGGACAGTCTTCACTCCAAGCTCGGCTTTCGAGCCATTGCCGACCGCGAACCGATTGCCGTCGGCATCGGCGAAACCGTTACCAAGACTCGCGCCGGGCTGTTGGTTCCGACCACGATGCCGCTTGATCCCGGCACAAACCTGGCTCTCGACAATGGCGTGACGGCCGAGGCTTGGGCAATCGAGCAATATACCCTTGCCATCAACACCTATGGCGCAACCATCGACCTCAATCGCGAGACTAGCCAGGTGGCGATCGGTGATCTGTTTCTTACCAATGCTTCAAAACTTGGGCTTCATGCTCTCCAATCCCTGGATCGATTGGCACGCAATGCCCTATTTGCCGCCTATCTGGGTGGCAACAGTTTCGTGACCATCGGTCTGAGCACAGCGGCAACGACTCTGCAAGTCGATTCGGTGGTCGGGTTTGAGACCGTTCCCGTAAACGGAACTATGACCACAGTTTCGAACGTCAACCCGATGACCGTGACCGTGGGCGCCACGGTTTACACGCTGACTGGTACCACCCGCGATGCTGCCAATGTCTCGTCGTTGGCGGCGTTGGGCGGGGCTTCGGGGACGCTGACCTTCGCGTCGGCTGTAGCCGTCTCTGACGCTGCCCTGGGGGCCGGTGTGGTTTCGGCGACAGCGCCGAGCATCCTCCGCCCCAACGGCCGGGCCGCGACCTCGCAACTGGTGGACGGTGACCGGCTGAGTCTTCAACTGGTACTGGCGGCCGTCGCCCGGTTGCGCGACGACGCCGTTCCCGATTTCGACGGCGACTACCATTGTTACCTGGACAACGCCACCCTGTTGGACCTGTTCCAGGATCCGGACTTCAAGCACCTTTATTCCGGCAGTGCGGGGTCGGATGCCTTCCGAACCGGACAGGTGATCAAACTGTTGGGTGTGGCCTTCGTGACCACGACCGAGGCTCCCCAGCAGACTTTGGCGCTGACCGGCAAACGCATCCGGCGCGCGATTGTCTGCGGTCGAGGCGCGTTGATCGAGGGCGATTTCGAGGGCTTGGGTCGGTCCGATCTCGAGCCCGACACCCGGTCTCACCAGTTCATCGACGGCATCTGCCTACTGCTTCGCAAGCCGTTGGATCGGTTCCA
The DNA here is from genome assembly GCA_903920145.1 of uncultured Rhodospirillales bacterium. Classification (GTDB taxonomy): domain Bacteria; phylum Pseudomonadota; class Alphaproteobacteria; order Azospirillales; family Azospirillaceae; genus BOG-933. Next base: position 12,796 of record CAIXKV010000086.1, read on the forward strand.
GGAAATCATCGCTCAAACCTGGAAATGGCGCGGCGGCTTTTGCGTTCCCACCGACATCACCGCCAATCCCGCCGTCATCCCCACCGCCAGCCGATCCTACTGGAAACGCGCGGTGGTCATCGAGTGCCTGTGACCGGCGACTCGCGCACCGCGTCGGCGATCTAACTGCCGACGTTCAAGCCCTTACTACCATCACACCTTTTTGAACCGAACTCCTGCGGCTTCTGATCCGCAGCGGAGGAAGAATAGCCATGTCCACATCTTTGTCAGGTAGTGCCAATTTACGCTACAATCCCGATGAACCACGCGACCAGCACGGTCGCTGGACCACCGGCGGCTCGTCCTGGCGCAACAACCCGCTGCGCGACCCCAGCGCCGCCGGCCGCGCCCATACCCTGCTGGGTCATGCCCTCGCCAGCGCCTGTCACCAGGGTCTCATCCGCGAATTCAAGCTGCCGACCCAGGGTGAGGCGAAACGCTTCAGCAAGGCGCTCGCCGCCTGGAACGCCGCATCCAACCTCAACGACGAGCGGTTCTGCGACCGCTTCACCCATGGCCTGGTCGACGACCTCGCCACCGTGCGTCGCCTGCGCCAAGCCGCCGCCGGCTCGGCTAAAGCCCAGACCTTCGGCCAGATGGTCGATGCCAGTCGTCCCCTGACCGCCGCCATCAAGGACATCGGCGCCCATCGTTGGACTGATGTGCGGGAAGAGTTGGAGGAGCGGGCGGAAAAAACCATGCCGGTGCAACTGGCCGCCGAAATTCTAGCATCTGGAAGGAAACAGCAGACAGTGCAACCCAAGGGTCCGTCAGCAAACCAGCCTCCCGCACCTGAAAAGGGATGTGAAGTTGGCGATAAACATATTCACAGATTAATCAAAAACCCGGCTTTGGACGGCCCGGAAGAGGCAGACGGAATGAAAGCCTTCCATACACCCTCCAACAACTCGACCACGCAGGAACAGCGCAAGCGCTTCTATGACTGTCTTTATGACAAGTTAGAGGCCATGGCCAAGCGTCTTGAGATTCCGGTCGAATGGCTGTTAGGGTTGGCCGCTCATGAAAGCGGTTGGCTTGATGAACACAATTGGCCTCTCCGCAATCCCTTCGGGCTAACGGCTGGTGGGCATAACAACTTTTGCTTCAACACGTTCCGGAGTGTTATTGACTACTGGGAGAAGCTTTATGGTCAAAGGGTGAAAGGAGCCAAAACGGTCGATGAGTTCCTTGATGCACTTGGCAAAACTAAGCCAGAATACAACTCAAAAGATCCAAAGTGGAGAGGTGAAGTGAAAAAAAGCATTAACTCCCAGTTTCTTCCGCAGCACCTTCCAAGTTGGAAGAAAGGGATCGGCGCTTAATGCGATTGGGAGCAATACTTGCCGGTTTGGCCGTCCTATGGGTTGCCAAACCGGCCTTCCCGGAGTCTTCGATCATTGAAGACTTACTTGATCCGTCTCTTGAGGCGTTTCGCGAGCCGGGCGGAGACATTTACCGGTTTCCGCCTGGATATCTCTGGGAAAACGAACAATATAACTATTCTCTATCGATCCCAGAAGGCGTAGAAGGCTGCTCCAAGGCTAGTATCATGAGTTCGCACGGAGGTGTATTTGGCCCCAGCAACATGCCATGTAGAGATGTATTAAACAATAGTCCGGTTGGTATTTATGCAAGCTATAATTCTGCCTATTATAGGCATAAAACTAAATGGGCTCTCATACAAGAAAACTGTAAAAAACATCATGTGAAGACGACGAATATTGTGGTTGATAGCCAATCATTTATCAAGTGCTGGGGCCAAATGGATTATGGTGATGATAGAAGACGATATATGAACTATTTCACATTTTCTAGACCAAACCCTGGTCTAGAACTTGATGTTTATGTCTTCTGCCAATCTTCTGGTAATTGCAACCAATGGGTTCGCAAGTGGGAGAAGCTTATCTTCAAGAATTTGCACATTCATTGGTCAAAGTAACGGCCAAAGCAAATTTGCCCCTGTGCAGCGGCCCCCATATGCACAATTCAAGACTTACGCCAAAAAAACCTAACCTATTGATCCGAAAGGGGTTTGTCCTTTGCATAAGTTACCGCCATAATGCGGGGATGATTTACGGCTATGCACGGACGGCCAAAGCGTCGAGTCGCAAATCGGCGCGTTCGGGGGGCAGAGCGCCAGAGCCCCACCCAGAAACTCTTCGCCGTTATGCGGCGACCGCCCCCTCCTTGCCGAAGTGGAACTCGGTGCCGTCCACCCACATGCGATGGAGTACGGAGGCCAGTTTGCGGGCCAACGCAACCTTGGCGCGCTTCATGCCGCGACGCTGAGCGACCTGCGCCGCCTCATTATCTCGATCACTATTTCGAGGACAGTCTTCAGTCCAAGCTCGGTTTTGGGCGATCGCCGACCGAGAACCGATCGTCTGCGGCCAGGGGGCGTTGATCGAAGGCGAGTTCCAGGGCTTGGGCCAGTCCGATCTCGAGCCCGACACCCGGTCTCACCAGTTCATCGACGGCATCTGCCTACTGCTTCGCAAGCCGTTGGATCGGTTCCAGGAAATCATCGCTCAAACCTGGAAATGGCGCGGCGGCTTTTGC
>CAIXKV010000087.1 GCA_903920145.1 uncultured Rhodospirillales bacterium
CACCAGCAACGGCCCAACAGAAAAGGGGTTAGCCAATCACTCAGCTAACCCCTTGAAATCATCGGCGGACCCGATACGATTCGAACGTGCGGCCTTTGCCTTCGGAGGTGAAATCGATGAGGCATAGGGCATTGTTCCTATTGGGGAGAAATATTGCTACATTAGGTCTACACTACCTGTCCAACCTGACGGTAAACCGCTCCCCATCTTCGATCAGCCCCGGCTCTGTGCCGTTATGTGCCTTCATCCCTCGCATTATTTTGCGCGGCACCCCCATGCCCATGTGCTCCAGATAGCCGTAATCTCGCATCACATCCTTGATGAGCTGGTTGCGGGCCGCGCGGCAGCCGGTGCGCATCCGCGCCGGGGTGATTCCGTTTGGAAGCCGGCCGGGCGAAATGATTTCGAGCCTGTCGCTGTAAACCGCGACCTCGATGTCCGTGCCTGTCAGTAGGTAGTCCCGATGAACCAGAGCGTTGACCACGGCCTCACGGAGAACCTCGGTCGGATAAACCGGCTTTTCGAACCGCCGGACACCATCTTCGAGCGTTACCGTCGTTCCAGTGTTCCGGTGGATAAAATCAAGCGCCTGTTCAACAAGCCCATTCTCAACAAGCCCCCTCTCGCTCATGAGGGGGGTCATGGGGCCACGCAGTGTTGCGCGCTCAAGAGCGGCATAATCCTTCTCGGCTCCCGGAAAAGCGGCTGCATCGATACCGGCGAAGGGGAGAAAGCGGTTCGGGTTCTTACCAAAGAGCAGGATGCCGCTGACGGTCAGGCCATCATCAACCATGATTTCGGTGTTGAGCAGCAGGGTTTGCCAGGAACCTTCATCCGCCGCTTCCGGCACATCCTGTTGGCGAATGCGACTGAAATAATCCGTAAGGCGCCGCAGATCGAGATCGGCGAGGGTGGCTCCAGATACCGGGCGCAACTCTGCCCGAAACGCGCCGCGCTGCTGAAAAAGTCGTCCCAATTCATCAGGCGTCGGCTCCCGGCTCTGTGTGCCAACGCGAATGAAGTAAGTGTTTTGGTTCTTGTGCCACAAACTATGAACGGCGAAACCAGGGGTCACGCGCACAACGGCAACATCCTTTCCGGGTTCGACATTACGAACCACCTCGAAAAACGGAATGATTGCTGGCCGGATTTTGTCCCGACAGGCCGTCATCACCCACTCTTCGATACTTGCCCTAACGATCCCTGAAACGCTCCCGTCATCCTCGACGCCGAGAAGAACGACGCCACCGCTGAAATTGGAGAAGGCAACCAACTCCTTTGCCAAGGCGTGGTTCTCAATGCCGTCGCGTTTGAACTCGACACCAGAGTTTTCCCCATTCCGGATAAGCTCCATCAGTTCAGTGCGCGTCGTCATGATTGCCCTCAAAACCCATATTTCAACCGGCGCATCTCGAAAGCGGTCTTCCCACCTTCAAGAATCTCTTCCACCAGTTCCCGGACCGGACGGCTATCAATCGACCCCATATGCTCCGGCTCAATGCTCGCTTGGCCTTTGTTGTCTTTTCCCTCCCCCGAAGCGCCAAGGCCCAGGATCAGTTCAGCATCACCAAGGACGGGAATATTGGCATTATGCGTCGAAAAGACAAACTGGCGCCGCCGCTTTTCGTCCCGCATGATCGGAACAACGCCTTCAGTGATGAAGCGGTTATCGAGGTCGTCTTCTGGCTGATCGACCACCAGCGGGGCCTCCGATTCCAGGAGCAGCAACAGCAGCACGGCTGTCGCTTTTTGGCCGGTGGACAGCTCCTCAAGCGACCGCCAGCTTGGGGACTGGTCCTCCGGTGCGGTGTTCAGTTCAATCTTGGTCGTTGCCGTCAGTTCCAACTCTTCAATTCGCATAAACAGGTGGGGATCGGCTTGCGCGATCCTGTCTGCCGCACCCGGCGGCAGACTGTAATACTGGGTCAGCGCATCCTTTCCCTCCCGGCAGCGGTTGGCAAAATCCAGTAAGGAAAGGTCTGCGCGCTCCCGAAGCCGCTCCATGGCAGCCGTCAAATTACCACCAACCTCGTCTCTGAGAAGTTTCTCAAGCGGTTCGCGGTTGCCGGCATTGGTGACCTCAACACGAACCCGCTCGCGCAACTTTTTGGAAACCTTCTTTGCAGCGTCGTAGATACCCCGGTATTCTTCTGCCTTCACATCCTCCCAATCTGAAAGAAGCTGGCGCCGGTGGCCTTCATTTGTTGCCAAGTCGCGGATAAGGCTTTCCCGTCGCTCCCGCAAGGGGCGAAGCTCCTCAATTTGCTGCCGAAGGCGAATGAACTCCGCCCCGTCGATTTTCGATTTCTGGAGTTCGCGCAAAAGCTTTTCGTAGGTTGCCTCGACAGTTTTGCGTCGCTCCTCCCAACGCTGGCGCATGCCTGCAAGGCCCGCATCGGCCTCTTTCAGCGCGCTGTCAAACTCACCTGCTACGCCGCGAAGGCGGTCACTCAAGCGGGTAAATATGCCTTCGGCCTCACCGAGCACGTCCGCATTCGGCAGGCCCTCCAGTGCCTTTGGCGAGATGAACGTGGAATCAACAGGAAGGCCTTCCGTTAGCTCCTGATGCTGTGTGCGGATCGGGGTCAGCCGTTCACTGATCGTGCCAAGCAACCGCTCTTCCCGAACGAGCAGGCTCTTTTCTTTCAGCCGGTCTTCAAGGCCGGCTTCCTGGAACCGCTTCAGAGTTTCTTCGAGACTGGGCAGCGCCGCGAGTCGTTCGTCAATGGACTTGATCTCACGCTTCACGTCGCCGATACGGCTCCGCGACCGCTCCAACTCAAGTCGCAAACGGCTTTTCTGGCCTGCATGGGATGGGTTCCGGTCAATGAACCGCTCAAGCAGGAGCGTCAGTTTCTCGCGGCTCTTGGTGAGTTCGGAAATCTCGTGCTGGCCGAAGATTTCCACGCCCGGCATGACATCCCTGGCGGTGAGCGTCAACACTTTGCCGGTATCGTCCTTGACCACTGGCGGGTTCGGCACAGTCCGTTCGAGCAGGTAGCAACGGACCGACGGCTTGTGCGAGCGAACCAACAGTGAAATCTTTGTTCCGCTCCGCAGGACGTGGCGAATGACACCTTCATGGGCCTTGCGGGCCTCGTCGCCGAGCGGATCGAGGCCGAGCACGTAGCGTAAGCTCTCGATCACGGTGGATTTGCCGGTTCCGCGACCACCAATCAGCACATTCAGATTTTCGTTGAAGTGAATGGCGGTATCCCGGAGAAACCCGCCCTCCCAGGTCATGGCGACAAACTCCGCATGGGGTTCAGCGGGGGGATCGCTGTTCAGCCGCACCCTTGACACGGGATCAAGAAAGGCCTGCCGTAAGCCCTCCACCGAGATTTCCGACATCTTGATGAAGCAGCTTGACCCCGGTTTGCGCAGGTCATCCGGTGAATTGACATCCTGCGCATTGATGACCGCAACCTGTCTGTCGCGTCGGTGTTCATCGTTCTTGTTCAGCAGGATAGGCCGGAGATTATCCGGGGCATCGCTGACCGGCCCTGCAAGGGCACAAGCCAGGAGGTCGGGTGATGTCCAGACGTTGACTCGGGTCTGACCGGAGAGCTTTTTCAGCAGACCGCCGCCATCCGCCACGACATGGGCGGCAACGCAAACGGCGCCCCACTGTTTGGCTTCCGCCAGCAGTTCCAGAGAGTCCAGCTCTCCGGTCGGCGAGGCCGTGTCCTGATCCCGAACGCCACAGGCCCCGATCAGTCTTTCCAAGATGGCATCCCGATCAGGATTGAACAGGCAGAGAAAATGCACCCCATCCTTGGTCACGGCCTCGAACCCGCTGAAGGCGAACAGACCCGCGTCGCGAGCCGCCTTCACCAAGCCGGCGGAACCGTCTACCCGGTAATGATCGGTCACGCCAATGACTTCGATACCGAGTTCCTGGCAGGTAGCGATGATGGCGGCGTTGTAGGTTGCCTCATCGTGGAAAGTTGTCTGCTTGTTCTGCCGACCGAGATAGGCGTATGGGTTCACCTGCAAGGCACAGCGGTAGAACCGGGCACCGTCCGGCAAGGCAGATGCCGCTTTGAGCCGTTCGGAAATGTTTAGCCCTTGGTTCACATCGCCTCCATTTGAGAGCTGGGAATTATGGGAACACAAAACCGAATCCGGTGGCAAGACACCAGCGACTGCCCAACAGAAAAGGGGTTAGCCAATCACTCAGCTAACCCCTTGAAATCATCGGCGGACCCGATACGATTCGAACGTGCGACCTATGCCTTCGGAGTTGCGTTCGATGAGGTATAGCGCATTGTATTCATTGATAGATATTTCGACTGTGCTAACATTGTGCTAATGAGCCTTCGGGCGAACATCCTTTCATTCTACGCCGGATTTTTCAGCAGACTACGAAGTTCGTCTATTGAAAGTAGTGGTTTGCGTCTATGAACAACACAATGGCAGTTAGGACAAAGCGGTATCATATCCTTTTTCGGGTCTGGATTTTGATTGCCCTCACACAATGGAATCAAGTGGTGAATATGTATAAGTGCCCTTCCAATCTCGCCATAAACTGCTTCGAAGTTGAATCCGCATCCCTGACAGAAACACCCCCAATGCTCAACACACAACCTCCGGTTTTCAAGGCTTCTTTCAAACTTTGTTCCCCACACCTTGTATCTGCCACCTTCTTCATCAGCATTCCCATCGGTTGTTGCGGGTGCCTCACTGCTAATTAGTTCTTTGAAGCCGTCGTTGAATTCATTTGATTCCTCCGGCTCATAATATCCGCACGGAAAATGACCTAGAATACTCTTCGGAACCAGCAAAGTTCGTTGATTAGGTTCCAGCAGAAAGACATCACCACCACGCGCAACTACCCTGTACGTATTTATTCCATCGATCTTATGCTGCTGAGATGGAAATCGATGTTCCTGCCTTTCACGAAAAACCGTCGCATTTCTATACCATCCGACTACCCGTCGCCCACCTTGCGGTGGGGTTGCTGCCCAGTAAACATCTATTCCGGAAACTTGAGCCGCACCATTTGCACCCAATTTATCAATTTGAATTTTTCTATCAGTATTTTCACCTTTCGAGGTTTCAATATGGCCATAGACATTTCCGTCATCCGCAACCAAAAAGTTGCAAGCCTCGTGAGAGCCATTTTCAGAGCCACCTCTTATAATATCATCATTTTTGCCCCGAAGTCCTTTGTATTCATTCATCCACGCGATGCCGCAAATTAGTATCACATTCGCCCCCATTATGACGGCGGCCCTGCAAACCGGTCGGCCGTCATCATCATACATCACTTTCCAGCCTTCGCCATCCGTTTCGCCACGGTCGCCGGAACGGTCGCCGGAACGGTCGCCGGAACGGTCGCAACAACGGCACCGAGCGGCTTGCCGTCCTTCTTCATCCGCCGCTTCCGACCCTCGCTCGCCAGCCGTAAACTGTCGTCCAGTTCACCGTTTGCCACAGCCTGCTTCACCTTTTCCAGCACGGGCACCAACTTTTCTGTCGTCCCGACCACGATGCTGTTGCCGGTGCCGATCTTTAAAGCCTTGTTGCCGAAACGAAGGGCGAGGTAGATTTGCCCGTCGCTTCCCGACCACCACCACCACCGGAGCGGCCTCGATATTTTCTGCCGGACCTTGTTGCCACCATCAGCCTTCACCCATTTTTCGACCTGCCGAACATATTACTGACCGGCCTATTTCATCTGTGCCCCACGAAGTTGCTCGTCGATTTGAGCGAGCATCTTTTTGCGGAGCACCAAATGAGGTAAAGTTGCCTCATACCTCTTTGTGATCTCCGACATCGTGAGACCTTCGAGTATGCCCATTTTAACATCTCACACGGTTCAGTTGCGGTTTTCCAGCCTATGAAACCGTTGGGCGAGGTTCGGATCGTGGCGGAATGTTCCTTGCTCGGCATGTCGGGCGATAACAGCAACACGGGATATGCTCGCCAGCACGGCCAGGGTGTCAGCCAGTGCGATGATCGGGGGAGGGCTATAGCCGTATGCTTCGGGCCGGTCTCGCACACGGGCGGGGCTGGGGCAAAGTTTCACGGTGAAAGTTTCCCCGGCTTGCCCTAAAATGTCCGCCAGCGGACATATTTAATGTTTGATATCAATATGATGGCCGAATAAAGTTGCGAGATCGCAAGTTTTTTGGTGTCGCCCGAAATCCGTGCCCGCCAGTATGATTGCCGGCCTGCTCGCTATTCCGCTATGCTTCGAACGGTTCAAGCACGATCACCACCGGCATCATCACCGTGTTAAATCGTCAACTCACCGGCTGTAGCATCTTTCGCAAAATGCTTTTTCCGTCTGTGTGGCCCTTTCTTCAAACTCTCAACTCGTAATGCTACCCATAATCTGTCTGCCAGTTTTGAATTGCTGAACCGCTCATGCTACCCGTTCCCGTGGGGCGCAAGTCCATGGGCTGTACTTACATTGTACTAAAGCCCGCGATCAAGGGATTTTCTGGAAAAGTTGAAACCCTTACGGGCACAGGGCATTTTCAAGGACGATGTTTTTTACTGTGCTGACCCAATCCGGGCATGATTTAGGGGTTAGCCAATCACTCAGCTAACCCCTTGAAATCATTGGCGGACCCGATACGATTCGAACGTACGACCTCTGCCTTCGGAGGTGAGATCGGTAATAGATATAGCATTGTTTTCATTAGAAGTTATTTCGGCTGCGCTAAGTCCGCGCTAAGCGGCCAAGGTTCGCTGCGGCCATACTCGACCTGCGGGCTGCCGGTCGCCTGCAACGCTGTTTTGAGCCTTGCGCCGAAGACCTGCTTGAGTTTCAGCAGATGAGAGACCAGCCAAGCTCGCATCTCTTCGCCCTGCTTTGGAGCATCCTCTATCGTCGTGTATTGGCGGACGACTGCAATCCGACAGGCCCGCTTGGCATCCAAGCGTTCCCAACTTAGAGGCTCGCCGACGGCAGTCTCAATGTCGGCTTTGGTCGCAGCAAGATGGTCGAAGATAGCCTTGTTTCGGATGGCATCGCCCACATCGACATAAACCTCGGCCTGGAGACGATTGCCCTTGGTGAACGCGACGCCGTAAGTGATTCCTGACGCAACACCGCTGCTAAATGAATACCAACTCTGCGGCTGCGCAGCCTTCGCATTGGTGAACTTGTGTTTCTCCCGCAGTTCGTCCATCAGTTGCTGCCAGAACGCCTGATATGCCGCCATCTTGTTAGATGTTTCACCCCGCGCGGCACCAGCGGCCGCTGTTTTGGCCCAGGCGTTCGGTGAGGCCGCCAGCCGAAAGACGACGGCTGGGTAGGACTGTCCGATCCGCACGACCTCTAGTGCCACGGCGAAAAAGTCGACCGTCTCGCGAGTGTGTCTATTCAACCAGTCGATGGCCTCCCGGTGCTCCTCCCGCACTTCTGGTGATATCCAAATGATGACCGCTGCGTCCAGACCGGCGGCGTAAGTTAGCAATTGGCCAAAATGGGAGTGGTCGGTCTGCTCAAGCTGATTCTCGATAATGACCTTCCGCCCGGTCCCTTGTTCGCGTGCCTCAACGTCGCACGAAAAGCTGCCGACTGCGGCCTCGGTCTGTACGAGTTCCAGGTCGAGTCCTAGCGCCTCGCCCAACAGCGCAAGATTCTCAGCCAGCCAGGGCGTGAAATCGCGCGCTTCCGATTCCCATAGCGTCCTGGGTGGAACGTGTTCCAACTTTCCGAGTGCCGCTACCATCGCGCACCCTTTTTGTTCAACTGCATTTCGCCGATTTGCCCCACGGTCGCCCCCGCAATGCTTGTGTGGTGGCACCCTACCGAAGGATCAACGGCACAGCAACAATCGAATCCGCCATCCGGGTCAAGATCATCCCGCGCCGCCATTATGTTCACCGTGGACCCGCCGTGTCCGTCCATTGCGATCCTCGAACAGCGTGCTACCGGAACAGCATCGGGCGTTCATCACGCTGGCCGTCGCTCCCAGGCGCGCTCGTAGTATCAACGTCTTGGTGGGTAATGCGTCCGCTGGCGGACATTTCGGCGGGGCGGTTCAAGATCATCTCCAGCCACTCACGACGGCGCCGGGATGGTGTCGGCCACCCCGGCATCATCCGCCGCTTATCATCACCGACCGGCCTTCGCCTTGCTTGCCGCCGTTGCCGTTGGGGTGGTCGAGGTTTGGGCGACGGCGAGCGCCACCGTGCCGGAACCGTCGCCGACCGGGCGCCCGTCCTTTTTACTCCGACCGCCACGCTTCCGACCGGCTACGGCGTTCAAAAGTATGGCATCGAACTCGCCCGCCTCAACGGACTTCATCACCACGTTGATCGTTTCGCCAAGACCGATGGCGGGATCGATCTCAATCGTGGTTGCTCCGTCGTTGCCCAGTTTCAAGGATCGCCCGGCGAACTTCGGCTCGAACATCACGGTGCTACCCGACTGCCAATACATACGCCGCAGATTTCGCTCCTGCCGCTGCCGTACCTTGTCGCCGGTCTCGGTCTTCACGCATTTCTCGACGGTGCGGGTGTAGTGCTGTCCCGCCTGCTCGGCTTGGTAAGCACGCTTCTGCTCGGCAAGGGCGGCAAGGAAGCGGCGACGCATTTGCTGGGTTTTGTCCGCAGCCTCGGCTTTGCGGCTCTTGGTGGATAGTTTCAGCGAGGATAGGATCGACATAGCGGTTCTCCTTGTGTTCACGAACTGCCGCCAGCCTTACGCCACCGTTCGCCACGGTCAATAAATGGTTCGAGATCGTATTGATCGTGCCCACGCTCGAAGCCGGGCGCTCTGCATTTCGCACCCTGCTTCGGCTCCGTCTCGGCCGCAACGATCCCGACGATGCCGAACCAACACCCCCACCTCCGTTTGCGGCTTGCCCGCCTGTGCGAGATTCGGGAAGGGATAGTGCGGTATGCTTCGGGCCGGTCTCGCACACGGGCGGGGCTGGAATAAAGTTTCACCGGTGAAAGTTTCACCGGCTTGCCCTAAAATGTCCGCCAGCGGACATATTTATCGTGGTTTATCAATATGATAGTCGGAGCCGGGGCATAAATCTGGTCCCGAGAAATGATGGAAAACTTGATTAAATCAACTTTTTGCGACTTTTTTGGTATGCTCCGAACGGTTTCGACACGATCAACACCGCATCATCACCGCATTAAATCGTCAACTCACCGGCCGGAGCATCTTCCGCTAAATGCTTTTTCCTTCTGTGCGGTCCTTTCCGTAAACTCTCCGCTCTTATCGCTTCCCATAATCTGTCGGAAAGTTCCTCGAATATCGCCGCGTTCAAGTGCTCTTTTTCCTTAATGGCCTGCCAGCACATGTTATCCAATCTGGTGTATAACCCTAACATCACCCCTAAATTCGGTTCATTTCCAGATGAGTGGATGTAAGAATATAACCTTTCGCTACGACCTAAAAATCTCCGCGAAAAATCATTTCCAGATTTCACGAGATTATGCAAGCGTAAAGTATCAAATATCTCGTATAAAAGTTCGTTCAAATCTTCTTCCATGTTATGTTCCTTTCGTAATATCTGTTAGTTGCTTTTGTTTCTTAGCGACATTATCTTTCGCCTTCGATATATCTGCCTGCTTTTTTTGAACCTTGGCGGACTTAACTGCATCGTCCGCTCTATTCATTACGGCATCGATACCACCGCTAATCATGTCCTTATGGTCTGGAAAAACCTCAAAAATTCGCATTACACACCTCGTAAATTACTAAACCACTATATGTATTTATCCGTAGCATATAAAATGCCATCACATTGTTTTGCGAAAATGTTAAAGTATGCTACTTTGCCTACTTTCTTCGCAGCGTGGAGCGGGAGCCTAATTCGCTAACTTGTTGTTTTATTATGGCGAAATTAGTAGGATTAGCAAAAATAGCCTACTTCCTAAAGTGCCCAGATAACTGCATCGCATTGCTCCGGCATACTGCAACATCAAGTTTCTTATAATAAAGAAAATATACTACTTCCGCTAATCCCGCTACTTTATGCCTAATTAATCAATGGCTTACGGGATTAAACTTTAAACATATAAAAGTATTGGGATTAGCCTGTTATCTTGTTTATGAAAGTAAATTGGTGATTGCGGATTTTGCTTATGGAGCGGAGCGTAATAAGCGGAAATCTACAATCACAGCATCCAATCGACCGGAGGGAGGTTGGTGCTCTGGAATTTCCTATGGTTCTGCCTGCTGTTATGTCTGGTGAGTTTATTTAATAAACTCTCTATCGATATATGCCATATGGCCTTCTGGAATTTCCGTATCTTTGAGCATCACATTTCACTTCGCTACGCTCGTTCTATGTGAATGCTGATTTGTAAGATTTGCCTGTCGTTCTCTTCGCTCACTCCGCAAATCCTACAAATCCGTTCCTTCCAGTCGTTCGGATGGCGATATTTTGTTTTGTTATATCCGATAGATCCAGATACACTTTGCCCTGGCACTCACTTCGATGATCATTCGAGTGCCTGGGCTTTAATATGTTTGCAAACTCCGATGAGTCCGTTTCAACACTTTGGTTTGATTGTCTTTGCTAATGGGCGGAAAGCATTTTCCCATCTCAATCAGAATACCGCTACATCCGACAGCATCACATCATCGTCTCTTTGGATTACATATATTCACCGGAACAGCCTTAAACTACATAGAGTTTATACTTGAACTCGGAGGTTCACATCCAAAGCCTTACATAAGTGCCTTATCGAACTTAACCTTTCGGGGGAACCTATATGCGAACCAAACCACATATAAGTTCGTCTGGGTTGTCAGTTTGCGACATTGCCCAGTCCATTTTATTCAGGGGTGATTTTTGTCCCCTGTCGCAATCCTCAATTCAATTGGATTGCTTTCGTCTCACCTAACTCATAGCCGCCGTCCTGTTTTCCACGGTCTGTTTTTAACTGCCGGTCCAGTTTATAATCCGGTGGTGATATTTTATAAAGTATAATGCCTATCACATCATATCCGCTATTTATTTATCCCCCAAAGCATGTTTTCGATGTCGAACAAGCATTGTTAAGACCGCATATTAGATATGCAACCATCACATATCGCACAAACATATTCAGCGACGGTAATGATGACGGTATTGAACGGTGCCGGATTATAACATGTTTGCTCTGCAAACTTTCGATCCAGAATTATGACCGTCGCCGGCCGTGAGCGACACCGTGGCGCGGAACACTATAGCCCAGCACCCCCAGCACCCCAGGATCGTGCCGGCCGGATCTCTTAAAGAGATCCAAACCGAAAACTCAAAAGGTCCACGATGGACTTAGATCTATAAGTGTATTTGAGATAAACTTTAATAAAAAGCACTTATAGATCTAAGTCCATCGTGGACTTTCCTAAAACCCATTGAAGGTTTCCACCAGAACTCCGCCCGGAAAAATATGTTGCCCGCTCCAGCATCCTCTACCTCCTCCGTTTACAAACTTTCCCCGATTTCGTCTCACATGTCCCACCGGCCATCCTGTCGCAAAAAGTTTCCCAGGAAACTTTCTGTGCCGGTGGATCTCTTTAAGAGATCCGAGCACGATCAGATTTTCACCGCCACCGGCCACTCTTTCCGTGATGTTCCGACGATACGAACATATCGTAGGGGCACCATATAGTTGTGGAGGTCAACATGCAAAAGTTCGTCGCGTATTATCGCACATCAACATCCCGCCAATCACTTTCCTTCGACGCCCAGCGGTCAGCCGTAAATGCTTATATTGGATGCAACGAACTGCTCGCCGCGTTCACAGAGATAGAAACCGGTAAAAACAATGATCGCCCAGAACTTAAAAAAGCGATCGCATTAGCACGAAAAACAAAGTCAACATTGATAATCGCCAAACTTGATCGTCTCTCAAGAAACTTGGCATTTATCGCAAACTTATTGGACGGAGATATTGATTTTGTATGTGCTGATATGCCGACCGCTAATAAGATGGTTTTACAGATGATGGCCGTAGTTGCAGAATTTGAAGCGAAACAAATATCTGAACGGACAATCGCCGCACTTAAATCCGCAAAAGAGCGTGGGAAGGAACTCGGAAATCGCACAAACTTAAAGGAAGCACAGGAACTTGGTAATCTGGCGAACATCAAACTTGCCGATCAATATGCTGCAAAAGTTATGCCGGCCATTAAAGATATTGCAAAAAATGATAGTGGAAGTTTGCACCGTGTCGCCGCTACCTTGAACCTTCGCGGGATACCAACACGAAGGAACGGAAGTTGGACCGGATCATTGGTTCGCAAAGTTATCCGCCGGAGCGGGTTCGATACCTTACAGATGCTCGCACATGCTGGTTAAAGTTATATGCCGAACTTTGCCGGCGCATTATCCAGCATCAAGTTCCTTTCTCCCATTTTCCACGCAAAACATCAGCCTGTTTATGTATATCGACATCTGCATAGAATCTCCGGATCATATCTGGTGAAGTTCCTGTGTTTTGCGCCACGAGAAACACATCGACATTGTTCACCAGCATCTGGGATATGTAAAAATGCCGGAACGAATATGCAGTGCGTTTTGCACCACGATGATCTTTTTCCAATCCGGCCATCTTCAGCAGTATATGCAAGCCCTTATTGAGACTGCCGAGACGCTTGCCGGAAGGTCCAAAAAATACCGGATCAGTTTTCTCGTGATCTCTCTTTACCCACCGCATCCATATCATATGCAACAGATCGAACGATGCGAACGCCAATGGGTGAGGGATAAATGTGCGTGCGAGTTTCTTACCACGAACCGATATGCTGATTGGTGGCCGGTTTGCTGGAACCTCTGATATTGGAATATAACTTTGTATATCTCCCCAGTTCAAGTTTTTAAGTTCCGTTGGTCGCATACCGCTATAAGCCGCCAGATTGATATAACAAAACAGCATCATCCGTTCGTCTTTAATGTGCTTGCTTATATCATCCTCTGTCGCTCTGGAAAGTGCTAACTGCTTTAAAGCCTTGAACTCCTCCGCTGTGAAACTTGGCCGTGGATTATCTGGTGCTTTAACGCTCTCGATCAATGGGACATGATTGCCCGACACATAACCCCATTTATAAGCCTGATTGAACAACTGCCGGAGCATCACGCTCTCTCGCCGCAATCGACTCGGTGTCGCGGGCTGTCTCAGTGTGCTGACCGGCCTGCTGACGATCCTGCCGGCCCGTTCATAGGTTATCGTGTCGATTTTCGATCCAGGCCCCGTCGTCCAGTATGTTTTCCGCCAATCCTGGTATCGTGTTATGTCCTTCAAGCCGATGCCGTCGATGGGTTTATCGCCAAAAAATCCGATAAAGTATCTGCGGATCGTCGGGCCATCGAGAGAGATAACATGCTTGGGCTTTTCGCCGTGCTGAACCTGTTTCGTAAGATGGTCGATATATTGTTCTGCGACATCCCTAAATGATCGCTCCCGAACATCCAGCCCCATCTTAACTCTGTGCTGTGCCTCATACCAAACCTGATACGCCTTTTTCGCCGCGATCTCCGGATCATTGGTATCGAGACTTTTTCTAATCTGTCCGTGTCCCTTCACGCTGAACCGAACATACCATTTTTCTGATCCTGGCCGCTGGTAAAGTTGGTAATCGTCTTGAGTTGTGGAACTGCTCATGTTGCTCGCTCCCGTGGGGCACAAGTCCAAGGGGTGTGCTTACAGTGTGCTAAAACCCGCGATCAAGGGATTTTCTGGAAATCCTGAAACCCTTACGGGCACAGGGCATTTTCAAGGACACTGTTTTTGGCTGTGCTAAACTGTGCTAAGCATTTTGGGCAGCAAAAAGGGGTTAACCGTTAGGCTAACCCCTTGAAAAGTATGGCGGACCCGTCCGAATTCGAATCGGAGACCTCTGCCTTCGGAGGGCAGCGCTCTATCCAGCTGAGCTACGGGTCCGTTGCCTGGAGCGCACCTTAGCGCAGAGGGTGGAGGGAGGGAACCTTTTTTTTAGGGAGAAGAGCAAATTAGCAAACTCACCGGCTTCAACCGTCCCGTGCCGCCAACCAGCGTTCGGCCTCCAGCGCCGCCATGCAGCCCATCCCCGCCGCCGTGACAGCCTGACGATAGACTTTATCCTTCACGTCCCCTGCCGCGAACACGCCAGGAACAGCGGTGGCGGTGGAATCCGGTTTGGTGATCACGTAACCTTCATCATCATGAGGCAAGTGCTCGCGGAACAGGGCGGTGGCGGGATCGTGGCCAATGGCGATGAACACGCCCTGAACCGGCAACACTGTTAAGGCGCCGGTTTTCACGCTCCGCAAACGCACGCCGGTCACGGCGCGCGGCTGGCCGGGGCTGCCATCGCCTTCCCCCAGAATCTCGTCAACCACACTGTCCCAGGCCACCGCAATTTTAGGATTGCGAGACAGGCGCTCGTGCAGAACCTTTTCGCCCCGGAAACAGTCCCGGCGATGGATCACCGTGACCCGGCTGGCGAAATTGGTCAGAAACATGGCTTCTTCTACGGCGGCATTCCCGCCACCGACCACCGCAACCTCTTTGCCTCGGAAGAAAAAGCCGTCGCAGGTGGCGCACGCCGAAACGCCAAACCCCTGATAAAACTGCTCGCTAGGCAGGCCCAGCCAACGCGCCTGGGCCCCTGTCGCAATGATTACGGCGTCTGCCGAATAGCTGTCTCCGGAATCGCCCTGGGCCTGAAACGGCGTGACGCGAAAATCCACCGCCGTGATGATGTCGGCCACCAGCCGAGCGCCGACATGCTCGGCTTGTTTGGCCATCTGCTCCATCAACCACGGCCCTTGCACCGGCTCGGCAAAGCCTGGGTAATTTTCAACATCGGTGGTGATGGTCAATTGGCCGCCGGGTTGCAACCCTTGAACTAGCAAAGGCTCCAGATTGGCGCGAGCCGCATAGATCGCCGCCGTGTAACCCGCCGGGCCGGCACCGATGATCAGAACTTTGGTGTGATGATGACGGGACATATCGGATCAAAGCTCACAAGACAGGGGCCAAGAGGGATTTAGTGGCCACCGGACCCGGCAGATGGCGCCGGCAGCGGAAGCGGGGGCAGTGGTGTTGCCAAAGACCCGGACGACATGGCACCGGGCGGCATCTGAATGATGATTGGCGCCTGGGATTGTGGCGCCGACAGTTGGGCGGGCTCGGACTTCAAAGAGGTGAGTCCACTCACCAGACCACCGATCGTAATGCCCATAATAGCCAGCCCAACCGCCAAACCGCCGACCAGTCCTCCCACCAAATACAAATTGATGCCCTTGCGGGTTGGCATATCGGTTAACAGCGTGTGCAACTGACCATTGAATTGGTCCACCGCTTCGGTCATGCGATCAATCTTTGCTTCCAGACGCTCCATCCGGCGATCAGCTAGAATCATCCATTCTTCGGTGGGGCTGAAAGACCGGCCTTCGCCGGACGGGGAAGCAAAAGCGCCGCCAGACCCGCGCCCCTGATCACGGTCATACTCGTGATAACGGTCGCGATCGGAGTCATGATCATAGTCATAGTCATGATCGTGGCGGGCATGGTCGGGATCGTGCTGATCATCAACAGCAACCTCGACCTCCATGGGAATCGCCACCGGACGCCCCTGCCGTATCTTGGAAGGCCCTTCAGCCATGGCGCCGCCTCTCCATTCCACGTCTTTTGGTGATGCCCCTTGTCGCACATCACTCTGCCAACCGCAACGAGACGTCATGCCATCGGGCCTTGATGGTGACTCATCAAGGCTGCCCTCAGACGCCGGGCGGGCGCATCCGCGCCCCCTAGAGTCCACACATTGGGGCTTCGCGCGCATGAGCGCACGGAGACGTCGTCGTAGCCCGGCACCGAAGCACGAACACCCGCAGCGCACTGGACAAATTGCCGGTGCGGTCGCGGTCGACGGCTTCGACCAACGCGTTGATGGAACAGCCACGTTCGGCGGCAACGGCCCGTAACGCCTCCCAGAACGCCGCTTCCAGGGAAACGCTGGTGGAATGACCGGCAATCAGCACCGAACGCTTACGCATGGCGCTGGGATCACCCGACTGGGATTCAGGGTGCTGGCTGGTCGGGTGATCCCTCATGCCCGCTTGGCTCTTCCGATGTCACGCCTTGGTGTCGATGTGCGCCTGAGCCGCAGAATCTTCATGGCCACGCTTGGCCACCCCGACCATGGCTTCCCGCAACAAGCGGCCATGGATTGTGTAACCAGCCTGTAGCACCTGAACCACGGTCCCGGCGGGCCGTCCGGTGTTTTCGACTTCGAACATCACTTGATGGAAATTGGGGTCAAAGGTCTCGCCCAAGGGCTCGATCTTACGAATGCCCACCCGCTCAAAAGCGGCGGCCAACTGACGCTCGGTGGCTTCGACGCCGACCGCTAAATTTTTCAGAACGTCGTCGCCTTCACGGGCTTCGACTGGCGCGGCTTCCAACGCCCGGCGCAGATTATCGGCAACCGGCAACAGGTCTTTGGCAAAATTCGAAACGGCGTATTTCGACACATCTTCCCGCTCGCGCTGGGCCCGGCGACGCACATTCTCGACCTCGGCCAAAGCCCGCAATAATTGGTCTTTCAAGGTCGAGACTTCCTGTTCGAGAGTCTGGCTCTGGCTTGCAGCGGACTTGGCGGCGGGTTCAGCGGACTCGCCGGAGGGTGCCGACACCGGCTCGGCCTCGGTGGCCGGCGAAATGGCCTCGGCTTCCTGGGGGGTCGGAGCCTGTTCGGTCGGGGCGGGCTTATTCAACGGATCACTCATGGGAAAGTCTCTCCTGGGGTCGGTCGTCGGGTTCAGCCGAGCAATCGGCCAATCACCTTGGCGGTATAGTCGACAAGGGGAATGATATGGGCATAATTGATCCGGGTTGGGCCAATCACGCCAATCGCTCCGATAATCTGTTCTTTGCTGTTCATATATGGCGAGACGACCATGGAACAGCCGCTATGCTGAAAAAGCGGATTTTCGGAGCCAATAAAAATCTGTACGCCAGCCCCGCGCCCGGTTTCCTCCAACAGCGTCGCCATCGCCTCGCGGGTCTCCAGCACTTCGAACAGGGCGCGGATTCGTTCTAAGTCCGACAGCGCGGTTACATCGTCCAACAGTTTGGCCTGGCCGCGCACGATCAACTGACCAGTACCGCGCCTCCCACCGGCCCAGGTCGCAAGACCAGCGCCAACCACTTTGGACGACAACTCGTCTAACTCACTACGCTGCTCCTCGATCTCAAGCAGCACATCGCGGCGGGCTTCTTCGAGAGTCCGGCCCACGAGACGAGCGTTCAGGAAATTGGTGGCCATGGCTAGGGTCGCCGCCGGCACCCCCAACGGAACTTCGATCACCCGATTTTCAACCAAACCATCTTCGGTGACCAACACCACCAGCGCCCGCCCCTGCCCCAGATTGACGAATTCGATATGGCGCAAGGGCCGGTCGGTTTTGGGCGCTACCACCAGCCCTGCACAACTAGACAGGCCGGATAATAGGCGGCTGGCTTCGCCCAACACCTCGGGCAATGACCGGCCACTAGCGGCACAGCGGCTTTCGATGGTCTCGCGCTCGTCTTCGCTCAACGCTCCAATTTCCAGCAGGCCATGCACGAACAGGCGTAACCCGACCTCGGTGGGAATCCGGCCCGCAGAAGTGTGGGGCGCGTAGAGCAACCCCTGCTCTTCCAACTGAGCCATAACATTACGCACAGTTGCCGGTGACACGGTCTGCCCCAACCGACGAGCGATCGTGCGCGACCCAACCGGCTCGCCGGTGGTCACATAAGCATCCACGATCTGCCGGAAAATCTCCCGCGAACGCTGGTTCAGTTCGGAAATCATGATCGAGAGCGCCTTTGGGCGAACGGTGCGGCTGGGAATGTAAGGAACTCCGACGCCGTATTCAATCCGGTAGCGCAACGCCGGGGCCGGACCATAATATCATACCCTCGAGCCTTGATGGTGACTCATCAAGGCTGCCCTCAGACGCCGGGCGGGCGCATCCGCGCCCTTGGCTTCGCGCGCATGGGCGCGCGGGGCCGCGCCCCCTATGGCGGTGGCGATAGTGGTGAGGGTAACGATGATGGCGACAGTGACGACGGATCCGGTTCGGGCTCGGAGGACGTCGGCGCAATCGCCTCGGCCCCCCGTTCGACCTGTTCGGGCATAGAAATCTCAATCTCCGAGCCGCCATGGCGAAACACCCAGCCCCGGACCCGCAGCACCCGGCCCTGAAGCTGGCGGGGATCACCATACAGTTGCCGAAATGACTTTACGCTCCGCCGCAACACCCGCACAGAAAAATCGGTCCGCCAGTTCGCCCCGAAGTTAAGATAGATCTGCCCTTTACTGAGACTGACACTGACAACCCGCCCCTCCACCACCTGAAAACTGTCCAGGTCGTGGGGGCCCAAGGCGTTGGAGTCGCGAACGGCGTAGAACCGATTGTCCCAAATACCACGCCGAGCCTCGCGGGCAGTCTGCTCCATCGCGTACATCTCGGTGCCCAGTTCCCGCAGGTCGGGCGCAACCATCACCCGAGCCCACCCCAAACTGAGCATTTCCCCTTGCAGCCACAGACCATCATCGCGGACCAATTGCGCCAGCAAACGGTCATGGCGGTCCTGTCGGGGGCCTGCCACATAAAGCGTGACACTCCGCCCCATGACCAACCGTTCCAGCGCCGCTTTGGCATCGGCGGCCAAAGGCCAAGCATGAGGGCGGGCGCGGCTCTGGACGATACGAGGGGCCTGGATGCCGGACAACCGGAGCACCCGGCCATCACTGAGAATCACGGTGTCGCCCGACATCACCGCCTTGACCACAGCGGTCCCCCCCAAAGGCAACCGCTGGGGACCGGCGGCCTGCGCGGAACTGACCCAAAGCGAACAGGCCAGCAAGAGCACCAGCCCGAACGGAACGCTCCGGCGGCTAGTCAAGGTCGGCGACCAGCGCAACCCGCATGGCCTCTGGCATCACCGCCATGTGGCCATAATTCGGGTGATTGACCCCCACGACCACCCGCTGCCCGGAGGTTTTGAACAGCGCCCGCTGAGTCGGTGTGAACGGAAAATGAATGAACTGGACCGCCGAGGCTTTTCCTGAAGCGTTGGTTCGTTCCAGATCGGACTCGGGACACCCGACGACCGTCTCGCCGCCAAAATCAATGGCCATCCGGGTCTCGACGCCGCCCACCGAGCGGAGAATCGCATCCCGCCGCACCGGATCATCGATTTCAAACATCACAGTGGCCACCAATTCCTGACCATCGGGAATCAGGGGATTATACGCGGCCAACTCATCGGCAATCTGAGCCTCGCCGCCGCGTTCAATTCGCAGCATCTCGTGAATCTGGAACCACATGGTGTCACGATTCTCGAAGTAGAAGGTCATCACCGGACCCACCGCCAATCGCCGCAGCGCCTTGATCTCGATCAGCGCCCGCCGTTTAGCCGCTCGGACCTTCTCATACTCGGCCATGTCGAGAATATCATCCCGAGTGATTCGACGCGTCCCGGATATCACGGTCATGATCCTGGTCCTCACAGTCCTTCGTTCCGGCAACCCTACCCGATGCCGACATCCAAGCCATAGGCCTGCGCCAAAATCTGAATCGGATGGAGGGCTTCGGGCGGCACCTGGGCGCCGTCGATGCGCTCCATCCCCTGGAGAATATGCGTCCCGGCCAACGGACACTCGGAGACGACATGGGCCTTCCCGGCAGCGGCGGCCTGTTGGGCTGTGGGGGCACCAACCTTAAGCGCGGTTTCGAAATGGTCCTTACCCAGCCCCCAAGACCCGCCGTGCCCCGAGCAGCGCTCGATCACCTTCAGGTCCAATCCGGGAATCTGGCGCAACATTTCGACGGCCTTTCGCCCCATATTTTGGGCACGGGCGTGACATGCGATATGGACGGTTACGCCGCCTTCAACGGGAGCAAGACCAGGAGTCAGCCCCTCTTTACGGGCGATATCCACCATATATTCGCTTATATCATAGGTTGCAGCGGCTAGCTTCGCTACGACTGGGAAATCGGGAGATGTCCGGGGGACCAGCAACGGCCACTCGCTTTTCAGCATCAGGGCGCAACTGGGAACCAGCGCCACCACGTCGTGGCCGGCATCAATCAAGGGCTCCAGCGCCCGCGCCACACGACCGGCGCTGGCCACCACCGCTTCCAGATTGCCTTGCTCCAATTGGGGCATGCCGCAGCAACCTGGATAGCATTCAGTCACGGCAACGCCGTTGCGGGCCAGCACGGCACGAGCCGCCATACCGATCGCCGGATTGTTGTAATTAACAAAACAGGTGGCAAAAATCGCCGCCTTGCGACCAAAGGCCGGGGCCTGAATATCGGCGAAAGCCGACTCGGCCTTTGCCCGCACCATGAAGGTCCGACCATGGAATTTGGGGACCGCCGCATCCCGGTGCACCCCCAGAACCCGCTCCATCACCGGACGAGTCAGCTCGTTACGTCGATCGGTCGCCCAGTTGGCCACCGGCGCCGCCAACCCGGCCAAACGGCCATTGCGATCCGTCTGGTTGAGTGCGCGGGCCGCACGGGGAACCAACCCCTTGCGAAACTCGACCGCCCGATAGCGCACCATCAGATGGGGAAAATCCAGATTGAACTCGTGGGGCGGCACATAGGGACACTTGGTCATATAGCACATGTCGCACAGTGTGCAGTCATCAACCACGGATTTAAACCCAGCCGAAGGCACTTCATCCAATGTTTCGGATGGTGTTTGATCAATCAGGGTGAAGAGCTTGGGGAAACTGTCGCACAGATTAAAACAACGACGGCAGCCATGGCAGATATCAAAAACCCGCCGCAACTCGACGTCTAATTTAACCTCGTCATAAAAATCCGGGTTTTGCCAATCAACGGGATGGCGAGTCGGAGCTTCCAAACTGCCTTCACGCATAGTGTCGTCTCCGGTTTAATGTTAAAATAAGGACTCTAACTTCATGGAATTCAAAGAGTTCAAAGGATCGAGCCGGGGTCTCGAACCATAACCTCTGGTCTGCAAGATCGCCTTCACAGACCAGAGGTCTTTGTGCGGCCCGGAGCTTTAGGTCAAGCTATCCAGTGCCTTTTGGAACCGTCCGGCATGAGACTTCTCGGCCTTGGCCAAGGTCTCGAACCAATCGGCGATTTCCCCGAATCCTTCTTCGCGCGCCGTCCGAGCCATCCCCGGATACATGTCGGTATATTCGTGGGTCTCGCCCGCGATGGCGGCCTTCAGATTCAGATTGGTCGGGCCGATGGGTTCGCCCGTGGCGGGGTCTCCAACCTCTTCTAGAAACTCAAGATGACCATGAGCATGGCCGGTCTCGCCTTCAGCGGTCGAGCGGAACACCGCCGCGACGTCGTTGTAGCCTTCGATATCCGCTTTCTGTGCGAAATACAGATAGCGGCGATTGGCCTGGCTCTCACCGGCGAAAGCCGCCTTCAGATTATCTTCGGTCTTGGAGCCCTTCAACGCCATGACATCACTCCCTCTTCAGCGGTTGGTTCAGGGATGGCCGCAACAGGAGACGCTGGCAGAGGGAGGCGCAGATTGGGTTGGGGGACAACGACTCGACAACCACCCATCGGCGATTCCATACCTTGCCCACCAGTCCACCACACCTTGCTCTCATCTTACCATAGGGCCGGCTGTTCGGGTCAAGTCATCTGGATATATTCCAAACTACCGACCAACCACCCCGCCTTCGCCCTCGGCAGTCCCAGCTTCACCCGGAGCATCTGCCAGTCGAATGATCACATCGACTCGCGTCACCCGCGTCCCTGCCGGTGGCTGGGGCAGCGCCTCTACGACAATCTGGCTGCCCGGTACATCCGCCAACCATCCTGACGCCTCATGAAAGAAGTGATGATGTAGTGTACTGTTTGTATCAAAATAAGAGCGGCCAGCGTCAACCACGACTTCACGCAACAGGCCCGCATCGGTGAGCTGATGAAGAGTATTATAAATTGTTGCCAGCGAGACTTTCAAGTCATCGGCCATGGCTTCGGCATGCAGTTGCTCGGCGGTGACATGCCGGTCCCCGCTATCGAACAACAGCCGAGCCAAACCAACCCGCTGCCGAGTTGGCCGCAGTCCCGAGCGGGTCAAAAGATCAAGCGCACGCTTGAATGGGCGAATGCTGGTCATGGCCGAACCTCGGCTAAGAAAGCCCCAGGCCCCACCCCCACAAGCCATCGACAGCCGCGAAGACAAAGCCGACGGAAAGAATGGTAGCGCGTTCCTCGCCCTGGGAAACACCACGTTTCGGAACTCAACAGGAAAAGCCGGACAAACCAACGCCGACCGGACGACCCGCATGGGCCCCCCGATCGGCGGGTTTAAAACCGTCCTGGTGATCCACCGATGGCGCGAACGCCTTAGTGGATATCGATCACCACACGACGATTGGCCTGCTCGGCGACGTGGTCGCCGGTCTTCACCGCCAACTGGGTCTCGCCGACGCCAGCGGTGGTCAGAGCACCGGCAGGCACGCCAGCCCGCACCAGGGCATGGGCCACCGCAGTCGCGCGGCGCTCGGACAGGCGCAGATTGGCCTTACCCTTGCCGACGGTGTCGGTGTACCCCGTGACCTTAACGGCCGCGCCACCCTTTTGATAGGCGTCAGCCGCTTCATGAATAGTCTTCAGGTCAGCATGCGACAGGTTGGCGCTGCCAGACCGGAACGGAATGGTGAACGTGACCGGCGCAAACACGGTTGCCGGTGCAATCGTTCCCTTCCACGGAACTTCCACATAGGCCGGCGGAGCCGGGGGTTGTGAACAGGCAGACAGGGCCAGCAGGCCGAGTGCCGCTACGGACAACTTGGAAAACTTCATAGTCGATGTCTCTCCCTACCTGCTACGGACGAATGGGTATGATCTCATAGCATAGCTAATCTATCCTACCGATCGTTACAATCAAAAGCCAAATCGAGAGGTCTTGACGGCATCGGCTTTTCACCAGGAAGCTGTGGCATTATTGCCAGGCAGGATCCGTCGACGAGAGCCAGAGTCAATCGACGGCTTTACACCCGGATGAGTGCGGGTGCGCCCACCCGGCATCTGAGGACGGCCTCAGTGTTTCACCATCAAGGCCTGAAACTTCAGTCATCTTCATAACCAATAACACCGCGCAAATGAGCACCTTCCAGCTTGGCGCCGCGCGGGTCCGCGTTGGTCATCGTTGCGTCTTCCAAGATCGCCTTCCTCAAGTCGGCATCGCGCAAATCGGCGTGGCTGAGATCCCCCCGAGCCAACCGCACCCCCCGCAGATCGGCACCGTTCAGATTGGCGCGATTCAGGCGGGCACTCTCTAAATTCGACGGCCAGTTGGTCACGCTCGTTCCGGAAATCTCCACCGGCCCCAGCCGCGCACCCACCAATTGGGCCCCGGTCAGGGTTGCCCGATACAGATTGATGCCCCGCAAATCAGCGTTGGACAGATTCGCATCCCGCAGATCAGCGAAGGATAAATCCGCCATCACCAAACAAATTTTCGAGAGATCGACCCCTTTGAGAACCGAATAACTTAAATTGCTCGCCGACAGCTTCAGCCCGCTCAGGTCAGCCCCGGTCAGATCCTGCTTGGACAAATCAGCCCGCCGTCCAGCATGGCCCGCCGAACCAACCCACTCAATGTGGGCACTGACGATTTCACGCAAAGAGCTGTCAAGATCGCCCAGCCGCTGGACCACACTGGCATTGGTCATATCGGCCATGGATAAATCGACCGAATCCAAGATCGCGCCAATCAAATTGGCGTCGGTCAAATTGGTGTACATCATGCAGGCTTTGGATAGCACCGTGCCTTGCAGCGTCGCTCCGGTCAGATTCGCTTCGGTCAGATCGGCGCCTTCCAGAGTGGCACCCGTCAAATTCGAATTGCTCAAATCGGCCCGGATAAACCGGACATTGCAAAGAACCGCATCCGTCAAGTCCGTTTGCAAGATGAAGGCGTTGCTCATCTTGGCGCGGCTCATGTCGGCACGTTGCGCGCTCGCGGCGCCCAGTTCGGCACCAACGCCATCGCCCGCCGCAAGCTGCTTGAGAACCCCGTCTTTGCCGGGGCGAAGCATCACACCGCCGCGCAAATCAGCTTCGATGAAAATGGAATCATTCATCCGGGCGCCGCGCAGGCAGGCCCCGCGGAGATCAGCCCGGCGAAACTCCGCGCGCTCCATGATCGCCGAACGCAGATCGGCGGCGAACAGATTAGCGTTAGTGAATTTGGTTCCCCGCAGAGAACAGCCAAACATCTTACAGCCGCTGAGGTCGGCCTCGGACAGATCGCGGCCACTGAGATCCAGATAGGACAAGTCGCGCAACTTCAGGCTTGCCCGCACCCCGCCGCTTCGCCGCTTCAGGAAAGCGTCGTGCAGATCGAGAACCCGATCCAGATCGACCTGGGAGATCTTGTTCCGCCCGACGTCAAGCTCATCGTCCGACGCGGACATCAGATTGGTCGTGCTCATGATGGCCAAAAAAATACCCGACAAAAGGTCGATGCCATCGCAGCCCAGCCTACCCCATCGTGGCAAATACACCTAGAGACACCTCCGGATCTAGGGGAAGTCCGCGTATCTTCAAGAGGATTTCCAACGGCAACCGATTAACGGTCGGCGTAGGGATTACGCCCCTTGCGCAGCAACAGCCGGATCGGGATCCCCGGCAAGCCGAACGCATCCCGCAAACTTTGAATGAGATAGCGGTTATAAGCCTCCGGCAACTCGGTGGGACGGCTCACCCATAGGGCGATGGTCGGCGGCCGGCTCTTGACCTGGGTTCCGTATCGCAGCTTCACGCGCCGCCCTTCAACCAGAGGCGGAGGATGACGACCCGTTGCCTCTTGCAGCCACTGGTTCACCTTCGAGGTTCCGATCCGTCGATTCCACAGGCTATACACCTGAAGAACCGTGTCCAACAAGGGCTCCAATCCCTGGCGCCGCAGAGCCGACACGGTCACGGTCGCAACCCCTCGTGCCTGAGGCAAGGATGCCTCCAACCGCTCGCGCAATTGAAGCAAAGCCGCCTTACGATCCGTAGCGATATCCCACTTGTTGACGGCAATCACCAACCCCCGCCCTTCGTCCAGGACCAATCGGGCAATGGTCAGATCTTGGCGATCCAAAATGGCGTCGACATCCACCACCAGCACCACGACCTGAGCCAACCGGATCACCCGCAGGGCGTCCGAAACCGCCAGTTTCTCAAGCTTGTCCTCGATCCTCGCCCGTCGCCGCAGCCCGGCGGTGTCCACCAGACGGAACCGCTGATCACGCCACTGGAAATCGACGGTGATGGCGTCACGGGTCATCCCAGCTTCGGGCCCCGTCAAAACGCGCTCTTCCCCGATCAAGGCATTCAGCAACGTCGACTTGCCGACATTGGGCCGACCAACGATGGCCAACTGAATCGGCCGTCCAGGGTCGATCTCGACCACGGGATCGGCGTCTTCATCCTCACCATCGACAAAAGGCGCCGAGGGCGGCTCGAACTCCAACGCCGGAGATGCCAGCCCCCCAATCACGCCCGCGTCGGTATCGGCCTGGGACGGCTCCGGCGGCAAAAACGGCAACAGCGCCTCGACCAAATCGGCGAGACCCTCACCATGTTCAGCCGACAACGCGACCGGCTCCCCCAGCCCCAACTCAAACGCCTCGAACAGCCCCGGCAAGCCGGCCCGCCCTTCGCATTTGTTGGCCACCAGAATCACCGGCCCGCCGGACTTGCGGAGCCACTGGGAGAAATGGCGATCCATTGGCGTGACACCCGCGCGGGCGTCGATAACCAACAGCACAACATCGGCCCGACCGATTGCTTGCTCGGTCTGTCCCCGCATCCGGGCTTCCAGAGTCCCGCTTTCGGCCTCCTCCAAACCGGCAGTATCAACCGCAACAAAGTCAATCCCGCCGACCCGAGCCTCTGCGGCACGCCAATCCCGCGTAACACCCGGCGTATCATCGACCAAAGCGAGCTTCTTGCCAACCAAGCGATTAAACAGGGTTGACTTGCCAACATTCGGTCGCCCAACAATGGCGACAGTAAAAGGCACTGAACCAAACTCCATACCGGCTGAAGGTTTTTACCGGTAGGCGACCACGCTACCGTCGTCTGTCAACACATACAGCGTTCCATTGGCAACCACCGGAGCCAACAGAGCCGGTGCCGGCAGAGAAATCCGGGTGGCAATTTCACCCGTAGCGGGCGTAACCCCGACCAACTCTCCGGTGGACCCGCTCAGCCACAAACGATCACCAGCCAGCACCGGACCACTCCACACCACCACTGTCGTCTTGTCCGAAGGGTCTTCGTAACGGGCCAAAGGAGCGGTCCAGTAGATTCGCCCATCTCGCCGCGCCAACGCCACCAGTTCATTATCGTTGGTCAGCTCAAAGACGAAATCGCCCACCGGCCAGGGGGTATCGACGCCCCCGATTTCCTGCTCCCAGACCCGAACGCCCGTGCGCTCGTCGATGGCGACGGTACGGCCACTGTGGCTTACCGCGAAGACCAAACCACGATCGATCACCGGCAAACCGCGAATATCCGAGAGACCGGACAGGGCACCAGCCCGACGGATCGCCGTCAGGTTGTCCTGCCACGCTGTCCGACCGTTATCGAGCCGCAGAGCGAACACCTCACCCGACGAATAAGGGGCCACCACAACACCGGAGTCGGCAGCCGGACTGACCGCGCCCAACAGCCCCGCACTCTCCAGAATGCCGGTATGGCTCCACAACAACTCCCCATCCTTGGCCGAGAAGGCAAAGGTCTGGTTGTCGAGAGATTGGGCAAACACCCGCCCCTTCATCACCGTCGGCGCGCCCCGAGCCGGCGCCGGAATATGCTTGCGCCACACGATGCTGCCATCGGCGGGGTTCAACGCCACCACCTCGGCATAGCCGGTCGCAACAAACAGCAAGTCCTCTCCGACAGCAACACCGCCACCAAAAGAGCTACCGCGCGTCTCTTCAGGCGTCAAGTCCACCTGCCACAGCCGCTTGCCGGTCGCTTCGTCCAAGGCGCCGACTTGGCTGGACGCATCCAGCGCAAAGATCCGGCCATTCGCAACCACGGGACGCCCCAAGAGGCGTAACCGCCCGCCGGACCCGTCACCGATGCTGCTGCGCCAAACCTCGTGCGGAGTCGCTGACAACGCCAAATGCCCCATGGCGTGGTCGGGCGATCCCCCAGCCTGCGGCCAAGCTGGGTTGGACTCTGCCGGCGGCAGCGTGACCGGCTGCCCGGCCAACGCCGGATCCGGCGTCAGCTTGCTCTCCATCTGGAGCACCGAAATGCGCTGCCCTGGCAACGGCGGCTTTCCGGAGTCGCCGAACCAGTCGCAACCCCCGAGCGTCACAGCAACCAGGGCAAAAGGCACGATCGAAGCGGCGAACCGCAAGGAGATGGTGTGTTGGGTCATCAGCTTTTGCCGTAAAAGGCGGCGAGTTCAGCAGCCCGAGCCCGCAATCCGGCAGGGGCGCCATTGTCGTCCGCGAGCTGTTGGAACGTGGTCCTGGCCCGCTCGGTGTCGCCGGTTCGGGCGGCCAACAGGCCGCTCAACTCCAACGCCGTGAAGCGCCAAGGGCTGGTGTCGACGGTCAGCGGCGCCAACCGTTCCGTCAGCGATTTCGCATCGCCGTCATCAACTTGAAGCTGTACCGCTAACAGGGTCGCCAAATCCCGATAAAGGGCGGCAACGGATGTATCTTTCGCCAAGCCATCATAGATCGCCACAGCCGCCGGTCGGTCACCACTGCGCACCCGCAGCCCGGCTTCGTAAAAGCGAGCTAGACTGGCCGGTCCTGACCGGCTTTCGGCCACAACCCGATCCAACGCCTCGACAGCCGGCGCTGGCGCCGCCTGGCCTGCGGTCGCTCCGGCTTGGGCGACCTGGTCAACGGCCTCGGCCAACTGCAAGGTCGCGGCCCGCTCTCGAGTCTCGTGCCAATTCTTCCACAGCACGTAGCCTGTGGTCCCAAGAACCAACAGCAGCATGCCGGCGACCAGATAGCCGCCATATTTCTTCGCCAACCGCTGATAACGGTCCCGGCGGAGATCCTCTTCAACTTCCTGAAAGATGTCGGCCATGATGTCTTTCGCTGACTCTGGTCTTCGCCTGAAGCTGACGATCGAAGCAAGCCAGCCTGTTTGCAGCCGTGACGATGTCGCCGAATACCAGACCCCGCCGGGATTGGTCAAGGCCGCCGTAGAGCCATCTGGAACAACCGGGTGAAAGGGACGGCATTGGCCCGAGCCGAACACCCATAAAGAGATTTATCCACCAAAGCACACCCTTAAAGGTTAAGTTTTCCATCGACAATCCAGAAAGAATAAGTTTTATGGAGAAAGCATCCCGGCGAATCGCACGGGTTCGCCCGAATAACGGGAGGAGCCGATTTCGCAACAGGCCAAAACCCCACAAAGTGTAGGGTGGAACCAGTTGGGACCACGGGCGACATTGACTCCGTGTCGTCGTCGCGGTAAGTCAAGCCCGTTCGACGAGATTCCTCTCCGGTGCCACCCGCTGGCAACGCCGGGGCCTACGCTGGCCGCGCTCGCGGCAGAAATTCGAGGAAAACCCCATGTCAAACAGCAGCAGTCGGCCGCTTTCGCCGTTTCTATCCGTTTATAAGCTGGAACCGAGCATGGTGATGTCCGGTCTCCATCGCATTACCGGTTTCGCCCTGACCATCGGCCTTGTGCTGTTGACGTGGTGGTTGGTCGCGGCCGCAGCCGGACCTGATTACTTCGCGGTCATTCAGGGGCTTTTGGGCACCTGGATCGGCAAGCTGGCTCTGTTCGGCTGGACCTTCAGCATTTTCTACCATCTTGGCACCGGCCTGCGTCACTTGGCCTTCGATACCGGGCGTTGCCTGAGCAAAGAAGGGATCGTGAGCAGCGGCTGGACCGTTGTGGTGGCGGCCGTGGGCCTGACCATCGTGGCCTGGATCATCGCTTTCATCGCCTAAGCGCGAAGTGAGGTATTGCCCATGTCGAGTAAGCAAGGGACTTCCCTGGTCACCGATCTCGCCCGCGCGCGCGGCCTCGGTGCGTCTCATACCGGAACCGAGCATTGGTGGGAGCAACGGCTCACGTCCATTGCCCTGGTGCCGCTGACCCTGTGGTTCATCTTCTCGATCGCAAGCCTGGCTGGCGCCGACTATGCGACGGTCAAGGCATGGTTGCAGCAACCGCTGTCGGCGACGCTGGCCATCATCCTGGTCGCGGTGACCTTTCATCACGCCGTGTCGGGGATGGAGGTTATCTTTGAGGACTACATCCACACCAAATGCGCGAAGCTGACGGCAATTATTGCCATCAAGTTCGTGGCCGTCCTGGGTGCGGTGATCTGCATCCTGTCCGTGCTGAAGCTTGCCCTGGGAGGCTGAGGTAAAGATCATGGCGAACGCCTATCCAATTACCGAACACAAGTATGATGTCGTCGTCGTCGGCGCTGGCGGCGCCGGTTTGCGCGCCACCTTCGGTATGGCAGAGCGCGGATTGAAGACGGCGTGCATCACGAAGGTCTTCCCGACTCGCAGCCACACCGTGGCCGCTCAGGGCGGCATCTCGGCGGCCCTTGGCAACATGGGCGAGGACGACTGGCGCTGGCACATGTACGACACCGTCAAGGGGTCGGACTGGCTGGGTGACCAGGACGCCATCGAATACATGTGTCGCAGCGCGCCCGAGGCGATCATCGAACTCGAGCATTACGGCCTGCCGTTCAGCCGCACCGCCGAAGGTAAAATCTACCAGCGCGCGTTCGGCGGCATGACCACCAACTATGGCTCGGGCATTGCGTACCGGACCTGCGCCGCTGCTGACCGGACCGGCCACGCGATGCTGCATACGCTGTATCAGCAGTCGTTGCGGTACGACGCCCAGTTCTATGTCGAGTATTTCGTGCTCGACCTGATCATGGAAGGCGGCGCTTGCCGGGGCGTTGTGACCTGGAATTTGGACGACGGCACCATTCATGTGTTCCGCGCCCAAATCGTGGTGCTGGCCACCGGCGGTTACGGTCGGGCTTATTTCTCGGCCACGTCGGCCCACACCTGCACGGGTGACGGCAGTGCCGCCGCATTGCGGGCCGGGTTGCAGCTTCAGGATATGGAGTTCGTGCAGTTCCACCCGACCGGCATCTATGGCTCCGGTTGCTTGATCACTGAAGGCGCCCGTGGTGAAGGTGGGTATCTCACCAATGCCAACGGCGAACGCTTCATGGAACGCTACGCGCCGTCGGCCAAAGACTTGGCCTCGCGCGATGTGGTCAGCCGTTCGATGACCATGGAAATCCGCGAAGGTCGCGGCGTTGGTCCTCATAAGGACCATATTCACCTGCATCTGGAGCATCTTGACCCCAAGATTCTCCACGAGCGCCTGCCCGGCATCTCCGAGACCGCCAAGGTCTTCGCGGGCGTCGATGTGACCAAGGAGCCGATCCCGGTCATTCCGACGTGCCATTACAACATGGGCGGCGTGCCGACCAACTATCATGGCGAAGTTGTCCAGGGCACCCCGGAAAATCCGGACGCTGTTGTCCCCGGCTTGATGGCGGTGGGCGAAGCGGCCTGCGTGTCGGTTCACGGCGCCAATCGGTTGGGCTCCAACTCGTTGCTGGATTTGGTGGTGTTCGGTCGGGCTGCTGCCATCCGGGCGGCGGAAATCGTCACCAAGGGCGGCGCACAGAAGGATCTGCCCAAAGACGCCACCGAGCGGTCTTTGGAACGGCTTGACCGTCTGCGCAACGCCAAGGGCAGCATCCCGGTTGCCGCTCTGCGTCTGGAAATGCAGCGGGTGATGCAGAACAACTGCGCGGTCTTCCGCACGGGCGAAGTGCTCGGAGAAGGCGTCAAGCTGCTGGAACAGGTTTGGGCCAAAAAGTCAGACGTGAAGGTCAATGACCGCAGCCTGATCTGGAACTCGGACTTGGTTGAGGCGATTGAACTCGACAATCTGAGCTACCAAGCGGTGGCGACCATGTCGTCGGCTCATAATCGCACCGAAAGCCGTGGCGCCCAGGCTCGCGAAGATTATCCGAACCGCGACGACCAAAACTGGCTGAAGCACAGCACCGTGAAGGTTTCGGACAAGGGTGAAGTGACACTTGGCGACCGGCCAGTGCATATGTACACCCTGACCGATGACGTTCAGGTGGTTCCTCTGAAGGCACGGGTCTATTGACGCGCGCTCCCGGCGCTTGCTGCCAGTTATTCAGGGCCGGGCGACGGCCCCCGAAAGGTTGAGGACGGACAAAGATGGTCGAATTCACCCTGCCTGCCAATTCAGTGGTACGGCCCGGCAAGAAGGTCTCGAACGCGCGCGATGCCAAGAATAAGCGCGTCTTCAAGATCTATCGCTGGAATCCGGACGACAAAGAGAACCCACGGCTCGACGAGTACGAGGTCGATCTCGACAAGTTCGGCCCGATGGTGCTGGACGCGCTCATTCATATTAAGAATGAGGTCGATAGCACGCTGACCTTCCGCCGCTCTTGCCGCGAAGGCATCTGTGGTTCGTGCGCGATGAACATCGACGGCATGAACACGCTTTCGTGTACCAAGCCGATCGATGAGATTAAGGGCGACATCAAGATTTACCCGCTGCCGCATATGCCGGTGGTCAAGGACTTGGTGCCGGACCTGAGCCTGCTCTACGCCCAGTTGGCGTCGATCAAGCCGTGGCTCCAGACCCAATCGCCGGCCCCGCCCAAAGAGCGGTTGCAGTCGCCCGCAGATCGGGCCAAGCTCGATGGCCTCTATGAGTGCATCCTGTGCTTCTGCTGCTCGACCAGTTGCCCGAGCTATTGGTGGAATCCCGAGCGGTATCTGGGACCGGCGATTTTGCTGCAAGCCTATCGGTGGTTGGCCGATAGCCGCGACGAAATGGCTGGCGAGCGGTTGGATGCCCTTGAAGACCCCTTCAAGCTCTATCGCTGCCACCAGATCATGAACTGCACCAGGACGTGCCCGAAGGGTCTAAACCCCGCCGAGGCCATCGTGGAAATCAAGAAGCTGATCGTGCGTCGTCGGGGCTAATCCCAGTCGGCGTGACGGTAGAAACGACCGAAAGCCCCCTCCCTCACGGGAGGGGGCTTTTTGTTGTGCGCTGGCAGTGTGTGGCTCGCCAAGGGGCGCGCCCCGCGTTTGAGGGCGGGCGCATCCGCGCCCTTGGCTTCGCGTCCACGAGGACGCAAGGCCGCCGTCGTGGCCCGATACCGACGATGTGTCAGTATCAGGACTCGCCGGTATGACAGGTTCATGAAGATTTCCACGTCATAAAAATCAGACGATTGAGTTTCGATCCCGGATACGCTATTTATACGTGGCACTCGGAGGCCGAACCCGAGTCTGGGTACGGTGCCGGGGTTCCTGGTTCGTCGTGATGCGGCGAGTTAGGGCGACACGGAGCGGCAGGAGTGGGTCCTTGATTCCACCACCCGACCATTGTCCGGCATTGGTGCTGAACGCGGATTTTCGTCCGCTCAGCTACTTCCCGTTGTCCCTCTGGTCGTGGCAAGAGGCCATCAAGGCGGTGGTTCTGGACCGGGTTAATATTGTGTCCTATTACGATCGGGTGGTGCGCTCTCCGCGCATCGAGGTTCGGTTACCCAGCGTGATTGCGCTCAAAGACTATATCCAAGCCACACGCCGACCGGCCTTTACCCGTTTTAATGTATTCCTGCGCGATCGCTTCGCCTGCCAGTATTGCGGAAATGACTTTCCCACCCCAGAGCTGACTTTTGACCATGTAGTTCCCCGTTCAAAGGGGGGGCGAACCACATGGGAAAATGTCGTGACCTGCTGTTCCGCCTGCAATGTGGTCAAAGGGAACCGGCTCCCTCGTCAGTGCGGCATGATCCCGCTCAGTCCGCCGTTCCAGCCAACGGCTTACGAGCTGCAAGAGAACGGACGACAATTCCCGCCGAACTATCTTCACGAAAGTTGGCGGGATTTTCTTTATTGGGATACCGAACTGGATCCCGGCTAACCTTTATGCCATCGAGCTTTTCGGCGCATTGCGGCCCGCAAAAGCCCCATCCGGGGCCTTTGGGCTTGCAACGAAAAGCGAAAAAGCCCAGGGGCCGTAGCCCCTGAGCACAAAACGCGTCCCCCGACACCAACCAATGTTATTCCCGATCGCCGAACAGTTGCAGCATCATCATGAACATGTTGATGAAGTTCAGGTACAGCGACAAGGCCCCCATCACCGCCAGCTTATGATTGGCTTCGGTGCCTGCGCTTTCGGCGTACATTTCTTTGATATTCTGGGTGTCGTAAGCGGTCAGACCCGTGAAGACCAACACGCCGATGACCGAGATGGCGAATTGCAACGCGCTGGAACCCACGAACACATTAACGAGACCCGCGATGACAATGCCGATCAGCCCCATGGTCAGGAACGAGCCAAAGCCCGTCAGGTCGCGCTTAGTGGTGTAGCCCCACAGGCTGGTCGCCGCAAACATGCCCGCAGTGACAAAGAAAACCTGGGCAATGCTTGGCCCCTTGAACACCACAAAGATGGTGGCCATGGACAAGCCCATGGTCGCACAGAACCCCCAGAAGACCATCTGAGCGGTTCCCGACGACAGGCGGTGAATCCCGAACGACAGCACCAGAATGAAGGCGAAGGGGGCCAGCATCACCACCCATTTCAGCGGCGTGGCAAACAAGGTCATCATGAGCTGATGATCGGTGGACACGAAATACGCCACCAATCCGGTGACGGCAAGTCCAAGCATCATGAAGTTATAGACCCGCAGCATATGCTGCCGCAGACCTTCGTCGAGTGCTGTTTGGTAAGTTTGGCCGACTGACCCGACTCGACCGTAGAGCTGCTTATCCATAGTGTGACCTCGGTGAAAGAGTGGAAACGCTTGCGCCAACATATTGGCCGGGAGAACCCGGCGTTCAACGGCTTTATGCTCGTGCGCGATACTGTTTTTCCGCGCCGCCCCCGACAACTGTTTGCTTTGCCAGGGCTTTGCGGCAACATCAGGGCAAGGACAACCCAACAGACCTTTAGTGGTGCTTTCCGGCGGTTGGGTCATGGAACAAGAACATATCCTCGTTCACGACGATTCCGGTTCGGACGTCCGATAAAGCAACAGTCGTGGTCAACCCCTGAGCATCTAAAACCCGCCATTTCCGCAACTGAAGCGGTTTATCATCGAAAACCAAGGTCAGTTCACCCTTCCCCGGATCAGCCGTTTCAACCAGCGTGACCTCAATGGCCCCGTATTGGTGAACCAGACGGGTGACGGTGACGTCATCCCTCAGCGCGATTTGTGGGCGCAAAAAGAAATCGGCGAGGCTAGACCCCAATGGCTGGCTGGATTGCTGTTGAAGTTCGGAATCCCAGTAAAAGACGAACCAGCCATCGGCAACGATAAAATCCTTGGCCGGCGGATCGTAGATCAGTCGCATACGACCAGGCCGCCACATGGTAAAAGTGCCGGCGGTTTCGGTTCCCTTGTCGGCGGTCTGAAGGAAACGAGCCTGAAGAGTCTTGATTTCATTCAGATAATGCTCTACCCGAACCAGATCATTCTGGTCCGAAGCGGATAACGGGACGGGCGTCGTGCCCGCGCGGGCGGCAAAAGCCACCCCTGTCACTAGGCACAAAGTGACGAGAACCAGACTGAAGCGGCGAAATATATTGACCATCGCGGGGCGGCTTTCTTCTGGGGAGGGAGCGCAGCCTTACGGCTCTTCATCATTACCAACCGAGCGCATCAGCACTTCGCGTTTGCCGGCATGGTTGGCTTTGCTAATCACGCCTTCTTGCTCCATCCGTTCGATCAGGCGCGCGGCACTGTTGTAACCGATTCGCAGGTGACGTTGCACGAAACTGGTCGACGCTTTTCGCTCCCGACACACCAGCACCACAGCCTTATCATAAAGATCGTCGCTGGCTCCAACGCCACCGACTCCCCCGGCTCCATCCGCACCGCCGTTGCTCCCCGACCGTTCTCCGTCGCCGTCGTCTTCGGTTTCTTCGGTCACGGCATCGATATAAGTCGGCTCGCCTTGGGCTTTAAGGCACCGAACCACCCTCTCCACCTCTTCGTCAGAGACAAAGGGACCATGAACACGGGTAATCCGACCGCCGCCGGCCATATACAGCATGTCGCCCTGCCCCAACAATTGCTCGGCCCCCTGTTCACCCAGAATGGTCCGGCTATCAATCTTGGAGGTGACTTGGAAACTGATTCGAGTCGGAAAATTGGCTTTGATGGTCCCAGTGATAACATCCACCGACGGACGTTGAGTGGCCATAATAATATGGATACCAGCCGCCCGCGCCATCTGCGCCAAACGCTGGATTGCGGCTTCAATATCCTTGCCCGCAACCAGCATAAGGTCGGCCATTTCGTCGACTACCACCACGATATAGGGCAGTTCGGTCAAATCCAAGGGCTGCTCTTCGAATAGCGGCTTGCCGGTATCGGGATCAAACCCAACCTGAACCCGCCGGCTTAAAGGCGCACTGCTTTCCCGTGCTTCCCGCAAACGACCATTGAACCCTTCGATATTGCGGACCCCCATCTTCGACATGGCGCGATAGCGGTCTTCCATCTCCCGCACGGTCCATTTCAGCGCGACCACCGCGCGCCGGGGGTCTGTCACCACTGGCGCCAGCAGATGAGGAATCCCGTCATACACCGACAGTTCCAACATCTTCGGATCAACCATGATGAATTTACAGTTTTCCGGGGACATTCTATATAATAACGACAAGATCATGGTATTAATGCCAACAGATTTACCAGATCCTGTTGTTCCGGCGATCAAAAGATGTGGCATTCGACTCAGGTCGGCAATGACCGGCTGTCCACCGATATCTTTACCCAACACCAACGGCAACCGAGCCCCGGTGCGATTGTAAGCCTCACTTTCAAACAGTTCGCGCAGCCAAACCACCTCGCGGGTGCTGTTCGGCAATTCAACACCGATAACATTACGACCAGGCACCACGGCGACTCGCACCGAAACCGCGCTCATCGACCGGGCGATGTCGTCGGCCAACCCGATCACCCGTGACGACTTGGTCCCAGGAGCCGGCTCTAGTTCATACAACGTGACCACCGGCCCTGGACGGAAGGACTGGATGGACCCGCGAACCCCGAAATCCCCCAGAACACTGGTTAGATCCTCGGCATGGCCTCGCATGTCTTCTTCGGTCAACCGGGCCGTCTGGCTGTCGGGCGGCTGCGGACGCAACAGCTCAATCGGCGGTAATTCATAAGCCACCCCCGCCACCAGTTCTGGCGGCGACAGGGGTGTCGCGCGGCGTACCACCAAATCGTCGGCGTCATCAATCAAAGGTTCATGCCCATGATCGGCGCCCGTATCATCAAACCGGGGTGGACTGCGGATAGGACCAGCCGAAGAGGACGTTGCCGATGGCCCCACCCGATCGCGAATCGGCGGCGGCTCTCGCCGCGTCCCTGGCCCCGATGGGGGAGGAACCGGATCCGGCGGGCGCCGACGCCCGATCAGACCCGCCCCCCACGATACCAAGCCAGTCCCCCACCGGACCAGGGCCCGCACCAAGGCAAAGGTCCGCAGATAGCGCCCCGCTGGCAACCCAAGCGCCCCTGCGAACAGCAACACCGCCAGTGCTGCCGACAGCACCGCACCGATCCCCACGACCACCGGCCCCAGAACAGCCAGAGATGACGTCACCATCCAGCCGATTCCGCCCCCCGGATAATCCAGATACAGACCTGGAACGTGAAGGGGCGGCAGAACCTGAAACACCACCGCCGCAAAGGCCATGGCCAGGCTCAATTGGAGTAGGCGCCCCCCCCATCCCGGCAGGCCAAACAAAAGAGCGATCCGAATCCCCCAGACGGTACAGGCCACCACCGCCAGATATCCGGCAAGACCAACCCACTGCAAAATAATGTCTGCCAAGTAAGCCCCTGGCAGGTTCAGAAGATTATGAAGAGGCTGGCTGGCGGCAGTCCCTTCGATGGTATTCCAGGACGGATCGCCGGGAAAATACGAGGCCAACGCCCCTCCCAGCAGGGCCCCCAGCAACACCAAAGCCAGGCCCGTCAGCTCGGCAACCCGCCGCTTCAGCAGATTCACGAAGGCCAGGGACAGCAGACGGGCCCGCTCGCGACTGCTGTTCCAGCGCAACGGAAACGCCGATTGCCCGACACCGGGAGGCGTCCGCGAAGCCTGCGCGCGGTCGCGGGGTTGTGCCATTATCGGAGCCATGGGCAGATGCTGATCCTATTGCCGAATCGAAACAATCCCCGAAAAATCACAAAATGGCGACCATCCGAGCGGCGGCCTCGGCCACCAACTCGGGCTCGTGAACCAATGCCACCCGAATGTAAGCCGCACCGGGATTCACCCCATCGGCTCCCGTGCGGGCAAAATAGGCGCCGGGCAACACCCGCACCGCCGCCTCGCCCCACAAGCGGCGACAGGCCTGCTCGCCACAGCCCACATCCAGCCACAGGAAAAAACCGCCATCCGGGCGATAGAAACCGAAACGATCGCCCAATATGGCCGCAGCGGCGTCAAATTTAGCCCGGTAGAGGGCACGATTCATCTCCACATGTGTCTCGTCGCGCCACAACGCCGCAGCCGCAGCCAGAACCGGCAGCGGTGTTCCGGCATTGCTGTAAGCCCGAAGCCGGGCAAATCCCTGAATCAAGTCGGGATCGCCCGCTACGAACCCGGAACGAAGGCCGGCAGCACTGGATCGTTTCGATAGCGAGTGGAAAACCAGAAGATTTGACCAGGGCGAACGCGCCCCATCCTCCAAGCCTGCCGCCACCTGAAGCGCGCCCACCGGCTCCACTCCATTGTGAATTTCGGCGTAACACTCATCCACCGCCAGCACAAAGCCCCAACGTCGGGCCAACCCAATCGCCCGCGCCAGATATCCCGCAGTGGCGGCAGCGCCCTGGGGATTCCCTGGTGAACACAAGTAAAAGAGCGCCGTGCGTTCCAGCACAGCCGGAGTCAAGGCGTCCAAATCGGGCAGAAAGCCGGTTTCGCGGGTCGCCGACAAAAACACAGGCTCTCCGCCGGCCAACAATCCAGCCCCTTCGTAAACAGCATAGAAGGGGTTCGGCATCAACACCGCTGGCGTTTGCCCGGCTTTGCGCTGGGGCACCGCCAGCAACGCCGTCAGAAACAGCGCCTCTCGACTGCCAGCCACCGGCAACACCGAAAGCTCGGGATCCAGACGACCGGGCGGCAAGCGATAGCGGCGCTCTAACCAAGCACCAACGGCGGCACGAAAATCAGCCGTCCCGTTCACCGGGGGATATTTGCCCCACAGATGGGCATTGGCGGCCAGAGTCTCGCTGATCAGAGCCGGCGGCGCATGCTGCGGCTCGCCAAGGGACAATGCCAACGGTCGCACCCCGGACGGCGGCGTCACATCGGCTAATAATTGGTTTAATCGCGTAAAGGGGTAATCGCTCAGCCGGTCAAACCGATCATTGCCCAGCCCAAAAACCGTCATGCCACAGGCCCGCCTTATCCGTACAAAACGGAAACGATCTTAGTCGGTAACGCCGTGACGCACAAGAGAGCAGACGCAAACCGGCACGCTCGACCGTCGGCATCAAAGCCGACGGTCGGGGGGCTGACCATAAGACGCTCAGAGAGCGTCGGCGTTGGCCTCGCCGGTACGGATCCGCACGGCCTGCACGATCTCCATCACAAAAATCTTGCCGTCACCAATCCGGCCCGTAGTCGCCGCCTTCTGAATCGCCTCGACCGCCTGCTCATACACCTGATCGCTCACCGCCACTTCGATCTTGACCTTGGGCAGGAAGCTTACCGAATACTCTTCGCCCCGATAGATTTCCGTCTGGCCCTTCTGGCGCCCAAATCCCTTGACTTCGCTAACGGTCAGGCCCTGGATGCCCAATTCCGTCAGTGCTTCACGCACTTCGTCAAGCTTGAACGGCTTGATGATGGCCATGATCAATTTCATGTTCGACCTCTAAGTCCCGTGTTTAACCATACTGGATGGAAGGTTGCGGCCTGCTGGCGATCCCTGGTCCCGACCGAAAGAGCGATGGCTGGGTCAAGCGCGACATCGCGGCCATGGGTTCGACGACCGAACGATGCTATATCACTGGCGACCGAACAGGGAAACGATCCATCCGATGATGCGGCGCGGCAAGAGCGGTCTTGACACCGCCCTGGTGTCGATCACAACGGTATGGGCGGGACTGGACAATCCTCTACAGGCGCGGCGATTGTCGGACGGGGAAACGACGGGACGTTGACCAGCGTCGAACAAGGACGGATGTGGGAATCATGGCGAACAGCAACAGCGACTCGGAGCATCGGACAACCACCGGCGACCTGACCACCGAGGTCGTGGTGGTGGGGGGCGGCTTGGCCGGTTTAAGCTTGGCCTGCGCGCTCGGGACCGCCGGGGTGCCGACCCTGTGCGTTGACCGCGAAAGCCCCGAACAGCAAGCTGCGGATGGCTTTGACCTGCGAACCACGGCGCTGGCCCACTGCGCCAAACAGGTTTTGGCCGGTGCTGGCGTTTGGACTTACTTGGCCAAAGACGCACAGCCGATCAATGACATTCGAGTGGTTGACCAGGGCTCTCTGCTCCACGTCCATTACGATCACCGAACCATCGGTGATGAACCCTTTGGCTATGTCCTCGACAACGCCGTCATCCGGGCCGGGCTGTTTCAGCGGGTGGCTGAACTCGCCGCCGTGACCCACTTGGCACCGGCAGCCGTGCACAGCATCGAACGCGATCCCGCCGGAGTGCGGGTGACTCTGGCTGATGGTCGGCGCCTTCAAGCCAAACTGGTGGTGGGCGCCGATGGCCGTGGCTCTCTGGTCCGTCAGAGCGCCGGAATCGGCATGCCGCGCCGCTCTTACAACCAAACCGCGCTGATCTGCAATATCGGTCACGAGTTCCCCCATCACGGCTTGGCGGTGGAGTCCTTCACGCCAAACGGTCCCTTCGCCGTTCTGCCTCTTACCGGCAATCGCTCGTCCATTGTGTGGAGCGAGCGTAGCGACCGTGCCAAGCTTTACGCCAAACTCCCGGATGACCTGTTTGTCGCGGAAATTCAGCGCCGGGTCGGTGAGTTCCTCGGTAAAATCCACTTGGCCTCGGGCCGCGCCGCCTATCCTTTATCAATCATGCTGGCCGACCGCATGATTGATCACCGGATGGCGCTGATCGGCGAAACCATCCACGCGATCCACCCTATCGCCGGCCAAGGCCTGAACCTCAGCCTGCGCGACGTCGCCGCCCTAGCCGAAGTGGTGGTCGATCAGTACCGGGTTGGCCTGGATGTGGGAACGGTGGATGTTCTAGAGCGTTACCAGCGGTGGCGCCGGTTCGACACCCTCACCCTGGCCGGAGTCTGTGACTCGCTGGTTCACCTCTTCTCCAACGACCTGCCCCCCCTTCGGATCGCCCGTCAATTGGGGTTAGGCGCGGTCAACCAGATGCCAACGCTCAAGAGCTTTTTCATGCGTCATGCCATGGGCACCACCGGCCAACTGCCCCGCTTGATTGCTGGGACGCCGCTGTAAGGAACGGGTTTTTGTAAGGGACGGGCTTTTTGTGGGCGCTGCCCACACACCCGCAAAGGGCCGGTCGGCCCTTTGACCCCATGACCCGACGAAGATTAGGGAGGGCGCGCGCTTCCCCAGTCTTCGCGGGGCGAAAGCCGTTATACCAACGGCCCTAGACAATGGTCCGTGCCGTTGGTATCGGCGGCGACCGCCGCCGCGCGCCCCATGGCGCGAAGCCAAGGGCGCGGACGCGCCCGCCCGGCGTCTGAGGGCAGTCTTGATGAGTCACCATCAAGGCCCGATGGTTCTTATACCGGCGAGCTATAACGATGACACACTGCCGGTATCGGGCCGCGACGACGGCCCCGCGCGCCCATGCGCGCGAAGCCAAGGGCGCGGATGCGCCCGCCCGGCGTCTGAGGGCAGCCTTGATGAGTCAACATCAAGGCTCGAGGGTATTAGAGGCTATTTGCCGTCTGCGGCCAGGGCCGCCGCCTTTTGCTCGGCCAACTTGACCAGATGCTCCACAATGTCGGCGTCTTTCAGCCGGTGGGCCTGCTCTCCCTCCAGATAGATCTGGTGGGTGTTGTTGCCGCCGCCGGTCAAACCAACATTGGTCTCGCGCGCTTCTCCCGGACCATTGACGACACAGCCGATCACCGACAGCGTCATCGGCGTGGTGATATGGGCAAGGCGCTGTTCCAAGGCTTCGACGGTCTTGATCACGTCGAAATTCTGGCGGGCGCAACTGGGACACGAGATCACTGACACACCGCGTTGACGCAATCCCAGCGCCTTCAGCATATCGAATCCGACCTTAACCTCCTCGACCGGCGGCGCGGACAGCGAGACCCGGATCGTGTCGCCGATCCCCGCCCACAGCAACCGCCCCAAACCAATGGAAGATTTCACCGTGCCCATGCGCAACCCGCCGGCTTCGGTAATCCCGATATGCAGGGGGTAATCGCAGGCAGCGGCCAACTTTTGATAAGACGCCACGGCCAGAAACACATCCGAGGCTTTTACGCTGATCTTGAA
The DNA here is from genome assembly GCA_903920145.1 of uncultured Rhodospirillales bacterium. Lineage (GTDB taxonomy): Bacteria > Pseudomonadota > Alphaproteobacteria > Azospirillales > Azospirillaceae > BOG-933. The sequence goes on from CAIXKV010000087.1 coordinate 41,498, forward strand.
CTCGAAAAAGTCGTGATCCTCGAGAATCCGGGCGTGATGAAGCGCCGACTCCACCAACGCCTCGGGACAAGGTTCGCCGTATTTTTCCAGCAAATCCTTTTCCAAAGACCCGGCATTGACTCCGATGCGAATCGAACAGCCATGGTCTTTGGCCGCCCGCACCACTTCCCGCACCCGATCATCGGAACCAATGTTGCCGGGGTTGATGCGTAAACAGGCTGCGCCAGCCTCGGCGGCCTCGATGGCGCGCTTGTAGTGGAAATGAATATCGGCCACGATCGGCACCGTGACCTGACGCACGATGTCCTTCAAGGCGCGGGTGTCGTCCTCGCGCGGGCAAGAGACCCGAACGATGTCGGCCCCGGCCTCCTCGGCGGCCCGAATCTGAGCAACCGTCGCCGCGACGTCGGCGGTATCGGTGTTGGTCATGGTTTGCACCGAAATCGGCGCATCACCACCAACAGCAACCTTACCGACCATGACCTTGCGGCTCTGGCGGCGCGGAATGTCTCGATAGGGACGAAGGCTCATGGCGACCTACTGAGTGAACGAAAGAACAGAGAATCCCAGCGTGCGAAGGACCGTCAATCCTCGCCGACCGTTCCCCGAGATAACTGGGCGGCATCGATCAGAACGTCACGCAGAACTTGCCCCACCGGCCCTAAGGGATGAGGAGGCCCACCATCCACAATGGCCTCCAGCCCGCCGGCATTCCCCGTGCGCAAACGAACCCCCGGATGCTCGGGAACCCGGAACACATCGCCAGGATGCAGCACGCGCGTAAAGACCGGATCGCCGTCGGCATCGCGAATCTGCACCCAGGCGTCCTGAGTTGCGCGAATCTGAACATGCGAGTCCCGGTTTTGGGCACCATAGACCCGCCCTGTGGGCAAATCCGGGGCGGCGTTGGGCGGCGGAACCGGCAATGGCGGAGCAATGTCAGCCGTCGCCGGGGTCACTGGGCTTGGCGGCGGCGGTGTCTCGCTCTCGGCCCCAGGAGCAGGCGCATCGGCCCCTCCGACCGGCGTCGCTCCAGGAGGCAGCGGCTTGTTGCGCGGCGCCATCGGCACCAATGGCCCTGGCTCACCGATCGCTTCGTCAGCCGGCCCCGAAACCAGCGGAATCTCATCCCCACTATCGGCGTTAGCGTCGCTGGCAACTGTCGCCCCTCCAGGGACTGCCGGCACTGTTGGCGACCCCCCGGCCCCGATCCCATTGACGCCGACAGCCCCGACGCCAGCCCCCGCAGCAGGCGCCCCGCCCACCGCTGAACCCGGCGCGCCCGCTCCGGCGGGGATCCCAGCCGCCCCCCCTGGAGCCGCCGCCCCCGACACCAACGCTCCCCCTGACCGGCCATCGCCGGGAGCCGCCGTCCTAGGCGCCCCCCCGATCAACAGCGCCGGAGCAGGAGGGGCAGAATCAGTTTCAGGAGACGAGGCTGCCGCCGGATTCCCACCGGACGCATTTCCACCGGACGAGGCCGCCGTCGTCCCGGCAGCCGATGCCGGTCCAGGGGCCGGTGTTGCCGGCGCGGCGGCTCCCGAGTCGCTATGCCCCCCCTCCAGCAAAGAAACCAATCTTTGGGGTAATGCCGGCACCATATCGACCATGCTGCGGTCGGTGGCGGACAGCACATACCAGCCGCCATAGACCAAACAAGCCAGAACAACCGAAAACAGTAGGATGGTCCCGCCCGGCACCCGGCCTTCAGGAACGGGCGTTGGAAAATACAGGCCCGGCTGACTGACTTTGTTGGCTACTTCATCCTTGAACCGACGCACCACGGCATCGCAATCAAGGCCAAGATAGTCAGCATAAGCGCGAACAAAGCCGACCGCATAGGCCGTGCCGGGCAACTCGTGATACCGCCCATCTTCGATGGCCAACATAAAGACGTAGCGGATTTTCAACATCGCGGCCACGTCGCGCAATTCCAATCCGGCCTGAACCCGAGCCGTGCGCAAGACGCTGCCAATATCCGGCACTTCGCGGTTGTCGAGAGGGGCCTCGGTGGGCGGACCACTCGCCGCTCCTCCACCGACCCCGCCAAAAAAATTCCGGATTTTACGCTTGAGGTCGCCCATGTGGTCAGCCGTCTCGTTCATCACGCCCGGGGCGGCGCGCTTGGTTTTACCAACCCTGCCCTCCCATGGCCACACATACCGAAACTCTGGTGTTCTGAATCCAGAGCATTCAGAGCCGCTTGACTAAATCAAAATGCTGTGATCCTTGGCAAAAGCCCGCAAACGGTCCCGCACGCTATGGCTGCTGCATTTATTAAGACTGAGCAGATATTCGCGCAACCGCCCGACATCCAAAGAGCGCAACATCGTCTTCACTGGCCCCACCGAAGGCGGCGACATGGACAAAGAGCGGAATCCAATGCCGATCAAGGTCATGGCTTCCAGCGGTTTCCCAGCCATTTCGCCGCACAGGCTCAACGGAACCCTCGCCTTCTCGCATTCATCCACCACCAGCCGCAACGCCGCCAGCATGGGCGGTGACAAGGGGTCATAGCGGTTCGACAAGCGCGGATCGCCCCGATCATAGGCGAACAGATATTGAGCCAGATCGTTGGACCCCACCGAGATAAAATCCACCAGAGGCAACAGGGACGGCAGTTGCAGCAACAACGCCGGAACCTCGACCATCACCCCCACCCGAACCTTGGTTGGCGACGGATAGCCCGCAGCAGCGGTGTGGGCGATCTCCATATCCACCAGCTTCCGAGCGGCCTGGAACTCTGCCACTTCGGCGATCATTGGGAACATCAAGGACAAGGGCCGCCCAGCAGCCGCGCGCAACAATGCTCGCAATTGCTTGCGCAACATCGCCGGCCTGTCCAGACCGATTCGAATCGCCCGCCAGCCAAGGGCCGGATTGGCCTCTTCGTGGCCGGCAAAATAGGGCAACTTCTTATCGCCGCCGACATCCAAGGTTCGAAACACCACCGGCTTATCGCCGGCCATCTCCAACACCTTGGCGTACAACACCGTCTGGGTGGCGACGTCGGGATAGGAGGACCGAATCATAAACGGAATCTCGGTGCGATACAGCCCGATGCCATCCGCTCCGCTGTCTTCCAAATGCGGCAAGTCGATCAGCAAACCGCAATTGAGCTGAATCGACACCGGCACGCCGTCATGACTGACCGACGGCAAACCGCGCACCCGAGCAAACAAACGCTCGCGCATGGCCATCATGCGCATGCTCTCGGCCACGGTATATTTGATATCCTCACTTGGCCGGACAAACACTTGGGCGTTGTCGCCGTCGACGATCATCTGGTCAAACGGGTCTACCCGATTCAAAGCGTCGGTACACTGCCCAACGACGGGAATATTCAAAGCCCGCGCGACGATCACCACATGGCTGGTGGCCGAGCCTTCTTCCAACACCAACCCACATAACTTGCTGCGATCATAATCCAGCAGTTCCGCCGGTCCCAGCGTCCGCGCGACCAGGATCATGTCGTCCGGCATCGCCACGCCATCGGTGGCCGAGCGTTTCCCGGCCAAATGGCGAAGCAGGCGGTTGGTCAGATCGTCCAGATCCAGCAGCCGCTCCCGAATGTAGGGATCAGCAATCTGATTCATGCGGGCGCGAGTGTCGTTCTGAACCTGAATCACCGCAGCTTCGGCGGTCAGGCCGGTTTTCACCGCCTCGCGGATTCGCGACAGCCAGCCGCGATCTTCGGCAAACATCCGATAGGTTTCAAGAATATCCCGATGCTCGCTGCCATCAGCGGTTGTTGCCAACAACGCATCAATAGCCCCATACATGCCAGCCAGCGCCGTCCGCAAACGATCCAGCTCGACATTGGGATCATCGGCCACCATGTCCCGAATGGTCAGTTGGTGACGGTGTAACACAGCCTGCCCGATGGCCAACCCGCCATTCAGACTGACTCCGCCCAACCGCGACGGCAACAGCGCGGCGTCGCCGACATTGGACAGCTCCTGCCGCCCGACCAGGGTTCCGCCGGCCAACAATTCCGCCACCACCATCGCCACGGTCTGGAGGGTTTCGACCTCGTCCTCTCCGTATTGACGTTGAGCGGCATGTTGGATCACCAGCACACCGCGCACCCGCCCTCCGCGCAGAATCGGAACCCCTAGCAGAGACCGAAAATCGTCCTCGCCGGTTTCCGGACGGTAGGCGAAATTGGGATGAGTCCGGGCGTTGGCCAGCGCAATCGAGCGCGCCCGCCCGGCGATGTCGCCCACCACCCCTTCGCCCACCCGCAGGCGGGTCTTATGAACCGCCGCTTGGTTAAGGCCGACGGTGGCGAACAACTCAAGCATATCGCCCGAGCGCATGATATAGCACGAACAGACATCGGCCTTCATCTCGGCCGCAATCAGACGCACAATCTTGTCGAGACGCTGCTGTCCTGTTCCCAGGCCAGCCATCACGTCCCGCAAAAGCGCCAACAACCGACGATGGTTGTTTTCGTACTCTTTCGGTGGCCTCTCCTCCAAGGCCGCCGTCTCCGAAGCCTCATTCATCCCAAGCCGTCATTTCTTAGATTTCTTACTGAGTGCCCTACCCGGTCGCCTCCTTGGTTTCGGTCGGACTCCCAACCGACAACAAGGCGTCGTCTCCAGCCCACTGCCGCCGCCGCCGCTCAACCGTCGCCTCGGCCTGCGCCACCAATTCGGTCAATATCTGCTTCGTCGGCTGCTCTTGCGTCACCATGCCGACACTCTGCCCGGCCATCAGCGAGCCTGTCTCTGCGTCGCCGTCGATAACCGCCCGACGTAATGCCCCGGCCCAGAAGTGCTCGATCTCGAGTTGCGCCTCTTTCTGGGTCAATTCGCCGCTATAGTAGCGCGCGATGACTTCGCGCTGGGTATCCAAAAAACGCCGAGTCGCTTCGTTCGCCAGCGCCCGTACCGGAATCACCGGAAACCGAGGATCAAGCTGCACGGACGCCACGGCATCCCGCGCCCCGGCCTTGATGAACGCCCGCTTGAAGCGGGGATGCGCGATCGATTCGGTGGCACACACGAACCGTGTCCCAATTTGCACCCCGGAGGCGCCCATTTCCAGATAGGACACGATGGCCTCTCCCCGACCGATGCCACCCGCCACAAACACCGGAATATCCCGAACCTCGGGCAAAATCTCCTGAGCCAGAACCGAAGTCGAAACCGGCCCGACATGGCCTCCGGCCTCGTTGCCCTCGATAATCAGGGCGTCCACGCCCATCCGAGCCAACTTGCGGGCAATTGCCAGGGCTGGCGCGAAACTCATGACCCGTACACCGCCGTCTTTAAGGCGACGAATCGAAACGGTCGACGGCAACGCCCCGGCCAGCACCACATGCCCGACCCGGTGCTCGATACAAACCGCAATCAGCGCCTCCAACTCTGGATGCATACTGATCAGATTCACCCCGAACGGCTGCCGGGTCAACTGTTCGGTTGCGGCGATCTCCTCGGACAGCAAGGCCGGAGTCATCGAGCCGCAAGCGAGCACGCCAAAGCCACCGCCATTCGAGATGGCCGCCACAAGGTGACGCTCCGAGACCCAACTCATCGCGCCGCCCATGATGGCGAACTCACAGCCTAGGAACTCACGCCCCCGCTGCCACAAACGGTCGAGCTGTGCCCGCGGGGAACTGCCGGTCATCAGCCTGTCCTCACCACTCTCAACACCATAGCCATCCCGGCCTTTACCCTCACGGCTGACCCCTGACCGCCCGTCTGCCGCCCCGGCCTCGGTTCATCCGTCACGCTTGGTCCAAACCGTAGATAGTGTGTAAGGAGCGCAGAGCAAGCTCCGCGTATTCTTCGGCGATCAGTACGCTTATTTTAATCTCAGAGGTTGATATCACCTGAATATTGATACCACGATCGGCCAGCGCCTTGAACATCATCTGAGCAACCCCGGCGTGGCTGCGCATGCCAACGCCGATCACTGACACCTTGACCACATTGGCGTCGGCCACCAACCGCTGATAGCCCAGCGTCGCTTGGGCGGCTTCCAGCACCCGGCAGGTCCGATCCAGGTCGGCCTTGCCGACCGTGAAGGTCAGATCGGTGGTGCGACCATCGGCGGACACATTTTGAACAATCATGTCGACATTGACGGCGGCATCGGCCAGCGGCCCTAAAATACCGGCGGCCACTCCGGGCCGATCTGCAACCCCGACCAGGGTGAGCTTCGCTTCGTCCCGACTATAGGCGATTCCGCTGACCAGTAGCTCTTCCACGTTCTTGTCCTCGTCAACCAGCAGAGTTCCAGGCAGGGCGCTCCCGACCTCATCAACGAAACTCGACAGCACTTGTACCGGAACCCCATGCCTCATGGCCATTTCCACCGACCGGGTTTGCAGCACCTTGGCGCCTTGCGACGCCAACTCCAACATCTCCTCGTAGGTGATCCGGGTCAACTTGCGCGCCTTGGTCACGATGCGCGGATCGGTGGTATAGACTCCATCGACATCAGTGTAGATGTCGCAACGGTCCGCCTTCAGCGCCGCCGCCAGGGCTACCGCCGACGTGTCCGAGCCCCCCCGTCCCTGCGTGGTGATGCGGCCTTGAGCCGTCACCCCCTGGAAGCCCGCAACCACCACAACTTCGCCTGCGTTCATCCGCTCGAGAATCCCGTCGGTCTCGATGCCCAATATCCGCGCCTTGCCGTGGGTGTCGTCGGTCCGCAGGGGAAGCTGCCAGCCCAACCAGGAGCGGGCCGGAATGCCCATGGCCTGAAGCGCAATCGCCAGCAGACCTGCTGTGATTTGCTCGCCTGTCGCCACCACGGTATCATACTCCCGTGGATCGTGAACCCGGTCGAGATCGGTGCAATACTGGACCAACTGGTTGGTGACGCCGGCCATTGCCGAAACCACCACCGCCACTTGATGCCCGGCCTTGACTTCGGCCTCGACCTTCCGTGCGACATTCTTAATCCGGTCGATCGTGCCAACCGAGGTGCCGCCAAATTTCTGAACGATTCGCGCCATGCCCGCTATCCCGCCACCACTCCCCGAGCCAAACTCGACTCCGCCGATCCCGGCCACCGCCCGCTCCCGACCAAAACACCGGGCGCCGACGCCCCCCACAGCTCGGCAAACACCGCCAGTCGCGCGCCGCCGTTGCCGGAGCGTAGCGATGTATCCATACTCTTCCCCTCGGAGCGACGCAAGCTTGCCCAAAGCCCGTCCCCTCCACCGATTCCTTCAGGGACCGACAACCACCATGACCGCCAGCTCTGACGTTTCAACCGCCGCCCCATCCACTGTGGACGACGCCGAAGTCGCCCGCTTCTCTGCCATCGCCGCCGAGTGGTGGGATCCCGCCGGAAAATTCCGCCCCCTGCACCGCTTCAATCCGCTTCGAATCGCCTATATCCGGGACGCCCTCGCCCGTCGCTTCAACCGCGATCCCCTGGCTCCCCAACCCCTGGCCGGACTGCGGTTGGTGGACATCGGCTGTGGCGGCGGGTTGCTGGCGGAACCGTTGGCCCGACTGGGCGCCGACGTGGTCGGCGTCGACGCTGCCGAGCGCAACATCAAAGTCGCCTCGGTCCATGCCGCCGAAACCGGCGTCACAGTCGACTACCGCAACACCACAGCCGAAGCCTTAGTCGTAGCAGGCGAGCAATTTGACGCCGTAATTTCTCTGGAAGTCCTGGAGCATGTCGCCGATGTGCCGCTGTTCATTACCTGCTGCACCGATCTGGTCAAACCCGACGGCCTGCTGTTTTTCGCGACCATGAACCGCACAGCCAAAGCCTACGTCACAGCAATCCTCGGCGCCGAGTATCTGTTGCGCTGGCTCCCCCGAGGCACTCACGACTGGAAGAAATTCCTGAAGCCCTCGGAAGTCGCCGAAGAGCTGCGCCGCAACGGCGCCATCGTCCGCGACTTAACTGGTGTTGTCTACAACCCCTTGGATGGCAGTTTCCGCATCGATCCGCGCGACGTCCAGGTCAATTACTTGCTGTTTGCCGAGAAGGTTGCCTGATCGCAATGGGCCGGTCAGAATAAACCGTCCTGGGAGCGCGGGCGTCTCGCCCGCCTTCGGGGCTTATCCTCGGTGCTGCCGTTCTTCCAGACTTGCTCAAACCTACGCATAGGTAGGTTTGACGCTGGATTTCTGCTTCACTGAGGCTGGTTTCGTGGCCGGCTTGCGCCGACCGCCAGAGCCTTCCTCTCCACAGGCTGACACCGTGGAACTCACG
>CAIXKV010000088.1 GCA_903920145.1 uncultured Rhodospirillales bacterium
AATGGGGCCGGCATTGGTCAGGATTTCATATTCGTTGAAGGTCAGGAATGCATCCAGCTTTTTGGTCCAGTCCGTCATCTTCATGGGAATTTGCCGTGCGGCCTGGTTTTCTGCATAGTCCAGATACATGGATACGATGCGTTCAAGCGCCTTGATCGTATCCTCATTCAGGTAGTTCTTGGCAATGCTCACATCGGCCTTGAGAATTTTCCCGTCCGGGGCATTTTTCCAGGTCTTGAGCCCCATCATGGGCTTGGCGGCATCGGCGCCTTCGGCGACGATTTGCGGCGCGGTTTTCCCAGAGACAGCCCAATGCAGCTTGTTTTGTACCTGCTTGAAGAATGCTCTGGTGTGCTCCGAATCCTTGTCATAATCAATGCTGCATTGTTGATAAATATCAGTGATTTTCTGGTAAAAACGTCGTTCGCTGGCGCGGATTTCCCGAATACGCTCCAACAGTTCGTCAAAATAATCTTTGCCGAATACCTTGCCATGCTTCAGCCGCTCATCATCCAGGACAAAGCCCTTGATGATGTAGTCTCTCAACACGGTTGTTGACCATTGCCGGAACTGCGTGGCCTGCCGCGAATTGACGCGGTAGCCCACGGCGATGATGGCGTCCAGGTTGTAATAGCCGGTCAGGTAGCTTTTGCCATCGGCGGCAGTTATCCGGAATTTCCGGATAACTGATTCCTCGCTCAGTTCGCCCGTGCTGAAGATGGTTTTCAGGTGCTCACTGATGGTTCGCACATCGACATCGAACAGATCGGCCATGCGCTTTTGAGTCAGCCAGAAGCTTTCGTCCTCAAACAGCACCTCAAGCCGTGTGGTGCCGTCCGGGCCGGAGTAGAACAGAATCTCGCCTTCGCGCGGGGCCGGTGTGCCGCTCATGGGTCACAGCCCCTCAATCTGATAGGGAATTTGCTTGAAGGTGACGCCATGGGCATTCAGCCGGTCATCCGGCACCGTACAGCCTTCGCCATAGACGATCCGCGCGCCTGTGAAGCCGTCTTCAGGCAGCGGCAGGGTTTCCAGAACGGAAGCCGTCAACACATTCCCGGCATTCGGGTTGGCCACGCCGGTGCTGTCGGCGGCGTGAAGGAGATAAATCACCCGGCCCTGGAAGGTGCCGATCAGCGGCGTTGTGCCATCCGCTCGGCGCGGAATGGGCGAGCCGGTTTCACAGAAGAAAACATGCGCGGCCAGGGCGGCATAGTTGACGGCGGGACTTACGTTGCCGTCTGCATCGCACAGCGGTTCGCCCAGAGTGCAGAAGCGGAAGCCGCTTCCGCCTTGCCATTCCACCGCTTTTGAAATGCCGCCTTGGTCAGAGCCATCAATCACCTTGGCGTAACGCGGTACAATGTGCGTATGGGCGTGATCTCCCATTTCAACGCTGATGTGCCTGCGCCCCATTTTGTGGGCAACAGCCCCGGTAGTGCCGGAACCCGCGAAAGAATCTAAAACAAGATCGCCGGGATTTGAAGCCAAGGTCAGTATAATAATAAGAAGTTTTTCCGGCTTGGGTGTTATGAATATCTCGTCCATCTCACCGAAAAGATCACGAACTTCTTGTTTGGCAGACGCATTCGTACCTGCTTCAGAATGAAACCAAACGGTTGAAGGCACAACCCCCTCTTTAGCTTCAGATAGGAATTTTTTTATACGGGGTACTGCTGTACCATCCTTACCCCACCAGATACGATTGTCGCGGTCTAATGCCAAAAAATTATCATAGGATACACGCCAGAAGGTCCCTGCTGGCGGTGAAATTTTCTTTCCCACTGGGGACGAAATCTCATAGATGCCCAGGCTATAATAATTTCGCGCTTGAACAGCATTCGTCGTCCACGGCCCCCTTGAGTCATTATCTTGATTAGAATAGTTTTCCTTTGCACTATCTGACCTTGGCATCAAATTGGGGGACCAATCATTTTTTGATTTTGCATACGCCAATATATGATCGTGCATATCCGAAAGGTATTTTGCTGAATTTTTGACAGTATATATTTTTTGCCAAATCACATTCGATATAAAGTTCTGTCTACCGAAAATCTCATCACAAATCAGCTTTAGGGAATGACATTCATTGTCATCAATGCTGATCCAGATAGACCCATCATCCGATAAAAACTCTTTCAGCAGCCGTAACCTTGGATACATCATGCACAGCCACTTATCATGGCGCGACAAATCCTCGGCCTCCTTTCCAACAACAGAGCCAAGCCACGCCATAATTTCTGGTGAATTCACATTGTCGTTATAAACCCATCCTTCATTACCTGTATTGTATGGCGGGTCAATATAAATACACTTCACCTTGCCGGCGTAGTAGGGCAGAAGCGCCTTCAGGGCCTCAAGGTTGTCGCCCTGCACCAGCAGATTCCCGGCATCTGGATCACCCACAGACTTCGACTTATCACAGTGTAGCAGGCGATACGGCACATCCCGATGATGATTGACCACGGCCTTCTTGCCGATC
>CAIXKV010000089.1 GCA_903920145.1 uncultured Rhodospirillales bacterium
CGGCGAGCCCTGATACTGACACATCGCCGGTATCGGGCCGCGACGGCGGCCCCGCGCGCCCATGCGCGCGAAGCCAAGGGCGCGGATGCACCCGCCCGGCGTCTGAGGGCAGCCTTGATGAGTCACCATCAAGGCTCGATGGTATGATACCGGCGAGCCATGGCACGCCGCCGGTATTGGGCCTCAGCAGAGCGGTCAGGACGCTAGCCATAGGGGTGGTGGGAAGCATGGTGATGTTTGCCACGGTTGGAAAAACCTCCGCCCGCGAAGTCGCTGCCGATGCCTGGTTTCAACGTGATTTTGACGCCAATTTAGCCTTGTGCGCCGTGCACGACAGTCAACCCGATTGGTGCCAGAAATGGATCAACGCCATGGAAGGGGCTCGCCCCAAAACCATTTCGTTGTCGGTGCCTGAATGGCAAAGACTGACCTTCGTTGACAACATGATGGTGTGCTCAACCCTGTTACCGCCCGATTGGTGTCCCGCTTGGCGGGCTGCCATGAAACTGGTCACGCAAGACCCCGCCTATGTCGATCTGGTTACGGCTCCAGCCGCACGTCGGATCAAAGAGGAAGACGAACGTAATGCCCGAATCCAGGCCTGGAGAACCACCCTTACCCATGTCGGTCTCAATAAAGTTACGCCATCGGATATGGATTTAATTCGAAAACAGGTTATTGATGGGAATGCCGATGCTATGGAGATTTTAGCCTGGATGTATATGAAAGGCTATGGGGTTCCTCGTAACTATGGACGGGCCTACGAGTATTATGGACGGGCGATCCTTGCTGGGCGGAATGACCTACGCCCAATCCTCGATTCATTGTGGCCGGCCCTGAATGAAGCGCAAAAGAATGAACTCCGTTTCCTGTTCAAGTGACCAATACGACCCTACGCCGTTCGTTCTCCGGCATTTTGCTTGCGCCTTTACCGAATGAAGAGCAGGCTTGCGGCTGGATGATCATGAGGATGTCGATATGGACGCGCTCTCTGCAATGACGGGATCAAGTCCGGTCGCAGGAATGGCCGCAGCCGTTGGAGTCTCCGCCCAAAACGCCGACGCCCAGGCCGGCGCAAAGCTGTTCAAAGACAACGAATCGGCCTCGCTGGCGGTAGCGACCATGGCGTCGTCGCTTCCCGACAACCCAAATCTTGGCCGCAACGTCAACGTCACGGCGTGAATTACGGCATCATACCGGCGAGCCCTGATACTGACACATCGCCGGTCCTCGGGCCGCGACGGCGGCCCCGCGTCCTCGTGGACGCGAAGCCCTAGTGTGTGGACTCTCGCCGGCATCACACTGGCTTGCGGCCTTCGGCGATGGCAGCGCGGGCCAAAGCATCGGCGCGCTCGTTTTCGGGATGACCGGCATGGCCGCGCACCCAGTGGAAGGCGATGTCGTGCCGCTCTTGGGCCGCATCGAGTCGTTCCCAGAGGTCACGGTTCTTGACCGGCTTACGATCCGCAGTCAACCAGCCCTTGGCGCGCCAACCTTTGATCCATTTGGTGATGCCGTCACGCAAATACTGGCTGTCGGTATGTAAACGCACCTGAACCGGACGCTTCAAGGTTTCCAGAGCCATAATCGCCGCCAACAACTCCATGCGATTGTTCGTGGTCAGCGGCTCGAACCCTTTTAGCTCTTTTTCAACGGCCCCATAGCGCAGAATCGCCCCCCAACCGCCCGGCCCTGGGTTGCCGCTGCACGCACCATCGGTAAAAATATCGCAGCCTGGCCCCTCTGAAGAGTCTGGGAGTATGTTCGTCACGCTTCGCCCACCCCGCCAGGTCCATCAAGGCAATAGTCCCCGATCCCGCGTACACTTTGATGGAAGCGCAACTTACGCAGATACTCTAATGGATTTTTCGGCGTCACAAAAGCACCCGATGGCCGGTTTACCCAATCATACAGGCGCGTGAGGAGGAAGCGCAACGCAGCCCCCCGCGCCAGCAGCGGCATCGCCGCGAGTTCCTCGGCGGACAGAGGGCGAACCCGCCGATAACCGGCAAAGAGCTGACGAGCCTTGGTGGCGTTAAACGAATCGTTGGCCTCGAAACACCATGCATTAAGGCAGATTGCCAAGTCATAAGCAAAAAAATCTGTGCAGGCGAAGTAGAAATCAATCAATCCAGACAGAGATTCGCCGCGAAAAAAGACATTATCAGGAAACAGATCGGCATGAATCACGCCCGTCGGCAATCCTGTCGGCCAAGATGCGACCAATTTGGCCAATTCGGCATCCAACAACGCCTTCAGTCCGGATTGTACACCATCTGCCGATTCGCGACATTTCTGGTATAACTCTCCCCAACCAACTACCGACAGCGCATTGGGGCGAATCATCGGAAAATCGGCACCAGCCAAATGCAGGCGAGCCAAGGCCTCGCCCACCGCCGCGCAATGCCAGGGCAGCACCCGACGCGGCCACAGGCCCTCTAGAAAAGTCACGATCACCGCAGGCCGCCCGCACAACTGGCGCAACGCCGCCCCATCCGAAGCATGCACCGGCAAGGGACACGCCAAGCCTTTATCGGAGAGATGCTCCATCAGGCGTAAAAAAAATGGCAAATCCTCGGGCCGCACCCGCTTTTCATACAGCGTCAGAATGTGCGGTCCCTGCTCGGTCACCAACAGATAGTTGGTGTTCTCCACCCCTTCGGCGATCCCCTTACAGGACCGCACAGCACCCAGCGGATACTGGGCGACAAAGGCTTCCAGGTCTTCGTCGGAAACTTCGGTATAAACGGCCATCGCCAGCCGACTAAAGCAAACGGCCTTCGAGGTCAAGGGGGGGGCCGCTTTTTCAACGATGGATCGGATAATACCGGCGAGCTATAACAATGACACACTGCCGGTATCGGGCCGCGACGACGGCCCCGCGCGCCCATGCGCGCGAAGCCAAGGGCGCGGATGCGCCCGCCCGGCGTCTGAGGGCAGCCTTGATAAGTCACCATCAAGGCTC
>CAIXKV010000090.1 GCA_903920145.1 uncultured Rhodospirillales bacterium
CGGCGGCCCCGCGTCCTCGTGGACGCGAAGCCCCAGTGTGTGGACTCTAGGGGGCGCGGATGCGCCCGCCCGGCGTCTGAGGGCAGCCTTGATGAGTCACCATCAAGGCCCGATGGTCTTAGACAAAAAGCGGTCGGGCGCTTGGCTCGAAAATACTGCTTCTGGGGGGCATGCTGGCATCAATGGTGCCAAGTTGTGCTTCGCATTCAGCACATAGAATCGGCTCACGGTGATTGTCGTCATCGTGCCGGTGAACGATGATTTCGTTCGACGTGCCACAGTCTTCGCAGTCTTGCTTGAAGCGGTGAACATCATAAGTTCGGACGGGGGCGCCCCATTGCGGCATGACGATCTCCTCCCTGGTTTCTTATGGCGATGGATTTCCACCGGAGCGCAGACGCTAGCACAGTCGGCTGGCCCTGGCGACGGCTCGCGGCTGTTTCGTTCAAGAAACTGTCAAAAATGGGGCGAGCGTGACATTCGTCGGTGGGGGAAGGGAGGGGAAATCAGTCGCCTCGTTGAGTCCGTATCCCGCGAAAAAGCCTCATTGATGCTTTTCTATCAATGGGACATAACAAAGCGATGGCAAAAGACTGACTTCAGAGGGGGTGCGATATGTCGATGACCATGGCCTTTCTGCTCTACATGGCGGCGGTCATCTTATTTGCTGCGGTTGTTCATCGATCTTCCGGCTGGACTGTTCGCCCGCGAGGAGACCGGCCCGTGGCAGCAATCGCCATCATTGCGGTTTGGGGCCTGGCCGCCGCTCTGGGAGCCTGGATTCCCGAAGTTATCCACACCCACCACTTGACCAATTTGGCACCATACACTGGATTAGGCGCAATTGGAAGGTTGGCACAAGGGATTGGTGTGGTGGCGCTAGTGTTTGCAGCTATACACAAAACCCCGCTGTTTGCAGCCGTCGCGGGGTTTGGCGGCCTGTGTTGGGGGGTGTTGAGTCTCTTTCACTGATGCCATCGGGCTTTAATATTGGCATATCAAAGCTACCCTTATACCGGCGAGCCCTGATACTGACACATCGCCGGTCCTCGGGCCGCGACGGCGGCCCCGCGTCCTCGTGGACGCGCAGCCAAGGGCGCGGATGCGCCCGCCCGGCGTCTGAGGGCAGCCTTGATGAGTCACCATCAAGGCCCGATGGTATCAACGTCCAAGGCCATTGGTATTGGCTCGCTGGTATGAAAGCCGTAAGGACCGGCAGTCATGGGGCCCCGTCAGGCGACGGGCTGCCAGTAACGGCCATCGATCAGGGTTGCAACTGAAACGGTTACGGTCTCGGCATCGCGGGTTTCGGCGACAAGCTGGACATGGGGTTGGTGATGGGCAGGACTGCGAATGGAGACCACGCGATAGGTCTTCCAGCGTTGTCCGGCGCGTCGCATACGGGCGCCGATGGTTACGGTTTCGGGCATGGTCTGGTGTCCTTGTGCCGAGCCATTATCTCGGTGAGGTTCTTATAAAGTATGGATGTTGGCGGCGGTGCCAAGGCTATCGCAGGGGCTTTTCATTGATCCGGCAGGACAGTGTATCATACTGGCGAGCCCTGACACTGACACATCGCCGGTCCTCGGGCCGCGACGGCGGCCCCGCGTCCTTGTGGACGCGAAGCCCCAGTGTGTGGACTCTAGGGGGCGCGGATGCGCCCGCCCGGCGTCTGAGGGCAGCCTTGATGGGGTCAACCCTCCAGGCCCCGATGGTATCAGGCCATGCGGCTCTGCGGCCATGCTCACCATGTCTCTGGCTGGAATGAGAGCCGCGCCAATAATAAGCCAAGCGTCCGCGTGCCCGGCCCCATGCCCACGGAAGCCGGTGAATGCAGGTTTTGACTCAAAAAGTCGAGTCTGAATTCGCCAGAAGAGTCGAGTATCGATGCCGGAACCCTGAGAGTCTGTGTTGTGGCGCCAGGTTCCGCCGACGTCGGGCGTTCCCCATCCTGGCCCTGGTTTGCGAAACCGATGGCCGCTGTCATCGGCGAGGGTAAAGCCCAGGCGGGTGCCGGGGGATAGGGTCAGACCCGCTTGCCGAATCAGGTCGGTGCGGGTCAGCGCTGCCCATGTTCGATGGTCCGGGTCGACCGCGCACAAGCCCGGCCACAGGGCGTTCCGTTGGGCCAGGATAACCGCCTCATTCTGGTAAGTGAAGCGAGGTATGCTGGGGTTCGTGATCGTCGGGAGCAGCACAAAGCTGCGGCAGGTGGTCGGAGCGGGCGGCAAGGCCAGCAGAGGGGCAATCGTTTGCTGTTGGCTCAGACGATTATCAAAGCTGTTGATCTGTTCCAAAGCCATCAACAGGCAGAAAGGAAACACCAGAAGCCATCGCGTTCGGGGGCCGCCGTGGCGCCAAAGCCCATGAAGCCCGATGGCGGCTACCGTGATTACCGAGAAAATCAGAACCAGATTGAACCGAAACACCGCCCGCACCCCGACCGCAGAGTGTCGATGCTATCGCCGCAAACCTGATCAAAATAAGACTGAAAGACCGCATGATGAAAAATTAAGAGTAAGAGAAAGGCCGAAAAGACCGTTGCAGCTATCGGGATCAGGCGATGCGGCATGGTTATTTTCCGGCATAACTCCAGCAGTCGGATTACGAATTGTCAATGAGATGGCGGAAATAGGCGATCGTCCGTTCCAGCCCATCCTCGAGAGGGATCAAGGGGCGCCAGTCCAGCTTCTGGGCTGCTTTGGTGATATCGGGGCGACGCTGGCGAGGGTCATCGGCAGGCAGCGGATGATGAAGAATGGCCGAGCGCGACCCGGTGAGCCGCAGCACCAACTCCGCCAACTCAATCATGGTGAATTCACCAGGATTGCCCAAATTCAACGGCCCCGGTTCATCCCCGTCCAAGGCCATGAAGCGCACAAAGCCTTCGATCAGATCATCGACGTAACAAAACGAGCGGGTTTGACTGCCGTCGCCATACAACGTAATCGGTTGGTGGGTCAGAGCTTGCATGATGAAGTTTGATACCACCCGGCCATCATGGGGGTGCATGCGCGGCCCGTAGGTGTTGAAGATGCGGACCACCCGGATCGGCAACTGGAATTGGCGGTAATAATCAAAAAACAAGGTCTCCGCACAACGCTTGCCTTCATCATAGCATGCGCGCGGGCCAATGGGATTGACATTGCCCCAGTATTCTTCGGTTTGGGGATGAACGACCGGATCCCCATAGACTTCACTGGTTGAGGCTTGCAGAATCCGCGCCCCCGTTCGCTTGGCAAGGCCAAGCATATTGATCGCACCATGAACACTGGTCTTTGTGGTCTGGACCGGATCATGCTGATAGTGAATGGGCGAGGCCGGACAGGCTAAATTATAAATCTGGTCGACTTCAACATAGAGAGGAAAGGTTACATCGTGACGCAAAAGCTCAAAACTCGAATGATTGAGCAGATGCCCGATATTTGCACGCCGTCCTGTAAAGTAATTATCGGCACAGATGACCTCGGCGCCGTCTTTCAAAAGGCGTTCGCACAAGTGCGATCCCAGAAATCCGGCCCCGCCGGTCACTAGAACGCGCTTGCGATCATATCCATTGCTCACGGTGATCACGCTCGTTTAAAGCTGTATTTGACGATAGCATAAAGCGCGCGGAAGGCATCCTTCAGCCCGATCTTTTTGCCTTCTTCGTAAGTGCGGCCACAATAAGAGATGCCAACTTCAAAAAACACCACTCGCTTTTTCGCCAGTTTGACGGTCATTTCCGGTTCAATACCGAATCTCTCCTCTTCCAAAGTGATCGACTGGATCACCTCCCGACGGAAGATTTTATAACATGTCTCCATATCGGTCAGGTTGAGGTCGGTGAAGATATTCGATAACAAAGTCAGAACTCGGTTGGCCACCATATGCCAGAAATACACTACCCGATGGGCTTCCCCGCCGGAAAAGCGCGACCCGTAAACGACATCGGCCCGCTTGTACAAAATCGGCGCCACCAGTCGAGGGTATTCCGCCGGGTCGTATTCCAGGTCGGCATCCTGAATCAACACAATATCGCCGGTTGCCGCCGCAAATCCGGTACGCAAGGCGGCGCCTTTGCCTCGATTTACCGGATGGTAAAGAATTTTAGAGACAAGCGGGGCAATTTCCTGTTCCAGCAATGCACGAGTGCCATCCTTGGAACAGTCATCGACAATAATGATTTCCTTACGCTCAATCGGAGAGCTGAGAACCCGATCAATAAGTTCCCGTAATGTCGACACTTCATTGTAGCAAGGGATAACAATGGATAAAGTATAATTTTTAGGATCAATTTTGGGCGCTACAGATAAGCCGACGTCGATCTTTGACATATTTCATATCCAGTATCAACATGATGTCTTTGATTAGCATATAGCAGTCGAAGCCGGCGCACGCAAGCACGAACTCCGGGAGCTGGGGTGATCCAGGGCTCCCGGATGGAGGCTCAAGGGCCGTGATTGCAGAGGTATCCTGTCGAAAAGCCGGAGAGCCAGGCTCTCCGGCGCAGCTCGAAGACGTTTAGGCCCGGTTCATACGATTGCTGACCAGATCGCTGACGACGGTGGGATCCGCCAAAGTGGTGGTATCCCCCAACGCATCATGCTCGTTCGCCGCGATTTTGCGGAGAATGCGGCGCATGATTTTGCCGGATCGGGTTTTAGGCAGGCCCGGCGCCCATTGGATCAAATCCGGTGAGGCGATTGGCCCGATCTGAGCCCGAACCCACGCAACCAACTCTTGCCGCAACACTTCGGACGGTTCTTCGCCAGCATTCAGAGTGACGTAGGCATAGATGCCTTGCCCCTTAATGTCATGCGGGTAGCCAACGACTGCCGCTTCTGAAACTTTGGGGTGAGCAACCAGGGCGCTTTCCACCTCGGCTGTGCCCATACGGTGGCCAGAGACGTTAATCACGTCGTCAACCCGACCCGTGATCCAGTAATACCCATCTTCATCACGCCGGCAACCGTCTCCGGTAAAGTATTTTCCGGGGAAGGTCGAGAAGTAGGTTTGGCCAAACCGCTCGTGATCGCCGTAAACCGTGCGCATGATGCCCGGCCAAGCATCAACCAAGCAGAGATTTCCTTCGCATGGACCTTCCAGCGGGGTTCCGTCATTATCGACGACCATCGGTTGGACGCCGAAGAACGGAAGAGTGGCTGAACCCGGCTTCAGGCCCGTAGCACCAGCCAACGGCGTAATCAAAATACCGCCGGTTTCGGTCTGCCACCATGTATCGACAATCGGGCAACGCTGCTCGCCCACGACATTATAGTACCACAGCCAAGCCTCGG
Organism: uncultured Rhodospirillales bacterium; assembly: GCA_903920145.1. Classification (GTDB taxonomy): domain Bacteria; phylum Pseudomonadota; class Alphaproteobacteria; order Azospirillales; family Azospirillaceae; genus BOG-933. The sequence goes on from CAIXKV010000090.1 coordinate 5,280, forward strand.
GATTGATCGGTTCGCCGACCGAACCCAGCAACCGCAGGCTTTGGCGACTGGTCTTTTTGACGGGGGCTTCGCCTTCCCGCATCAAAGCCCGGATTGCGGTGGGGGCGGTGTAGAAGATGTTGACCTTATGCTTGTCGATCACCTGCCAAAAGCGCGAGAAGTCCGGGTAATTTGGAATACCTTCGAACATCAGGGTGATGGCGCCATTGGACATCGGCCCGTAGACGATATAGCTGTGTCCGGTGACCCAGCCGACATCAGCGGTACACCAATAAACCTCGCCGTCCTTGTAGTCGAACACATATTGGTGAGTGATCGAGGCATAGACCAAATAACCGCCGGTGGTGTGCAGCACACCCTTGGGCTTGCCAGTCGAACCGGAGGTATAGAGGATGAACAGCGGGTCTTCGGCGTTCATGACTTCGGGGGGGCAGTCTGCCGGAACCTTGGCGGTCTCCTCATGATACCATAGATCACGTCCCGCTACCCAGTTGATGGCGCCGCCGGTACGCTTATAGACCAGCACATGACGGACATCCGGGCAGGATTCCAGCGCCTTGTCGACATTGGCCTTCAGCGGCACCTTGCGCCCGCCGCGGAGCCCTTCGTCAGACGTGATGACGAAGTCGCTGCGGCAGTCAAGCACCCGGTCCTTGATGCTGTCCGGGGAAAAGCCACCGAAGACCACCGAATGAATCGCTCCGATTCGAGCGCAGGCCAGAATAGAGAAGGCCGCCTCGGGGATCATCGGCATATAGATTGTAACCCGGTCGCCCTTCTTGACGCCCTTGGCGCGTAGCACATTGGCTAACCGGCAGACCTCTTCATAGGCTTCCCGGTAAGTGACGCTGCGGCTTTCGTCGGGGCTGTCGCCTTCCCAAAGAATCGCGGTTTGGTCGCCACGGGTCGCCAAATGGCGGTCGAGACAGTTGACGCTGGCATTTAGCGTACCGTCTTCGAACCATTTGATGATGACGTCTCCGGTGAAATCGACGTTTCGGACTTTGGTGTAAGGCGTGATCCAGTCGATTCGCTTGCCCTGTTCGCCCCAAAATCCATCAGGATTCTTGACGGACTCTTTGTACATCCGTTGGTATTTTTCATTGTCGATCCAGGCCGATTGAGCGAATTCGGCGCGTACTGGGAAAAAGGCGTTATCGGTCGACATGGGACGGCGTTTCCCCTTTTTAAGGTTTATCGTTCAGTTTCTTGGCATCCGAAGCGCCGTGAAGCTGGCGCCCCCAGATGGCAGGGCCATTATCCACGGATGCCATCCAAGTTACAAGACGTCTAAGAAGACGGCTTCGACTCCGTCATCAGCAAGATTTTATCAATAAGGGATTTTATTATTATGAGCAGGCCGACGATGTTCGCAACTGCAACATAGAATGCCTTGCAAGGGGGGGCTTTCTTAATCAAAAGGCTAGGTTTTTCCAGCCACCACGGCCTCAGGCCGTAAGGCCACCCAACCGGCACAGGGCTTGCCATTCATCGTCGGTGACTGGGCACACCGACAGCCGGGACTGTCGAACCAGAGCCATGCCGGACAATAGGGGGTCGGCTTTGATTTGCTTCAGGGTAACTGGCGTGGTCAACGGCAGCAAAGGCCGCACAGCGACCATGCCGAATCGCGCGGTGGGATCGCTGGGGTCCGGGTGATATTCGCGGGTGACCTCGACCACGCCCACCATTTGGAGGCCGATATTGGAGTGGTAAAAGAACCCGCGATCCCCGAGTCGCATGGCTTTCAGGTTATTGGCCGCCTGGTGGTTGCGGACACCATCCCAATGGGTTTGGCCATCCGTGACCAACTGTTCCCAAGGATATTTGGAAGGCTCGGATTTGAACACCCAATAGGCGGCCATAGCGTTCTCACGGTTGAGGGAAAACACGTCGCCAAGGGCGAATCGTCATGCTTTCAAACAGGCCGGCGACGGCGTAGGGGTCTTTGGCCGCAAAGGCTTCGGCTTCGGCCCGGTCGGCGCATTCCAAAACCAATAGGCTGCCGATCATGGCTTGGCCATCATCCGACAGCAACGGACCGCCCGCAACCAACCGTTCGCCCTGGCTTTCCAGATAGGCGATGTGGGCCGGACGATGGGCTTGGCGGATTGATTGGCTGTCGGGCTTATCAAGATTATACAGGCAAAAAAGCATGGGGGTCTCCGACCATATCAGGGCTCGGGAACCATCATAGTACGCCGATCCAGAACCGTCACGGCTCTGGTGTGGGCCGGCGTCCGATCATCATGTCATACCGGCGAGCCCTGATACTGACACATCGCCGGTCCTCGGGCCGCGACGGCGGCCCCGCGTCCTCGTGGACGCGAA
>CAIXKV010000091.1 GCA_903920145.1 uncultured Rhodospirillales bacterium
CACGAGGACGCGGGGCCGCCGTCGCGGCCCGATACCGGCGATGTGTCAGTATCAGGGCTCGCCGGTATGATACCATCGGGCCTTGATGGCGACCCATCAAGGCTGCCCTCAGACGCCGGGCGGGCGCATCCGCGCCCTTGGCTTCGCGTCCACGAGGACGCGGGGCCGCCGTCGCGGCCCGATACCGGCGATGTGTCAGTATCAGGGCTCGCCGGTATCAAACGTGCCATGGTTCTGGCGGCGGGATTGGGCTTGCGGATGCGGCCCCTGACCCTGACCCGACCCAAACCGCTGTTGACGGTGGCCGGACGCACATTGCTGGACCATGGATTAGACCGACTGGCGGCGGCAGGGATCGAAACCGCCGTGGTCAACAGCCATTATCTGGGCGAGATGATTGAGACTCATCTGGCCAACCGCAGTCAACCGACGATCCAATTATCGCCCGAATCCACGATTCTTGAAACCGGCGGCGGCGTCAAAGCGGCCCTGCCCTATTTCGCCGGAGAACCGTTTCTTGTGGTGAACGCCGATATTCTCTGGCTTGACGGCCCGGTTCCGGCGGCCCGGCGACTGGCGGCAGCCTGGAATCCGGCGCTCATGGATGCTTTGCTGTTACTGGTGCCGGTCGAGCGGGCCCATGGATATCACGGCCCCGGTGACTATCATCTTGACGCCGAAGGTCGCCCACAACACCGAGGCAACGCCAAACGCGCACCACTGGTCTTCGCGGGTCTCCACATTGTCCGACCAGAAGCCTTCGCCGAAACCCCTGACGGTGCCTTCTCTGCCCGCCTGATCTGGGACCGGGCCGAAGCGACGGGGCGGCTCTATGGCCTGATCCATGACGGGGAATGGTTTCACGTGGGCACGCCGGCGGACTTAGCAGCCACCGAACAGTGGTTTGAGGCCGGCAAGCCTCTTGATTGATACGAGTGGCCCATGATGGTGACGCGTCGCTGCCATCAAGGGCTCAAAGAGCCGATCGGCCCTTTGCGGATGTGGCGAAACCCATAAAAATAGGAAACAACCAGAATGATACCGGCAAACCCTAACCATGACAGAGTGCCGGTATCGGGCCGCGACGGCGGCCCCGCGCGCCCCTGCGCGCGAAGCCAAGGGCGCGGATGCGCCCGCCCGGCGTCTGAGGGCAGCCTTGATGAGTCACCATCAAGGCTCGATGGTATCACCGGGATTGGGTATCGTCGGCGCCTGAAGCCGGATGCACGGACATCGGGCGGTCGGCGTAGCCGGTCACGAGACCCGCCTCGGTGAAGCAGGAAACCAGCCTCAAAGCGGCCTATGCGTAGGTTTGAGCAAGTCTGGAAGAACGGACAATGGTGGAATCCCATCAGTGTGCACAGGTATAAGCCGAAAGGGCACCAAGGGACTCGGCGCCGATCTGGCCGAGCGACCGGGCCAAGGTCAGAACGCTTTCCTGGTCGCCATCATCCACGGCGTGCTCGATATGACGGCAGACCGTGGCCAAGCGTAGAGCCCCGAAGGTTTCTGAGCATCCTGACAAAGCATGGCTTTCAAAGGCGACGACGCGGAGATTGGCGGAAGCCGCCGCCGTGGCGATGCGCTCGAGCCGCTCCTGAATATCTTCGACAAAGCTAACCAAAATGGCCGCTAGGATCTCGGGATCGAGATCGGCGCAAAGCTCGGTCAGGGTGCTGGCGTCAAAGAGCGGAACGGTTTCGTCGTCAGGACTGGGCATTCGGGCCGCGACCGCAGGCCAACCACTCCAGGAGTCGTTGGGCCAGGATCCGCCGGGCCAGGGCTCATCAAGGTGACGGGCGGCAAAAACATCCTGAGTGGGGGGAATTAACTGCGCCATGGCTTGGCCATCCTTTCCCGTCGGCACGACGAACGGCACCAACGGTTCCTATCTTCGGTCCCGATTTCGAAGGAGGACGCAGCAAGGACCATGCCACCATACGGCTGGCCATCAAAAAAGATGGATGGACAATGAGTTGAGCGTGTCGCATGCGGCCAAGCATCCTGAATTTAGGCAAAACGAGGGCAGAAGCCGAAGCGGAATGCTTCGCATTTTGCGAAGGATGGTCGCAGCGTCACTGCTTAAGCGTCACCGCTTATTCGATCAAATCATCAAGCATGGCCTTGACGGTCTGAACGATGGCGGCACCGTAAGGGCCGACGTCGGTGCCGTGAGCGGCGACGATGGTAGACAACTCCCGCTCGGTGGTCGGCGCGTAGCGGGCAATATCGGTGATCAATTCGTCGGAAACGATGGCTTCACGGTTCACTCCGCTTCGCTCCGCCTCGCGCTCGCGCCAAGTAAGCAGGGCGCCTCGAATGGCGCTTCCGATCTGCTCTGACTCCTCTTTGCGTCGGGCGTCTTGATACAGCACCAACATACGCCAAGCACCGTTTGCATAGGCGGTATCGATGCGGTCCACCACCACGGATCGTAGAAAATTGGCGATGTCATTCCGCATTGGGTCGGGGGTGACATCGGGAATGACAAAAGTCCGAACTTCGCTGCTCATGGGGCGAGTCTCTGTGGCAGACGGGGAAAGAAAGGGGGCGAGGGAAAGTCGCAGGGCCGGTTTTAGGGGGTCGCCGAAGTCGGTGGATCAGAGGTCAGCGCGGCGGTGATCAGCGGACAGCCGCAGAAGGGGCATTTTAAGGCCGCTAAGGCTTGGGCTCTTTGTTCTTTGGTCAGCGTCACCCCAAGCCGGGCTGCGGCCTCGTCTAAAAGGCGTTGGTGATAGCTGTTGACGCCGCAACTATGCTCAACCATGTCTGCGTAGTCGTCGGTGGGAACGACCTGGAAGGCGGTCGCGGGGCGGGCCGCCACGACTGAAGAGGCGCACAGCGCCCCAAGTCCAAACAGGAATTGCCGTCGAGGCGAGGGGTAGCTTGGGCTCATGAGTTCCGATCCTGTGCCGTCATCGTCCGGGCCGGGCGGCGGGAGCGTTGGGATTGGGGCTGCGGCCAAATATACCGCGATTCGGGTGATAATCATACCATCGAGCTTTAATGTTGACCCGTTAAAGCGGCCCCGCGTCCTCGTGGACGCGAAGCCCTAGTGTGTGGACTCTCGGGGGCGCGGAGGCGCCCGCCCGGCGTCTGAGGGCAGCCTTGATGAGTCACCATCAAGGCCCGATGGTATCACAACGTGCATTGTTCCAAATGTCTATGGGAGCGAGCGCCCCTCTGGGTTCGCTAGCGTTACAAGGGGCGGCTTGAGCGGCAAGGCCAGCCCGGCGGCGACGAACAGCACCCGATCCGCGCGGGCGGCAACGGCTTGGTTTACGCGGCCAGCATGATCCCGGAAGGTCCGGGCCAGGGCATTGTCGGGAACAATGCCCAGCCCGACCTCGTTGGACACCAGAATTAGGGTTCCGCATACATGGTCACAGGCCGAAACCAAGGCGGCGGTGGCCTCGTCAACCGGCTGGCCGGCTTCCATTACATTGGCAAGCCACAGGGTCAGGCAGTCGACCAGCAGTGTCGCATCAGGCGATCCCGCATAGCGGCGCACCGCGTCGGGCAGCGCTAGGGGTTCCTCCACGGTGGTCCATTGGTCGGTGCGTCGGGCTTGGTGGTCGCGAATCCGCCGAGCCATTTCGTCATCCCGACTCTCGGCGGTGGCCAGATACAGGCGGGGCGGCGGTCGGCTGAGGGCCAAGGCTTCGGCATAAGCACTCTTGCCCGAGCGGGCACCGCCCAGAATCAGCGTGATTTCAGCGGTCATTGGGCGTGAGCTTCGGGTGGGAGGCCAGGGGCCGGGTGGGATTTGTCGGCGTGGGCGATTTCGCTTAACAGGTCAATGGCCGATGCGTTGCCGTGGGCGGCGGCGCGTTTGACCATCTCCAGACCTGCTGCCGGGTTGGCTTCAAGGCCGATTCCCCGCAACTGCATCACTCCAAAATTCATTTCAGCAGGCGGGTATCCGGCTCGAGCTGCTTCGCCATACCAAAAGGCCGCTAAGGCTGGATTGGCCGGAACTCCAGCCCCCAGCCGGTACATTTGCCCAACGGCAAAGGCGGCTTCCGGGCTGCCAGCGTCGGCCGCCTGACGATACAATCCGAAGGCGCCGACGTCGTCCGCGCTATCCTGAGCGTGTCGGGCTTGGGTGAGCCAATGTTGAATCTGAGCCGACTCGGCGGCGTTGGGTGCGGGCCGGTTGGGATGGGGCGGCAAGGGCGCAAAGGTCGGAGGGCGGGCTTCTTCAGGAACCTCCAAGGGGTGCTCCGGGTGTGTTCCCGCCGAGGCGGGCGAGGGAGCCGCAACCGGGGACGCCAGAGCAGGAGGAAGGGCGAGCGGCGGGGCTGAAACTGGGGCCGGAGCCGGACTCGGAGGCGAAACCGGAGTCAAAGGCGGGAGTAGGGCCAGGGCTGGGGCCAGGAGAGAGGTCGATGCCGGAGTGAGGGCTGAAGTCGAAGCTGAAGCTGAAGGCGTCGGAGGCGAGACCGCCGCGACAAAATCGATGGCGATCCGGTGGTGAGCGTGGGTTTCGGCGGGAAGGGCCTGGATCGACACCACCCGAACCGGACTATTGGCCTGAAAGTGAATTTCGGCGGTGGTGGGAGGGATCCCGGAGGCCATATCGACCGCCACCAACGGCGCAAGGTTCACAAGCGCGCGGTGGCTGCTGTTGGACGCCAAGCCGGTATCCGCCAAGCCGATGGTCACGGTTCGACCATCGGCAGAGAGAGCCTGGGTAAAGGGGCCGGCGCTGTCCAGGTCCAGCACCGCCCGTATCTGGTCCTGGTGACGCCCGAATCGGACGTCAAGCAACTGCCGGGCTTGTGTCGATGCCAATGGCGGTGCAATCAAAATCAGCTCTGCGAGTCCCAGAACCAGAGCGCCCCGAATCGAGCAGCGCCACGGGCGGATCGGGAACGGCCGGAAGGCTTTGGGAAAGCAAAAGAAAGGGCCGGGCATGAAACACCCCGTCGGTGGTCGGTTCCATGGCCGGGCACGCCCCTAAAGCGGTGCCCGCCCATGCAGTGCATCCAGGATACCGTCAGTATCAGAGGCAACCCGGAACAGCCGACGATGGCCGCCGGAAACGAAGCCTTCAGCCGTGATGTGTTCGAACAGCGTCACCAACGGCGCCCAATATCCGGCAATGTCGGCAATGACGATGGGCTTATCATGCAGCCGAAGCTGCTTCCACGTCACCACCTCGAAGGTCTCATCGAGTGTGCCGAATCCTCCGGGCAGAACCACGAAGCCATCCGAGTGTTCGATCATTAACCGCTTGCGTTCGTGCATGCTGTCAACCACCAGCAATTCCGAAAGGGCGTTATGTCCAACCTCCAAGGCTCGGATATGGTCCGGGATGATCCCGATGACGTGGCCGCCTGCCGCCAAGGCAGCGTCAGCCACCAACCCCATCAGGCCAACCCGTCCCCCGCCATAGACCAAGCGAATGCCGGCTTCGGCTAAACGGGTTCCCAACTGGCGGGCGGCGTCCTTGTAGACGTCGTTGACGAGACCGGATGAGCCGCAGTACACACATACGGAGCTTAACGATACCATCGATATACCTACGCAACCGAGGATTGGGCCGAAGAGTGGGTCGAGGATCGGGCCGAGGATTGGGTACGGCGGGAGTGGATGGAGGCGGTGCCGGGGCCTTGTCCTGGGCATCGCCCAATGGCCGCTTACACCAAGGACCGGCAAATCACAAGCCCGGTTCTGTGAACAGTCGCAGCAGCGGTCGGAGTGGGCAGGGCCGTAGAGTCGTTCCTGTGGCGTTGGGATTGGCGCTGGCATTGGTGGTGGCTTTGGGGATTGGGCTGTGGCCCGGATCGCTCAAGGCCGATGATCGGGCGCAGGTGGTGGCGCAGCGGCAGGCGGACATGACTCGGATGGCGGCAGCGATGCGGGTGATCGGGCGCTTTCTCAAGAATGAGGGGGCGACAGTGGCCGAAGTTGGCGCCAGTGCCGTCGTGATTCGCACCGTGGCCACCAAGATGACCACCACTCTGTTTCCCGAGGGAACCGCCGTTGGGGTTGGTGACAGCGCGGCCAAGCCGGAAATCTGGAGTCAATGGGACGTGTTCAGCCAATATGCCGCCGATTTGACGGCAGCGGCGAGTCGGCTGTCTGCCGTCACCGGGGCCGGGAATCCTGGCGCGCTTCGGGCGCCAATTGTTGTGGTGGTTCGGTCTTGTAGTGCCTGTCACGAATCCTTTCGGCAGGGCAAGCCATGACCGGAGGCGCCGGACGAACTCCCCTCGGTCTTGGGAGATGGCGGGCGGTTTCGGCGCTGGCGGTATCGCTGTTTCTGTCTTTGGCGATGATGAGTGGGGCAGGAAAACTGCTGGCCGGATCCCGAGTCCCTTCCCAGGCCGAGCGCGTTGCCCGAGGCCAATATCTGTTCGATGCCGCCGGTTGCTTCGGTTGCCACACCGACGAGGCACGGGGCGGGCAGCGGCTGGCCGGTGGTCGGGCGTTGACCACGCCGTTCGGCATTTTCTATCCTCCCAACATCACCCCAGACCCCATTTATGGGATCGGCAGTTGGAGCGACGCCGCCTTTATTCGGGCGCTGCGTCATGGGGTTCGTGCCGATGGCTCGTCGCTGTTTCCGGCCTTTCCCTACACCTCTTATACTCTGATGGATGACGGCGACATTCTCGACCTCAAAGCCTACCTGATGACTCAAAAGCCGGTGGCGCAGCCCAACCGGCCTCACGAACTCAAGGATCCGTTCGGGTGGCGGGTGCTGATGCCGGCCTGGAATCTGATGTATCTCGATGTTGGCCCGCTCGATACCAATCCGCACCAGTCTGCCCAGTGGAACCGTGGGCAATATCTGGTCCGGGCGCTTGGCCATTGCGGCGAATGCCACACCCCTCGGGATTGGGCCGGAGGGTTGGATAAACGGCGGATGTTGGCGGGCAATCCCGGTGGCGACGGCGTCGATGCCTCTCCAAACCTGACCCCGGACATCGAGACCGGACTCGGCCGTTGGTCGGAAGCCGATCTATCCTTGTTCTTGGAAATGGGTCTGAAGCCCAATGGCGATGTGGTTGGCGGAACCATGGCTGAAGTGGTGCGGAACACCACCTCCCAACTTACGCTGGCCGACCGCAAGGCGATCGTCGCCTATCTGCGTTCGCTGCCGCCCCTCATTTCCACTCTGCCCATAGCCTCGAGGGGAAACGCTCACCGATAGCGAAAACCCTGCACGGCTCGCCGGTATGGGTTCAGCCCGGCACCATAGCAAACATAAACATTCCGGGCGAGATATCCTCACCCAGACGACACAGGCCACTCTCGGCGCCGATCCGGCGACGCCGAGCCCCAAACCGAATCCCGTCGCCGGGACTAGAAGCCCTCCCGCTCCATGCGCTTGCGCAGCAGCTTGCGGGTCCGCCGAACCGCTTCGGCTTTCTCGCGTGCGCGCTTCTCGGATGGCTTCTCGTAATTCCGGCGAAGCTTCATTTCCCGGAAAATGCCCTCGCGCTGCATCTTCTTCTTCAGGGCGCGCAGGGCTTGATCGACGTTGTTGTCTCTAACCAGAACTTGCACGGTTTGTCGTTACCCCTCTGGCTGTGTGTCGGCACAGGCAACCGCCACCATGGCGACCCCTAGGCGGAAAGTCTGTCTAACACAGTTGGTCCTGGGATGAAAGGGTCAAAGTCACGAAAATGGGCCCGGACAATGGTTGCCAGGACGATGGTTTTGGCTCATCTAAGGCTGGCTATGGCCATTCTCAAGATTGCCCGCATCGGGCATCCGGTGTTGCGTCAGGACGCTCAGCCGGTTTCAGACCTTGCGCTTTCGGAGCTGGATCGCTTGATCGGCGATATGAGCGAGACCATGCATGCTGCTCCTGGCGTTGGATTGGCGGCCCCCCAGGTTTTGGCCGGGGTGCGCGTGGTTGTGTTCCGAGTCCCGGCGGATCGGGCGGGCTCCGATGGAGAGGCCGTCCCCGATACCGTTTTGATCAACCCCGAACTGACGGCTCTTGATGACCGTGTGGTGTTGGGCTGGGAGGGGTGTTTGTCGGTACCGGGGTTGCGCGGCTTGGTTCCGCGCCACACCCGAATCGGCTATCGGGGATTGGCACCGGATGGCTCCCGAGTCGAGGGCGAAGCCACCGGCTTTTTGGCGCGGGTGCTTCAACATGAAGTCGATCACCTGGACGGCATTCTTTACATTGATCGCATGCATGACTTGAGGCTGCTGGTGCATGAGGATGAGGTCGACAGCTTCCGTTTTGAGGACTATATCGAGTCGGATAAGAATGCTTAGAACAGGCGGGACGAGCCATGGACAGTATCGAACTCAGGGATAGGCTGCTGGCGGAAATGTTATCCAACGTCCTTTTTGACGGTTGGACCGACCACGCCGTGCGAAATGCCGCCAGTGCTGTCGGCATTGGGCCGGAAGTGGTGCTGCATCTCTTTCCTGAGGGTGTGGTGGACGTGGCCGCTCATTTTTCGGATTGGGCTGATCGGGCGATGGTTGCGGCCTATGCCGCCGAGGACACGGTGTTATTGGGTACCGCTGCGCGGGTCGGACTGGCGGTGCGGTTGCGCCTAGCGGCGCTGGAGGCGCATCGAGAGGCTCTGCGGAGTTGGTTGGCTTGGTTGGCGCTTCCTAATCACGCTGTGCTGGGGGCCCGTTTGCTGTACCGGACGGTGGACGAGATTTGGCATACGGTGGGAGATCGTTCCACCGATATCAGTTACTACACCAAGCGGGCGACTTTGGCGGCGGTGTTGAGCGCCACCGTGTTGCATTGGTTGGGAGACGAGTCGGAGGACCACGCTGCCTCCTGGGATTTTCTCGCTCGTTCGCTTCAAACCACCACCGGCGTTGGCCGGTCCGTGGCGAAGGCAGGGGAGTTGGGTCGGATGTTGGATTTGGCGCCGTCGCCAGCACGGTTCGCCCGCCAATTGCGCCGCCGTTTCGCGGGTCTCTGACCAACCCGCTCCGAGGCCCTGGGGGAGCGGGTCTTTTGCCCGCTCGCTCCTTGCCGGTTTTGTTCCGGCGTCCCTATAGCTTCGGAGGCTCCCGGAGCACGGTGATCGGCCATTCGCTCGTGTCGATCAGTTGGTGACGGAACCATGTGACTTGGCGTTTGGCGTAGTTGCGTGTGGCCTGTTGGGCCAGGGCAACGGCTTGGGTGAGGGCCAGCTCTCCCGTGAGGTGGCGGCGTAGCTCGGGCACGCCCAGGGCCTTGAGGGCCGGCCGGTCAGGCGCAAGCCCAAGGGCGTCAAGGCGTCGGACCTCGTCGAGGGCGCCGGCTTCGATCATCGCCAGGAACCGACCGTTGCAGGCTTCGTAAAGAGCGGGGCGGGGCGGGTCGAGCACGACCACAGTAAAATCTAGGTCAGGAGGGGGACGGGCCGGGGCTTCAGCCAGCCAATCGGTTAGGGATCGGCCCGTGGCGGTCAGGACTTCCCAGGCACGGATCAGGCGTTGGCGGTCGCTGGGGTTCAGGCGCCCAGCGGTGGCTGGGTCTTGGCGGGCCAGTTCAGCGTGGAGGCCCGCGCCGCCCAACGCCAGGAAGCGGGCTTGGGCAGCGGCCCGGATTTCGGGAGGGATTTCGGGAATTTCGGCCAGTCCGGCCATCAGCGCCCGCAGATACAGGCCGGTGCCGCCCACCACGATTGGGACTCGACCGGCGGCCTGGGTTTCGGCGATCGCGATCAGGGCTTGGTCGCGCCAGCGGGCCACCGAATATCGCTCCGAGGCCGATGAAACGCCATAGAGCCGGTGTGGTACGGCGGCCAGGGCGGCACGGCCAGGGCGGGCGGTCAGCACCGATAGTTCGTGATAGAGCTGCATGCTGTCGGCATTGATCACCTCGCCGTTCAGCCGCTCGGCCAGCGCCAAGGCCAAGCCGGATTTGCCCGAAGCGGTGGGGCCGGCGATGATGACGACGGTCCTGGAAATCATGGACAAATCGAGTCCCAGTCCCTCATAACGGCGTGCCGTTTCCGCCGAGTCCCATGTTTTCGGATGCCGTCCCATGGATGCTGTTCTGACCTTGGTTGCCGCGCCTGATGTTCATCTCGAGTCTAGCACGGTCGATCGGGTGCGCGACGCGCTGTCGACATTGGGAGCGGATAGCGGTGCCGTGGACTGGCTGGCCCCAGCTCGGGCGTGTGATCTGCCGTTTCAGGGCGTTGTGCCGGACCAGGCCGATGCGGCGGCCCGACTGGCGCTGGGCGGCGCGCGGGTAGACGTGATTGCCCAGAATGGTGCCGACCGAAAGAAGCGCCTGCTGGTCGCCGATATGGAATCCACCATCATCCACCAAGAAATGCTTGATGAATTGGGTGAGATGGTCGGATTGGGGGGGCGGATTGCCGAGATTACCCGGCGGGCCATGAATGGTGAGATCGATTTCAAGGGCGCCTTGCGGGAGCGGGTCGGCTTGTTGGCCGGTTTGCCCGAGTCAGCCTTAGACGAAGCCTACCAGCGAGTCGAGTTCATGCCAGGGGCTCGGGCGCTGGTGCAGACCATGCGGGCCTCTGGGGCTCGGTGTGTTCTGGTGTCCGGTGGTTTCCGGGCCTTCACCCGGCGGGTGGCGGCTACCGCTGGTTTTCACGAAGAATACGGCAACGACCTGGAAATCGTCGACGGCACGGTTTCCGGTCGGACCCTAGAGCCGATTTTGGATCGCGAAAGCAAGGCCGCACTCCTGATCCAGACGGCCACGGCTCACCAAATCCCGATTCAAGCCGTTTTGGCGGTGGGAGATGGTGCCAATGATTTGCCGATGCTGATGATGGCCGGCTTGGGGGTGGCCTTTCGCGCCAAACCCAGCGTGGCGGCGGCGGCCCGCACCCGCCTGGATCATGCCGATCTTACGGGCCTGCTGTATGCTCAAGGCTACCGTCTGGCTGACATTCTCAATCCCGCCTGACCGACGATGAGCCATGGTCACGGCTGGCCGGTATCGTTTTCATGAAAATGTCATTTCGTCATATGGCGAAATAGCATATCATGGCGTCATGTTGGAACAGTTCGAACAGATTGGCCGGGCGATTGCCGACCCTTCACGCCTCCGCATTTTGAAGCTGTTGGAGCCGGAAGAGCTGTGCGTGTGCCAAGTGACCGCCGTGCTTGGCCTTGCGCCGGCAACGGTCTCAAAGCACCTCTCGCTGCTGCGACAGGCCGGGTTGGTAACGCAGCGCAAGGCTGGGCGGTGGGTGTTCTATCGCCTGTCCGAGCGTTCGCATAATCCTTACGCTGCGGCGGTGCGCGCACTGGTGCGCGGGGCGCTGGCTGATGACGACGTTATTATAGCCGACCGACAAAAGCTTCTTAAGGTAAAAGAAATTTCTGTTGAGGTGCTGTGCCGATCGGACTCATTGTGATGTTGATTTAATAGAAATAAATAACTTTTTGTCGATTGTCGATTGTAAAGCTAGACTTTAACCAATGGAGTCGCTGCGTATGTCGATCACGATCTATCATAATCCCAAATGCGGGACGTCGCGCAATGTCCTGGCGATGATTCGTAACAGCGGTGAAGAGCCGGTTGTTATCGAATATCTGAAAGCCCCTCCGAGTCGCGCCGAGCTGGTTTCATTGCTGGAACGTATGGATATGAGGCCTCGCGACCTGATGCGCCGCAAGGGGACTCCCTACGACGCCTTGGGTTTGGATGATCCGGCTTTGACCGATGACCAATTGATCGATGCCATATTGGCCGATCCCATTCTGATGGAGCGCCCGGTCGTGGTGTCTCCGCTAGGGGTGCGGCTCTGTCGGCCTTCAGAGGTTGTGTTGTCCATAATGCCCAATCCGCAGTTGACGCCGTTCGTCAAGGAAGATGGAAGCCCGGTTATACCGGCCTGATAATCGTTCCGGATGAGAAACCCTGGTGGAGAGGCTTATCCCGCCAGGGGGCTTTTAAGGCCTATGCGCGCGAAGCCAAGGGCGCGGATGCGCCCGCCCGGCGTCTGAGGGCAGCCTTGATGAGTCAACATCAAGGCTCGAGGGTATGAAGGGCACTTTAATATATCAACATGAAAGGTCAGAATGATGAATGAGACACCGACGATGGGGTGGTTCGAACGCTTTCTGACGATATGGGTCTTGTTTTGTATCGTGGTTGGCGTTGTTCTTGGTCATTTGGCACCAAGTGTCTTTCAAGGGATTGCGGCGGCGGAGGTCAGCCACGTCAACATGCCCGTTGCCGTTCTGGTCTGGTTCATGATCATTCCGATGCTGATTAAAATTGATTTTAGTGCTTTACATACGGTTTCTGAACATTGGCGAGGGATTGGCGTTACACTCTTCATCAATTGGGCGGTGAAGCCGTTTTCCATGGCCGCATTGGCGGGATTGTTTATCGGGATATTGTTTCGTCCTTTATTGCCAGCAGATCAGATTAATAGTTATATCGCAGGGTTGATTTTATTGGCGGCGGCACCCTGTACGGCTATGGTTTTTGTTTGGTCAAATCTATGTCGTGGAGAGCCTCATTTTACCTTAAGTCAAGTGGCTCTTAACGATATTATTATGGTCTTTGCTTTTGCCCCGATCGTCGGTTTGTTGCTGGGGCTGTCTTCGATTACCGTACCCTGGGATACTTTGGTGCTGTCGGTCGTGCTCTATATCCTGGTGCCGGTGATTTTGGCCCAGGCGTGGCGGTTTGCGACGTTGCGTCACGGGGGCGAGTCGGCACTGGTGCGGGTTCTGGCGAGGGTTCAGCCTTTGTCTTTATGGGCCTTGTTGGCAACGCTGGTTTTGTTGTTCGGTTTCCAGGGGGAGCGCATTATCGAGCAGCCCGCAGTCATTGCCCTGCTGGCGGTGCCGATTGTGATTCAAGTCTATTTCAATGCGGGGCTGGCCTATTGGCTGAATCGCCGGCTGGGAGTCGCTCATTGTGTTGCCGGGCCATCGGCGCTGATCGGTGCCAGCAATTTTTTCGAATTGGCTGTGGCGGCGGCGATCAGCCTGTTTGGTCTTCAATCGGGGGCGGCCTTGGCAACGGTGGTGGGAGTTCTCATTGAGGTGCCGGTCATGCTGTCGGTGGTTCGGATCGTGAATGCCAGTCGCGGTTGGTATGTGGCGCGGGCCTGATACCAATGGCCTTGGACGTTGACACGTCCGCAGCGCCCTCATACCACCGAGCCTTGATGTTGACTTATCAAGGCTGCCCTCAGACGC
>CAIXKV010000092.1 GCA_903920145.1 uncultured Rhodospirillales bacterium
AGTTAAGTAATCGTGCCCCCTAAATTCTAAAAAAGAAGCCTTGTTCCTGTTAAGTTATGACGACGTTGCTGCATTTCTGGACTCTCTTCGAACGAAAAGGTGATCGTCAGACCATCGTAGGTCTGCTCAGATCGGATAATGTATGGAATTCCAGGGACGCAATACGGAATTGGATTTCCGTCGTGCCAACGAGCGACCCGTTACGCCCCTGTCGCCGATCAATTTTGAGGCGAGAACGTCAAGCAAGCCTGTCGCTTGTTCCTGGCAAATGTGCCCAATGGAGCCAATTCCGTATTGTGGCCTTGGAATTCCCAAGCCTAGCTTGCCGGAGTATCGCTGTCAATAACTGCACTGTCACCGTAATCCGTTGCGGATGGAGCAGACCGTCGATCGATGGCGTTGGGGGGTTCCGTTGAGCAAGCTGACGGTTCAGCTCCTTTCGCATATTCGTGATATTGCGCCACGAAGGGATCGAGCCGGGACGAGTTATACCATCGAGCCTTGATGGTGACTCATCAAGGCTGCCCGCAGACGCCGGGCGGGCGCATCCGCGCCCTTGGCTTCGCGCGCATGGGCGCGCGGGGCCGCCGTCGCGGCCCGATACCGGCGATGTGTCAGTATCAGGGCTCATACCATCACGCCTTGATGGTGACTCGTCAAGGCGGCCCTCAGACGCCGGGCGGGCGCATCCGCGCTCTTGGCTTCGCGCTCATCGGCGCGCAGGGCCGCCGGTACGGACTGATACCCATGGCGCATCATGGTCATGGCTTGCCGGTCTCACCAGCCGGTGGCTGGTGGTCCGGCGCCTTCGCCAATTGCGACGAAGTTTGCGGACGTTGGCAGCAGGGCGAGCAACGTCGTTGCCGAGCGGGACCAACGACATCGCCGCCATGGCGGCTGTGGCCGATGATTTTGTTGCCGAGTGGCGGCGACGGGAAGCCGCGTTGGCCGAAAGCGAGGCTCGCTTTCGCGGCCTGATCGAAGGATCGATCCAGGGCATCATCATTCACCGTAACTTTATGCCGCTATTCGCCAATGATGCCTACGCCCGCATTTTTGGGTTCCAGTCTGCCGAAGAGGTTCTGGCTCTGCGGACTCTTGAGTCGCTCATGGCTTTTGACGAGGCCCCGCGAGCGTGGCGGTCTTACTTTCAGGTGATGGAAGGCGAAGTGGCACCGGGATTGCGCCGAATCCGCCGGCTCAATCGCAATGGCGTGCCGGTGTGGTGCGAGGT
The DNA here is from genome assembly GCA_903920145.1 of uncultured Rhodospirillales bacterium. Lineage (GTDB taxonomy): Bacteria > Pseudomonadota > Alphaproteobacteria > Azospirillales > Azospirillaceae > BOG-933. The sequence continues at coordinate 1,235 of CAIXKV010000092.1, forward strand.
GATTGAACGGGTGGTGGACTGGATGGGCTGCCGGGCGATGCAGGTCACGGTGGTCGATATCAGCGACCGGGTTCGGGCCGAAGCCGAAGCCGCCGAAATCTCGGGGCAACTCCAAGCCGCTTTCGACGCCATGCCAAACGGTCTGTGCTTATTCGATGACGAATTGCGCGTGGTCATTCATAACGAACGCTACCTTCAACTCTGGGGCTATCCAGCCCCATTGTTGGCCTCACGGCCATTGCTTTCGGACTTGATTCGCTATTCCGCCGAACGCGGGGATCTGGGCGGGCGAACCGGCGAGTCTCTGATCTTCGAGATTTCAACCTATATCGGCAGCGGCCTGCCTCTGGTGGGCGAAACAAGGCTGGCCGATGGGCAAGTTCTGGAGTTTCGCGGCACCCACCGTTCCGAAGGCGGCTATTTATTCACCTGCACCGATATCACCGAGCGTCAGCAGGCTGAAGAGGCGTTGCGCTTGGCCAAAGAGCAAGCAGAAGCTGCCGTGCGGTCAAAGTCGACCTTTCTTGCCACCATGAGTCACGAGATTCGCACCCCCATGAATGGGGTTCTCGGAATGCTTGAAGTGCTGGAACGAACCGCACTGGATACCGAGCAACGGGCCTTCGTGACGGTGATTCGAGAGTCAGCCCTAACCTTGCTGACCATCATCAACGACATTCTCGATTTTTCCAAAATCGAAGCCGGTCGTCTGGAAATCGAAGCCGTGCCGATGGCCATTGGCGCTCTGGTCGAGGGTGTGGCAGATTTGTTGGCGACTCGAAGCCGGGAAAAGCACCTGGACCTGATCGTTGATCTCGACCCAACCTTACCCGATATCCGCATCGGCGATCCGGTACGATTGCGCCAAGTCCTGCTGAATTTGATCGGAAATGCCCTCAAATTCACGGATCGAGGCTATGTCGCGGTGGTGATCGGGGCCGGGCGCGGACGGGCGTCCGATACCGCTCCGGTGGTGCGCTTCGAGGTGGTTGATACCGGCATCGGTCTATCCGAAGAGCTTCAGACCAAGCTGTTCATCCCGTTCAGCCAAGCCGACGCCTCGACCACCCGGCGCTTCGGCGGCAGTGGCCTGGGGCTGTCGATCTGCTGGCGGCTGGTGGGGCTGATGGGCGGGCGGATCGGAGCGCGCGGCGCGATTGGATTCGGGTCGACCTTTTGGTTTGAAGTGCCGATGGCGTTGGCCGATGCCGAGTCGATCGGGACACCCCAAGAAGAGACCGTTGATCTGTCCGGTTTGCGGGTGCTGGTGGTGGACGATGCCCCCGCCGCATGCCGAGCTTACGACACCATCCTCAGTCACTGCGGGGCTCGGGTGATTTCGGCGCCGGACGTGGCCTATGGTCTGGATGCTTTGAATCGCGCGCTCGACCGTGATGAGCCGTTCCGGGTGCTGGTGGTCGATCATGACCCGAATCGGCTCGATGGATTGGCTTTGGTGCGTCGCCTGAGCCTTTCCGAGCGTTTCGCGGCATTGCGGGTGGTGGTGACCACTCATTGGGATGACGACGGGATCGCTGCGATAGCCCAATCCTTGGGCGTTACCGACGTGTTGTTCAAACCCATGCGCCGCGAAGCTCTGGCGCGGGCTGTGGCGCGGGCTGGTGGAATCTCGGTCCCCGAAGAGATCGCGGTGCCAATCCATCCAACACCAACCGGCGCGGTAGCGCCGCCTAGTCGCGAAGACGCGAGGATGGCGGGTGCCCTGGTGCTGGTGGCAGAAGACAACCCAACCAATCAACAGGTGATTCGCCAACAATTCAAACGGTTAGGATTCGTCGCGGACTTGGTCGAGGATGGCGAAGCCGCTTGGGAGGCGCTCCAGGTGACACCCTATGGCTTGCTCGTCACCGATTGCTTTATGCCGTGCTTGGATGGCTATGCTTTGGCCCGCCGTATCCGGGCTGGCGAAATTCTTTCGGGGGGCCACCTCCCGATCCTGGCTCTCACCGCCGCAGCCTTGTCGGGAGAGGCCGAGAGATGCTTTGCCGCCGGTATGGATGGATATCTGACCAAGCCAGTGACACTGGATGAACTGGGAGCGGCGATGGCCCGTTGGCTCCCCCAAGCTCTGGCGTTGCGAAGACCTCTGGTCGTTGCCGCATCTGAGAGGGAAGACGGTGAACCGCCCCCTTCCGAAGCCATGCGCCCAGACTCGGCACCGCCCGAAACGCCGATGGTGCTGGATATTGGCTTTATCGAAACCCTGTTCGGGGGACGCGAGGCCGCGCGCTCGATGATGGATTATTTTCTGGAGACCACCCGACCATCCCTTACGGCGGTGATGCAGGCCCTGGCCGCAGAACAGGGCGAAGAGGCGCGCTTTGCCACCCATTCCATCGTCGGAGCTGCACGCACCGCCGGGGCTCCCCGCTTGGCCGCTGTCGCCGCAGAGTTAGAGGCTGCGATTATCGCAGGGACTCTGAAGGTCGCTGAACATCGCTTTCGGGAGATGGAAACCGCCTTTCACGAGGTGGAAATAGCCATCCGGTCAGAGCTGTGAAGCCGGCGAGCCCTGACCCGGCATCGGATGCCGGTTATTTTTGGCACTATTCTTGCTTGGGTACAGACCGGAGACTCGAGCGTGAAGAGGGCGATCATGAGCATTCCGGCATCCATCGGGGCTGTGTTGAACCCCCAAGGGGCAAACGCAGGCGTTCCCAGCGGGGTTGAGAGCGCAATCTCGCAGGCCAGCCGGGAGACAGGGGTCGATTTTGCCTACCTGATGGAAAAAGCTGCCGTGGAGAGCGGGTTCCAATCGAACCTCAAGGCCACCAGCAGCAGCGCCACCGGCCTGTATCAGTTCATCGATAGCACTTGGCTATCGGCCATGAAGACCCATGGCGCCGAGCACGGCTTGGGACAATACGCCGATGCCATTCAACGACGCAGTGACGGTGGTTATTCGGTGGCTGACCCCCAGATGAGACGCCAAATTCTCGATTTACGCAAAGATCCGAAGGTATCGGCTGAACTCGCCGCCGAATTGACTAAGGATAATAAAAGTTATTTGGAGTCTAAATTAGGCGGTCAAGTTGGATCAACCGAACTTTATTTGGCTCATTTCCTGGGGGCGGCAGGCGCCACGCGATTTCTCTCGGCCATGCGGCAGAATCCAAATCAGGCGGCGCGAGACGTCTGCCCTGACGCCGCTTCCAGCAACACCCCGATCTTCTACAATCGCCAAACCGGACAACCGACGACGCTGGCCCAGGTCTATGATCGGTTTGCCAAGAAATTTGGTGAGGCCGCCGTCGACATTGTGAATGGCGAGGCCACGAGCAGTCGTGCCGCCGGATTAAATCAGGCAATCAACGGGACCTCAAACGGAACATCGAATGGCACGAACCTCGTATCAGGATTGACCAATTCTCCATTATCAAACTCAACGGTGCTGGCCCTCGCCGCTCTGGAGACACCGGATGAAGCCCGGCAAAAAGAGCAACAGGAAACCGCCTATGGCAGCCATCACGTTGACGTCGACGGAGTCTCGATTCACTCTGCCGTTATGGCAAGCCACGATGCCCATAGCCGAGCCGCCCACCGGGCCTAAGACCAACGGGCCTAGACAATGTGATCCGTGCCGTTGGTATCGGCGGCGACCGCCGCCGCGCGCGCCATGGCGCGAAGCCAAGGGCGCGGATGCGCCCGCCCGGCGTCTGAAGACGCTGCGGACGTGTCAACGTCCAAGGCCAATAATACCGGCGAGCCCTGATACCGACCCATCGCCGGTCCTCGGGCCGCGACGCCCCCCGCCCGCCGAGATAGACATTGGGGCGGAGCTATGGCAGGTTGGGTGGCGGGTGTGAGCAAGGAAAACGGCGGAGTCATGGCGAATGATAGTATCAATTACAGAAAAGACTACGCTCATATTCAATTTACCGAGATTCAGAATGCCCGGATCCTGGTGGTCGATGACAAGCGGCCTAATCGTCTGTTGCTCCAGGCGCTCCTAGAGCGCGGGGGCTTTACTCACATCCAACTGGCGGAAAGCGGTATTGAGGCCCTGGCAATCATCGAGCAATTCAAACCGGACTTAATCCTGTTAGAATTGTTGATGCCTTATCTTGACGGCTACGATATTTGCCGGCGCCTGCGCGCCGTACCAGCCTGGGCTGACCTGCCGATTGTGGTTCAGAGTAGCCTGAACCGGGCCGAGGATCGCGTCCGGGCTTTGGCCGCTGGCGCCACCGATTATGTCAGTAAGCCAATTCACGCTGCTGAATTACTATTACGAGTGAATATCCATCTCCAAAATCGCATGCTGTTAAACCGGCTACACCTCTATCACGAGCGTACCGCCGCCGAACTGGCGTTAGCTGTCACCATGCAAGAGCGGTTGATGCCGCAATGCCCATATGTACGCGCCATCCACGATCAATTAGGGATTAGCCTTGCTGCCCATTTTTCGCCGTCTTCCGAATTGGGGGGTGATTTTTGGGGAATGCGCTGCGATGACCAGGATCGGCTTGTGCTATGGCTGGTGGATTTTTCCGGCCACGGCATCGGCGCGGCCCTGAACACCTTCCGATTGCACGCCATTATCAACGAAGTGACGTTCTCCGGTTTTGACCCTGCGGCCTTTCTGGCCAAGATGAACCGCCGCCTTTACCCGCTGCTCCCCACCGGCCAATTCGCAACCATGCTGGTCGGCGTCATCGATCAACGTCAGAACCACTTTCTTTATGCCTCGGCGGGAGCCACACGGCCCATGGCTTGGCAACCCGATGACAGCCGACCGACATTAGGGGATAATGTCGGGTTGCCGCTTGGGGTCATCGACAACGCCGAGTACGAAAACAAAATACTGGACTTAAATTTGAATGGCCGTCTTTTTCTCTATAGCGATGCTCTAATTGAACTGCCGATCGGTCATGGTTTTCTTGATGAATCGGGTCTAGAGGAAATGATTATTCAACACAAGAATGAGTTGGATGCCCCCTGTTTTCTTCAAGCCCTGTTGGCTTCGTTGGCCGCAACCGGAGATTATGAAGACGATGCGACCGCTTTGATCATTACCAGAGAACGCTAATGGTCTTCACCACAAAAACTCCACGCTCTAAAAGCGATCAATATCATCCATTGTCACTACCGAAAGCCTAGCCGTAAAATTAAAGCAAGAACCAACCCCAATCTCCGAGTCTACCCAAATCGTCCCGCCCATCAACGAAACTAAGCGGCTGGCAATGGTCAGTCCAATGCCCACCCCCTCCCGCTGCCGAGCCAAAGTATTATCTTCCTGTTCAAATAATTCAAATATTTTTTGTAAATTCTCCCGTTGGATACCTTTTCCGGTATCGACCACCCGAAATAATACAATAATCTGAGTGCCATAAGCCATCCTTTGGGCAACTTCAGCATAAACTTTTACACTACCTGCCGTCGTAAATTTAAGGGCATTGCTGACTAAACTGGACACAACCTGACGCAAGACACTGGCCGGACCATACAGATCAACGGGCAAGTCATCCCGAATGGCCATCTCCAAGGCCACCGCTTTTTCATCAGCAGTCGCCTGAAACAGTGCGACAACGGCATTCAGCTCTTCGTAAAGATTAAAATTCGTGGTCTCAGCGCGAGTTTCTCCGGCATCGATACGAACAAAATCCAGGATATTATCAACCAGACCGCTTAACGATAGCCCGGCATCACAAATAAATTTAAGCTGCTCTTGTCGCCGATGATCAGTTTCTGTTTCATATAGCAGTTGACCAAAGCCATTGATAGCATTCAATGGAGTATGCAATTCATGAGTTGCGATGGCAAGAAAGCGACTCTTAGCCTCAGCAGCCGCTTCAGCCTCTTTCCGAGCCGCATCCAAATCATCGACCAAACGACAATGTTCGGTAATATCCCAATTGGTCCCCAGCATCCGCACCGGACGACCGCCATCATCCCGAAAAACGGTCGCAATTGCTTTCACCACCCGGATCTCATTGGGGGGCCGCACAATACGAAATTCGGTCTTATAGGCTCCATCGCCATTCACTGCATTCCCATAGTCTGCGAGAACTCGTCTGGAATCATCTGGATGAAACCGGGCAGACCAAGCTGCAAAAGTCCCATCAAAGCTATCGCTAGACAGGCCATATAGTTGAAACATTTCGGCATTCCAAACCATATGATCTGCTACTATGTCATAGTCCCAAACTCCAATTCCAGCAACCTGGGTTGCCAACGACAAGCGATCCAGAAGCTCTTGAATCTTCTGATCTCGCAATCGTTTGAGTTCCACATGGACCTTGACTCGCGCACGAACAATAGCCGGCGCAATGGGTTTGGTGATGTAATCCACCGCCCCCAAAGCCAACCCCATCGTTTCATCGGAAATTTCATTTTGCGCGGTGACAAAAATGATGGGAATATCTCGAGTCTCTGGATCGGCTTTTAGTTGAGTACAAACAGAATAACCATCGATTCCGGGCATTATGATATCAAGTAAAATCAGATCAGGACGCTCTCGGCGCACCACTGCCAAGCCAGATTCGCCATCGGTGGCAAAACGAACCGCATAATCTTGCCCAAGATAAGAACGAAGCAACATAATATTACTTGGAGCGTCATCAATGATGACGATAACAGGCTTAGTGCTCATTCTACTCACATCCTGATGGCAATATCATACCAATATCGACCCAAATCTGATTCAGCTCACTCAGCGCCTGCTTAAAGTTAAGGGTCTGAACGGCCACTTCAAGTCGACCAAGATCATCGGCACTGATTCGCCCCCGCAACGCCGGAGCAACCCGCCGTTCCAATGTTTCTATGGCATCAGGATCGTTGATCCAGATTTGATCGATCAATTCCCGAAGCAGAATCGGCAGACTGGGACCAGAATCATAATCTGCTAATGTCATATTACTTTTCTCTGTATCCTCGTTTAAAGCTCGAATCCCCGATGTCACTTCGGCTAGGCACCGAGCCAACTCTCGTTCTAACGAGGCATAGCGATCCGGTGCACGATTTCTAATGGCCCCCTCCATAGCCGCCGCCGCCGCAGACAAGCGTGCGGCGCCTAGATTGGCGGCGGCCCCCTTCAGATCGTGGGCGATGCGCAAAACCGTGTCAATGTCGCCGGTATCAAGCGCCCTGGCTAGGCGCTCACCATCGCCGCCGTTCCGCAGTAGAAACGACTTGAGCACCCGACGAAACACTTCGGTACGATTGCCCAAGCGACTCAAGACCAAAGGCACGTCGATTCCCGGCAAAGGCTCGGGGAATGATGCTAGGGCTATGCCAACACCCGGATCCGGGACCGTCCTGGCGAGCTTATCCATTTCGGCGCGCCCGGTCCAACGCCGTAATACCGCGAAAAGCTGATCCATATCAACAGGCTTGGCAAGATGATCGTTCATCCCCGCATCCAAACAGCGTTGACGATCCGAAGCCATGGCATCGGCAGTCATAGCAATAATCGGCAAGTTTTTATTGTGTGACATAGCGCGGATCAGCCAAGTTGCCCGCAATCCATCCATTTCTGGCATATGTAAATCCATTAAAACGGCATGATAGCCATGATCTGGAGCCTCCAATCTTGCCACACCTTCATGTCCATTACTAGCGATATCAACTTGTATCGCTGCTAATGCCATAATTTCTTGAAATATTTGCTGATTAACGATATTATCCTCAACCAATAGAACATGGCAATCCTTGAATTGTGGCACCTTTGGGCCAACACCATCGGACTCCCCAGTCTCCTGGGATCGGAGTCCGTCGTGGCGCAGTACCCCATGCAGCAAATCCAACAAACGCCCGAACGTAACCGGCTTGGCCAAGAAGCCCTCGACCCGCTCCGTAGCCGCCATTTTCATCGCCTGATCACGCGGATAGGCGCTGACCATGATCACTTGTGGACGAATGATCCGAGATGAATCATTTTTAATACGACTGGCGGTTTCCAAACCATCTATATCTGGCATCTTCCAATCAAGGAAGACTAGATCATAAGGAACTTGACTTTCAGATTCAACGCGATCAAGTTCTACTAAAGCAGCCGAGCCGCTATTAACGGTGTTCACGGTTACGCCAATTCTTGATAACAACTCTTCCATGCAACGACGGGCTGGCTCCAAGTCATCAACCACGAGAACCCGGAAAGCCGCCAACTCCCGAGCCATTCCCACATCTTCGATCCCTCGATCCGCCGTCTGCCCGAACCAAGCCGTAAACGCGCAGAGCGTCCCTTGGCCGGGCTCACTTTCCAATGTTAGCAAGCCCCCCATCAATTCAATAAATTGGCGACTGATGGTCAGCCCCAGTCCAGACCCACCATATTTACGGCTCATAGAGCTATCAGCCTGGGTAAAAGGTGTAAATAGCCGAGATAACTGATCTAATGTCATACCAATACCAGTATCATGAATAGAAAATCGTAATAATATCCGGTCATTGACTGATTTTACCAAGCTAATTTCAATTTCCACCACTCCGGCTTCGGTAAATTTTATAGCATTATTTATTAAATTTAACAAAACTTGCCCAAGGCGCAGTGGATCTCCGACGAGTTGATTCGGTACATCTCGCCGCACGACAATCACCAATTCGATGTCCTTGGCCCGAGCAGCCTCTGATGTCACGCCTTCAAGCTGTTCGACAACCGCATTCAGCCGAAACGGGATTGATTCTAACTCCAAACGACCGGCTTCGATCTTTGAGTAATCAAGACTATCATTCAAAATATTAAGCAATGTTTTTGCTGCCACCCGCATTTTAGCCAAGTAATCTGTTTGACGTTCGCTTAATGGCGTATGCTGAAGAAGACCTAGCATACCGATAACGGCATTCATCGGCGTGCGAATTTCATGACTCATATTGGCAACAAATTCACTTTTTGCCCGATTAGCTTCTTCAGCGACTGCACGAGCCTCACTTTGCGCCTGTTCAGCTTCGCGAAATTGGCGAATATCGCTCGCAATTAACAATAAATGATATTGATTATCCTGGATAAAACGAACAAATCGGGTATCGACCCAAACACTTTTACCAAATGATGTTGTGAACTGGCATTCATGAACCTGAGACACTCCAGTTTTAAGGGTTTGAATAGCAGCGTCATAAAGGCCACAGGCCTTCCAATAAGGAATATGATAAAAATTAACTAAAAGTAAATCATTCTTATCTCTTGCTCCTAAAATTTGTACCAGAGTATCATTTGACAAAATGCACTGCCCATCTTCTCTAAAAGCACAAATACCAAGATTTGACTCACTAATAACTTTTTCTGTGAATTCAAGAAGTTCTTTAGTATGACGGGCACTTTCTTCAAACTTTTTTTGCAAAATTGCATGGGCATTATCAAGGTCATATAAATATCGGCGTTTTCTTTTTACCGCACTAATACAAACTAAAATTAAAAAAGTTGCCGCACACCCCCCAATAAAAATTAAAGTACTGTATAAGTAAGAATCTAGATCAATATTTTTTAGTCCGTCTTCACGAAGCAAACTAAATATGATAATATCATTATCATATTGTGTTCTAGTTGCTAATAGATAATATGAATTTTCATTATCAACTCGAACCAAAGCAGGATAACGTGGATCATTTACCGGCACTAATCGTAAAGGGTAGAAAAATTTTTGTTTATAACGAGCTAATCGCACAGATTCTAAAATCATTCCAGTCTGGATTGGATCAATTGTTCTAAACATCTTATTAGAATCATGGGATAAGATAATAATACCATTAGAGTCTGCAATAAATATATTATTATCATTTATTAAAGAATTTAAATATGAACTATTAATTTTAACGACGACGACGCCAACAATTTTATTATTTATAGAAATTGGAGAACTGAAAAAAAACCCTGGGATATTAGTCGCTCGCCCCAGTGCATATTGATAACCACGCCCACCCTGCATCGAAACTTTAAAATACTCACGATCATCGAAATTAAAACCAATGATTGACTTGTCTGATTTATAATTAGATGATGCAACACAATCACCAGCAGAATTTAGAATAAATATAGCATCAGAGCTGATATCTTTTGCCATTATTTCTAAACGAGCATTTAGATCAGAAAGATCATGCTGATTTAACCAAATTTCTCTTCGTTGCGACTCAGGCAAAAGTGACGGATGAACATCTGGGCCAAATTTTTCCATCACCGTTTCAATTATCATTTCATGAGCAAGAAGCGCTGAAAAAGTATGAAATTGCTTTAAGGCTTGGCTGATATTAATATTTAGGTTTTCGACAGTTGCCTGGCTTTGAGCCGACTCTTGTGCGATGAGATGGCTCAATCGCGCTGTCACCAGCCTACCTGACAACCAACTAGCCATCACAGCCCACACAATTAAAACCATCGCGATTGCAATAACAGCGACCAATCGGTTTTTTACATGGGTTGTAGGGAGGGTGCTGAGGTGAAGCCGCCGACAAACTAAATTAAACATTCTGAACCCAGGATATTTCTTCGGTTTCACTTGATGTCGTAATCAATGATTTCCATCATTAGATTTAAACTGTTTTCACATTCTGTCAAGATGAACAATTAGAGAAAACTTCTAATAATTAATCAACTTATATAATAAATTAGCTGGCGAATCGATACAAAGAAATACCACAATAAATTTGTGATAAAAATTAAGTATTGGTATTTTCTATTAATAATTCCATAAATTACAATAAAAAATATGCAGACAATACCATAATATATAAATTATTCATATTTTTTAACCCATCGTAATATTGAAGATAACAATACATCAATTTCTAATGGCTTGCTAACATGGTCATTCATTCCGGCAACCAAACAATTTTCACGATCAGAAGCCAAAGCATTAGCTGTCATGGCAATAATTGGCAAGTCTGTTAGACCAAGTTTTTTTCTAATGCAATAAGTTGTTTCATAGCCATCCATTTCTGGCATTTGAATATCCATTAACACTAAATCATAATGATTTGGATTTTCTGTCAGCATATGGACTGCTTGGGCTCCATCAGCAGCCACGTCGATTGTTGCGCCTGCTCTTTCCAGAATACGACGACCAATCATTTGATTGATCTTATTATCCTCTACCAAGAGCAGAGATAGCCCGGCAATCGGTTTTTCAGTTACACTCTTTACGGGTTCAGACGGCGAAGCTGGTTCATGACGACTCCCAACAGCAACTCGCTCGAAGCGGGCCGTGAATCGAAACACACTTCCTACTCCAACACGACTTTCAACCGTAATATCTCCTCCCATCAATCCTACCAATCTCTTGGCGATAGCCAACCCCAGGCCGCTTCCGCCGTAGCGACGCGACGTTCCTGACTCACCCTGAGAAAAGGCGTCAAAAATATGCTTCTGCTGTTCAAGAGAAATACCAATTCCCGTATCTCGCGTCACAAAAACCAATGTAACGGTATCACCAACAATTGATTCAGGCATTACTGACAATGATACCACACCTTTCTTTGTAAATTTAATAGCATTACTTAATAAATTCATCAAAACTTGCCGCAACCTCAGGGCATCACCCGCCAAAAACAAGGGCGTTCCTGGCGCAATCGCGAAGGACATTTTGATATTTTTATCTTTTACACCAGCATCAAGAATTGTCTCTAAAGTTTGAATGACTTCATCAAGACGAAAAGGAATTTTTTCCAGTTCCAAGCGATCAGCTTCAACTCTAGAAAAGTCAAGAATATCATTTAATATGCCCAACAAAGAATGAGCAGAGACATGCGCTTTAGTAACATAATCACATTGAGTTTCATTCAGCTCTGTCTGCTTTAATAGATAAAGCAAACCAAGAATAGCATTCATTGGCGTGCGAATTTCGTGACTCATATTGGCGACAAAGGCACTTTTAGCCCGACTCGCCTGTTCTGCAGCCAATTTAGCTTGACGTAAATCTTCTTCTCGTCGAATATCGGTTGAGATATCAAGCACAATTCCGATCAGCCCCCCCAGCGAGCCATCGGCCCGAACATAAGGAGCTTTATAAACTCGTAACGAACAGCCCTCATCATCTCCCCAGCTTTTGGTAAAATCATAAATATCTCCTTTCAAAGTTTCAAAAACACGTTGATCCGACTGATCAAAGTTAATTGCAATATTTTTTGGAAATAGTTCATAAATAGTACGACCGATAATTTTATCGGCTGGAATACCCAACATATTGGCGAAAATAGAGTTACAGCTTAAATAAATACCACGCTCACTTTTATGAAAAACAGCGGCTGGCATCGCTTCAATAAGCGATTGTAGAAATAATACTTGGTTTTTTCGTTCATCATCGGCTCGTTTTCGTTCGGTAATATCTCTTCCGATGGCCTGAATTTCGCTTAAGGTCTGGTCTGGATTGGGAATACCGCTTACTTCCCACGAATACCACCGTGACTCGGTACATCCACCGAATCGTGCCTCGACCACGCCGCTATATCCGTGACGAACGCGGGCTTCTTCAAGACAAGCGGCCATAGCCTGGCGATCTTCGGTATCCACCAAACATGTCCAGGGCTCCCCGATCAATTTCGAACCCGGCAGCCCTAATTTGGTGCTGACTGTGTTATTCACGAAAGCGATGGCACCGGCGAGATCAAAGCGGACCACCATATCAACTTGCGTGTCCACTAAGCCGCGATACCGACTTTCACTTTCGGCCAAAGCGGCCTGAGCGCGCCGTCGTTCGGTGGTATCATGGACCAAGGAGTACAGCAGTATCTTGCCATTAACAGTGATTGGCCCACTATAGACATCAACATCACGAATCTCACCGGACGCCAAACGATGCCTAAAATTAAAATGGTTATGGGCTCCACTTCGAGCCCGCACCATCTCCTCTAAAATTTCTTCATCGGTTAACGTATTAATTTCAGAGATATTCATAGAAATTAATTTAATTTTTGGCCAACCATAATAGCTTTCGGCAGCTCGATTGGCATCAAGAATTCGACCGCCGGCCGGATCAATCAGTAATTCGGGAACCATGCAACCATCGAACATGGCTTGGTATCGCTGTTCATGCTCGTGAACACGCTGCTCCAAGGCCAGTTCGACAAGGCGCGCACTTAAATGGGTGCTGACTCTGGCGGCCACTTCTTCTGATGCGAAAGGCTTACTGATAAAATCGCACCCTCCAGAGGTAAATGCCTTAACCTTAATCTCGGTATCGGTGGCGGCACTGATGAAAATAATAGGCACACCTTTCAAGGCCGAATCCGCCTTGAATTCCCGACACACCGCGTAACCGTCCATTTCCGGCATTAGAACATCAAGCAAAACCAGATCAGGCAACTCCCGACGAGCTGCCTGAAGGGCCTGACGCCCGCTTCGCACCGGTCGAACGTCATAGCCTTGCTCGCGTAGCACGGCGGACAACACGGTTAAATTGTCTGGAATATCGTCCACAACTAAAATCGTGGCCACGGTTCGCGTCCCGCTCATGCTTCTGCTCTCAAAAGCCATCGTCCGCTCCTGGTGGAGTTTCAGAGAATTTTCCCACCGACGCGGCTACGTCGACACAGGAGCCGACTCTGATTCCCTCACGTGGCAGCACGGAAGCCAAGTGAAAGAGTAAGCGGCTGCTCTTAATCGTTCAACAGGAATGCTAAAAACCTAGACTCTTTATCACACGCCCAGGCCACCGCAGATTGCCTCTGCAACGACGCCCCAACGACAAAAAGGGCCCCGCCTTTTAGGCGGAACCCTCTTTGCTGAATTGGCTCCCCGGGCCGGACTCGAACCAGCGACAAGGTGGTTAACAGCCACCTGCTCTACCAACTGAGCTACCGGGGATCAGTGCGCCGCCGCAGCGGCGTTGGACGGGTGTATAGCAAACTCATCGGCGTTACGCCAGACCCTTTTGGCAAAAAAAAACGTCATCATTCACCGGACGACGGTTCGCCGCGAAAACCTGTTGCCACCAAATAGGTCTCACTGCTGTCGGCACGGCTGGCTGGGGGTTTGGCATGCCGCACCTGCGCGAAAGCACGCTTCAGCCTTTCCAGAAGCTGGCGTTCGGCACCGCCTTGAAACAACTTACAAACGAAAGCTCCGCCAGGAGCCAGCACACTGGCCGCGAACTCATAGGCGGTTTCCGCCAACCCCATGATACGCAAATGGTCGGTGGCCGCGTGCCCCGTGGTTGGCGCCGCCATATCACTCAGAATCAGATCCGCCTGCCCTCCCAAAGCGGCTTCCAGGCGAGCGCACGCATCTTCGGCCAGAAAATCCGCGTGTAACAGTACGGCCCCTGCAATGGGAGAGATTTCCAGGATATCCAACGCGACCACCCGCCCGCCGGTTCGTTCAGGATCGACCCGTTGCACCGCCACCTGAGTCCATCCGCCGGGGGCCGCCCCCAGATCCACCACTCGCCCCCCCGGACGCAACAGGTGAAATCGTTCATCCAATTGCAGCAATTTGAACGCGGCTCGAGAGCGGTAGCCACAGCGAGCGGCCTCGGCAACATAGGGGTCGTTCAGTTGGCGCTCCAGCCACAAGGTGGAGGACAGCGAACGTCGGCGCGCGGTCTTCACCCGCACCGCAGCCTGACGAGCGCCAGCGGCAGGGCCAGGGGGTTTCTTTCCGGTCATAAAACAATGGACTCCGTTCGAAACAGGAACCGGCAGACTCACCACGCCGATTCGTGACGCTCGATCAGCTCGACAACCTGTCAACGAAATCGGTCAGGATTCCTTCTCGCAGGCCCCGGTCGGCAATGCGCAACCGCTGGAACGGCCAAATGCGGCAAATCGCTTCCAGCACGGCACACCCAGCCACCACCAAATCCGCCCGTTCGTAACCGATACAGGGATGAGCCGCGCGTTGGTGAAAGTCCAGGCGAATCAGATGGCGGGTAACGGCCAACGCGTGGGCGATGCTCAGATGACTGCCGTCGATCAAGGACCGCTCGTACCGCTCTAATCCCAGATTCACGCCGGCCAGGGTGGTCACGGTGCCGGACGTCCCCAAAAGCTGCACACAGCCCCGGTTAACAGCGGCCCGAATCCCATTCCGCCGTTCAAAGGGCGCAATTTCGTCGCTCACGGCTTCGACCATGGTTTGATAGGTCTGGTCATCGACCTGATCGCCGCCATACTGTTCGGCCAAGCTGACCACCCCATGCCGCACCGAGATTTGATCCAGCAGGCGGGGGGGCAGGCCGCCCCCCTCCACCTCCAACCACATGATCTCGGTAGACCCACCGCCAATGTCAAACACCAAAGCATGAGGCTGATTCGGATCGAGCAACGGCGAGCAGCCGGCCAAGGCCAAACGCCCCTCCTCGACGCTGGAGATGATTTCCAGAACGATGCCGGTTTCCTGACCAACCTGCTCGATGAAAGCATCGCAGTTCACGGCCCGCCGGCAAGCTTCGGTGGCAACCGCCCGCACGGCAGTCGCGCCACGACGCTGGATTTTAGCACCGCAAACCCGAAGAGCCGCCAAGGTCCGTTCCATGGCCCGTTCTGATAACCGATCACTGCGGCTCAATCCCTCGCCCAAACGAACGATTCGGGAAAAAGCATCGATCACCCGGAATCCTCCGGGGTGCGCGCGGGCGATCAGCAGTCGGCAATTGTTGGTTCCGAGGTCAAGCGCCGCCAACACCGGTCGAATCGCAGCCGCCGATGGTCCTGACACCACCCTGTCGCGCCGCTCGCTGGCGACCTGTACGTCCACCTCGCCCCCTCGTTTCGTGCTCACTTCACCGCTGACGACCGACCAAGCCAGCACCCTACGATGCCATCATTAACCAATCAGCACCAAAACAAAAGTGTCACCTCACTTAAATTCCCCTCAAATCTCTACAGAATCCGACTACCCAAAGCTCGAACCCTGTGCTACAAGCTCCCTCACCTGCTGGGCCGCGCCGTTGTGTTGGGTGGTTGGCCTGCGCATGGGGGATCGTCTAGTGGTAGGACAGCGGACTCTGACTCCGCCAGCCTAGGTTCGAATCCTAGTCCCCCAACCAAACTTTCGCAATGAAATCGACGAGTTAGTAGCCCTCCGAGGGTGAAACTGACTCTGTTTGTGACTCCAAATTTGGGGCGCGAGTCGCGTGCACGTCACGAAATCAGCGGGTGCTTTCTCTCTCTGCGGGTTCGGATTCCGACCATTTTACACAAGAATGTTGGCGAATCTGCATCCGTGTTATACCGGCGAGCCCTGATACTGACACATCGCCGGTCCTCAGGCCGCAACGGCGGCCCCGCGTCCTCGTGGACGCGAAGCCCCCGTGTGTGGACTCTCGGGGGCGCGGAGGCGCCCGCCCGGCGTCTGAGGGCAGCCTTGATGAGTCACCATCAAGGCTCGATGGTATTACATCCGGGCGAATCGTCGGCAGGTCGATGTAGGGTCGCGTTCGCTATTACGGGATCAGGGCATCCTTCTCAGCATCGGTCAGGCGGTAGTGTGACGACGTACTCATGGAATCTTTGACCCACATTCCGATTCCCAACGCAAGTAATTTTTTACCCGCGTTATGAGCCGTTACTTGCTAGCGGCACAACACCGACGTTGCGACGTCCGGTAGCGTGATCATAGTCTTGCGCTACCAAGCCTCGGGCAGGGGCTCGACGAACAGGCTACTAGGAGCTATAAAGTCGACAATGGGTTTTTCGATGGGGCCGACTATGCGGATTCGACAAGTGCCTTTTAACAGAGAAAAGCATGTATTTCGCTGCGACGCATTCGCTGAACTCGTTAAAGATACAGTCCGTTTTTTTAACGGCACGCCGGTTCATCCACTGCCGCCTGCCGACGATTTCACAGGAACGGGCATTTATGCTATTTATTATACCGGACAGCATGAGCATTACAAGCCATATTCTGAGCTTAACCGCTTGTCTTACAACCATCCGATTTACGTTGGGAAGG
Source organism: uncultured Rhodospirillales bacterium (assembly GCA_903920145.1). Lineage (GTDB taxonomy): Bacteria > Pseudomonadota > Alphaproteobacteria > Azospirillales > Azospirillaceae > BOG-933. The sequence goes on from CAIXKV010000092.1 coordinate 18,075, forward strand.
CTGTGCCAAGTGGATGGCGGCAGGCCAGAACTTCTGATACCGGCAGTTTGCTGTCTAGAGAGTTGCAGCGTCGGCTGCGTGAGCACACTAAGAGTATCAAACTTGCTAATTTTGATATAGATAGCTTTTGGTGCCGGTTTGTTATATTCGAGAATGATGTTTCTGACATGATAGGAACTATTGAAGCCGCACTCATTAAGCTTAATAGACCGATTTGGAATAGTGTTGTCGACGGGTTTGGAAATCATGATCCAGGGTCAGGCCGGTATAAACAAGCGAAGAGCGATTGGGATGTTCTGCACCCTGGGCGCGCATGGGCTACTAAGTGCAATGGCATTCATAAAGAGCGTTCAGTTATACTTTCTGAAATAGAGCAGTACTTCAAATCACGGAGCTAGATTCATGAAATCGCTAGAGCTTTTCTCAGGTGCAGGCGGATTTGCTAAAGGTCTAGAGCTTGCTGGCTTCGATCATGCTGGATTTGTCGAATTCAATAAGCACGCGGCTGCGTCTTTAAATGCCAACTTTGATGAAAATAAAGTCTATTTTGGTGACATTCGAGAATATGATTTCGATCAATTAAGCAACATTGATGTGGTTGCAGGCGGACCTCCGTGTCAACCATTTTCTCTGGGCGGACTTCACAAGGCTTTTGATGATGATCGTGATATGTTTCCCTATGCGATCAAAGCAATAGAGAAACTCTCTCCAAAAGCATTCATTTTTGAGAATGTAAAAGGACTGCTGCGTCAGTCATTTTCATCTTATTTTGACTATATTATCATGCGCCTTACTTTTCCAGATTTTCCTATCAAAGATGACATGAAATGGTCAGATTGCCTCAAGTTATTAAAGTCAATTGATTACAATCAATATCGCGGCAATAAATATTATGTTCAATATAAAATTCTTAATGCTGCTAATTTTGGTGTTCCGCAAAGCCGTGAGCGCGTCATTATTGTCGGCATTCGCGCTGATACTGGCCTTACATGGCATTATCCTGAGCCTACCCATACAGAGGAAAGGCTGCTCTGGGATCAATATGTTACAAATAATTACTGTGATCGCCATAATATCAATCGATCACTTTTAAGCATGGGAAACTACCTACCAAATGACAACAAGATTGCTCGGTTGAAGCGCGTCTACGGTCTATTTCCACCGGAAAGCAAGCCGTGGCAAACCGTTCGCGATGTTATTGGTGATGTTCCGCATCCTGAGACTAATCATGGGATTCCAGATCATGTTTTCAGGGATGGGGCGCGCTCATACCCTGGCCACACGGGCTCACCGTTCGATTGGCTTGCTAAGACCATCAAGGCCGGCGGTCATGGTGTTCCAGGTGGTGAGAACATGATCAGATATCATGATGGCTCAATTCGGTATTTTACAACATACGAAGCAAAGCTGATTCAAACCTTTCCAAAAAGGTTTATAATTAAAGGCGAATGGGGCGAAACTCTCCGTCAAATTGGGAATGCAGTACCAGTAGTTTTGGCCGAACGCCTCGGACAGTCTCTCAAAGCGTTGCTCGATAGCCCTAGCCAAAAAAGCTGTCCTACGATTGCGTCGATTCCACATGCGCCTGTGAAACATCCGCAAAGACGGGTCGATAGCAATCGCGTGCCTGAATCTGTGACGGCTACGCTGCTCTGATTTCCGTTGCCGTCGTCTGGAGTCATACCAACGGCCCTAGACAATGATCCGTGCCGTTGGTATCGGCCCTATCGGTACCAGTAACGAAAGACCCATTTCGGAGCGGCAGCGGGGGACATGGCCATTCCGCTCCCGCGAATCGTCCTAACCTGCTGCCTTGCTGCCGATATCTCTCGCATTCGGTCTCGTGTGACGACGAAACCGGCCATTTTTACTTTGCCTGACAACACTGCGATCAATCGTCCTGGCGTATCCGTAGCCATCGCAACCAGCGCGCACGCAACCGCCTCTCGAATGCCGGGCTGCTCGAGTGTCCCAGCTTCGAGGATGGATGCAAGAAACCGTTGAGCGTCGCCTCCGAAAGCCCGCAACAAAAGAGAAGCATGGTCACGGAGGGTTGGTACGTGATCGAGTGGGATTTCAAATTTTACGATAAATGGCGGCGTGGAGAAATGCCGCTCGTCAATTCCGGTGCCGTCTTTAAGAAGAAATTGCATATATCATACCATCGGGCCTTGATGGTGACTCATCAAGGCTGCCCTCAGACGCCGGGCGGGCGCATCCGCGCCCTTGGCTTCGCGCGCATGGGCGCGCGGGGCCGCCGTCGCGGCCCGATACCGGCGATGTGTCAGTATCAGGGCTCGC
>CAIXKV010000093.1 GCA_903920145.1 uncultured Rhodospirillales bacterium
GAGCCTTGATGGTGACTCATCAAGGCTGCCCTCAGACGCCGGGCGGGCGCATCCGCGCCCTTGGCTTCGCGCGCATGGGCGCGCGGGGCCGCCGTCGCGGCCCGATACCGGCGATGTGTCAGTATCAGGGCTCGCCGGTATTACTTCCGTCTCGGTCGAGCGGTTCGCGCACCACCAGGCACACGCCGTCGATGATTTGCTGATGGGCGGGGGCCGGTTCGGGATCGGATCGGCTAACGGCTCCCGTCACCACGGTCTGTAGAGCACTCCAACTGCCAAGCTGCCCGGTCCGCTACCACGGCGCACCACGAAAAATAGGCGATGCCGGTTGCCCGACCCGCCTTTGCTTATCTGGGGTGGCATAGAAGGGTGCGATGCACGGCCGGACGAAAGTCGTGGCCGTCAGCCCCAAACACGATACTTTACAGAAGTTTCCGAAATTCTTCCAGTAATTCCTCGACTTCCTTCGGGTATACGCTGGTACGCAAATGGAATTCCCAATGGGCGACCCGACGCAGTGCGGTTTCCAGGCACTGAGTGATGAGTCTGACATCTTGCGGTGACATGATAAGATGATATTCGTCCTTGATCCTGATGAGAGTGAGGGTTGGGGACTGGCTCAGGTTTTCGTTGGGGCCGTAAGATATCTCCTCTCCAAGATATGTTATGACGCTGTGGAGGTATTCCCCGTCAACCCCCAACTGAGCCAGGATTTCCGACTCCGACAGGGCATTCCAACTCTCCAGAATGCTTGCACGAATACCTTGACGTTCGCGCCTGGTCAGAATCACAGCGATTTCGCTACGGCTCTGTTTAGCTATTTTCATGGCGTCACCTACTGTTCGTCAAAGTAACGACGCCCTATATCCGGCTTGAACATTGTGCCGTAATCCGGGCGGTCTCTGGGATTCACGACAACCAAGGTATTGGTTGCTTCCTGATAATAGAGCGTTTGTCCGTTTGGGAGTTGCTGGATTTCCACTTTGGGATCCCGCATCACGCTGAGTATCTTATCGCGGTACTCACTCCTCGTACAGGGCTGTCCCGGTTTCCCGAATTGCTCGCCGTGGTCCCGAAATCCATGCCCTTCGGATATCTGGCGGGCGTAGATATCTTCCAACTGTGGTGTGAATGGACTGCGAGTAAGCGGAGCAGGACAAGATCGTTGCGGATGGAGCAGATCGTTGATCGATGGCGGCGGAGGATTACGCTTTTCGAGCTGACGGTTCAGCTCCTTTCGCATATTCGTGATATTGCGCCACGAAGGGATCGAGCCGGGACGAGTTACTTCTGTGTATCTCAGACCATTTTTACTGAACTCCTCCTGCAACTCGTCATATTTCAATTGGCGTAGTTGTTCGTCGTAGGTCAGCTCACCGGGTTCGCTTCCCCGCCTCTGCGCGTAGGCGGTTCCGAACGGATTGAGTGTGGACAGGAGACTCTCGCCGACCTGGCCCGTCCAGCTCACTGGGGTCAAGGTGGGAGCATGAGACGCCCTTGCGGCGTCGGCCCGATCCTCCAAGTCTTCCAGCACGCCTGGCCAGCGGTCGGCGCCGATGGCCTTGATGGCGGCGGTCAGGGGGGCGCTGGCCTCGATCATCTGGCCGATGGTCCGGGCCTCGGCGGCACCGGCGACGGCCTGGCGCAGGCGGTGCAGCGTCTTGGCGTCGATGGTCAGGCCGTTGGCGAAGTGTTCGCGGAAGGTCTCGTCGTCGATGCCGGCGGCCATTCTCCAGACCGCGAGCAGGCGGCTGAATCGCTCGCCCTCGGCCTGGGTCGGGTAGGCCACGGTGCGGATGACGCCCTGCTGGAAAGCCCCGGCCAGCCCATGCCCCAGGAAGGTGCGGGCGCGGCCGACCGGGCTGGGGTCTCGCAGCGGGTTGTTCCGCCAGGACGAGCCGCCGGTGGTCCAGCGGCCATGCCAGTCCCGCGGCTCGTCAGGGTTGTAATGGGACGCTCGGGTCCCGAAGATATTTCCGAACATGAGGTTCCTCCTCCGGTGCGGCCCAAGGCCGCCCGAATGCGGGTCGAAACGGTGACGGGATGTCGTGGAGAGTAGAGAGATCAGGCGCCGGCGGTCAGGGCGGCCGGCGCGGACCGGCAAGCGCCGGTTACAGGCACTCGATGACCACCGCACGTTTCCAATAGGACGGGCTGGCGGTGGGCAGGACGGTTGGGTCGGCGGTGATGTCGGTGGGTACGCAGAAGCCGCCGCGCCACTTCCAGGATTGGGTGATGATTTCCTGGAACCGGTCCAGGGGTTCGCGCACCACCAGGCACACGCCGTCGATGATTTGCTGGTGGGCGGGCGCGGGTCCGGGATCGGACGGGCTTTGGCCCTGGAAGTCGCCCTCGATCAACGCGCCCCGGCCACAGACCAGGGCGCGGCGGATGCGTTTGCCGGTCAGCGGCAGGATTTGCTGGGGCGCCTCGGTGGTGGCCACGAAATTGACCCCCAGTAATTTCGACATCTGGCCTGCCCGGCAGGGCTCGGAGTCGGCGTCACCGGCGATGAGCTGCTTGAAGTCCGGGTCTCCGAACAGCGCCAACAGGGTGGTGTTGTCGAGGTAGCAGTTGTAAGTACCGTCGAAGTCGGGAACATTATTGTCGCGCAGCAAGGCAACCGCGGCCAGCACCAGTTGGAGCGTGAACCGGTCGCCGTTCACCAGTTGCGAGCTGGCCTGCCGACCGTTGGGGCGCAGGATGGCCGGCGCCACCGCCGAGACCACGGCCGCGCCAAAGGAGGGATCGGCAACCGTGACCGGCGCCGCAAAGGTCAGCGTCCCCGAAGCCCCGCCCAAGGCCGCCAGCGACGAGACATTGGCGACATCGCGGGCGGCACCGATCAGGCTGTAGACGGTGTTGCCCACGGTCACCGCCATCGGCGTCTCGGCCGAGACCGGGGTCAGGGCACCGTTCACGGCGACGCTCTCGAACCCCACGACCGTGTCCACCCGCAGAGTCGTGGCCGGAGCACCCGGGCTGGCGGTCACGGAAGTGTTGCCGCCAAGATAGACCGAAAAGAGGGCCTTGCGCGCCAACCGGTCTAAAGACTGGAGGGCATGCAGCCCCAGCTTGGTGGCGTTGATCAGGAACAGGTTGTCGATGGCGACCAGGCTGGTCTCGATGTTGAGGTCGATGGTCGCGCCGTAGGTGTCGAGGCCAAGGGTATATTGCTCGATCGTCCAACTCTCGGCCGTCAACCCGTTGTCGAGCGCCGAGTCGGTGGCCGGATCAAGGGGAGTGACGACCGGCGCCAACAGCCCCGTACGGGTTTTGGTCACGGTTTCGCCGATGCCGATGGGGACCTGCTCTCGGTCGGCGATGGTCCTGAAGCACAACGTGGAGTGCAGGCTGTCCTCGAAAAAACGATCAAGCCAATAGTCTTGAATGAGTGGATGAAGCGATAGTGGCAGAGATTCGATGGCCATGGTCCGGGTTCCTTTCGATGGAGGCCGTCGGCGAGCGGGAACCCATGGGCGTCGTGTGGCCACAAAAAAGGCCCGGCGCAGCTTCCTGCCCGGGCCTTTGTCCCTCGTCTCGCGACGGTACCTATTCCTAGTCGTTCTTGCGCCAACCGGTCAAGAGCAATTTTTCACGCCTGTGCCAGTTGGCCAAGCCGTCCACTCGGGTTTCGGAAACCGATGGGCAAGCCTATGGGATTACGGTGACAGTGCAGTTATTAACAACGATACTCCGGCAAGCTAGGCTTAGGCATGGCTCGTCTCGCTCGCCTTATTGTCCCCAGGATACCACATCATGTGACGCAACGTGGGAACGATTGTGAGCGGACGTTTTTTGGCGACGCTGATTACGCTCTTTATCGCCATCTGTTGGCGATAAACTGCAAGGCAGCTGATGTTGAGGTGTGGGCTTGGGTATTGATGCCCAATCATTTGAGCATCTGATCCTCGCGCCGGCCGACCAGGACGGTCTCAGGCGTGGCCCTGGCGGCGGTTCATCGCCGCTATGCCGGACGCGTCCATGAACGGCGACGAACCGGGAATTTCTGGCAGAGCCGATTTGGCTCGGTGGCGTTGGATGAGGCAC
>CAIXKV010000094.1 GCA_903920145.1 uncultured Rhodospirillales bacterium
CTTGATGGTGACTCATCAAGGCTGCCCTCAGACGCCGGGCGGGCGCATCCGCGCCCTTGGCTTCGCGCGCATGGGCGCGCGGGGCCGCCGTCGCGGCCCGATACCGGCGATGTGTCAGTATCAGGGCTCGCCGGTATGACACACCATAACAATGACACATCCCCGGTCTCCGGGCTCCGACCACAGCTTCGTGCACACAAGCGCGCGAAGCTGTGGTCTATAACTCCTTGCGGGTGTAGGGCCGAGTCCTACGGAAGGTCCGCAATCAGCCCTCAGTGGATCTGAAGATGAGCCAAGATCGCCAGCATCAACAACGCCACGATATTGGTGATTTTGATCATCGGATTGATTGCCGGGCCGGCGGTGTCCTTGCAAGGATCGCCAACGGTATCGCCGGTTACCGCCGCTTTATGGGCTTCGGACCCTTTGCCGCCATGGGCGCCCTCTTCGATCAGCTTCTTGGCATTATCCCAAGCACCACCGCCTGACGTCATCGACAGGGCCACGAACAGGCCGGTAACGATCACCCCCAGCAACATGGCGCCAACCGAGGTAAAGGCTGCGACGGATGACCCGGTGCTCAATCGGATGACAGCGAACAATACCAGCGGCGCAAAGACCGGCAGCATCGACGGCAGAATCATTTCTCGAATGGCTGCTTTGGTCAACAGGTCTACCGCATGGCCATATTCCGGCTTGCCAGTGCCTTCCATCAGGCCGGGAATCTCTCGGAATTGGCGGCGGACTTCGACCACCACCGAACCCGCAGCCCGACCGACCGCCGTCATCCCCATGGACCCGAACAGATAGGGCAACATCCCCCCCAAAAAGAGGCCGATCACCACATACGGGTCATTCAGCTCGAACTTCACATCCAGGTGTGGAAAATAATATTTCAAGTCCTGGATATAGGCCGCAAACAGCACCAGGGCGGCCAGTCCGGCGGAAGCGATGGCGTAGCCCTTGGTGACGGCCTTGGTGGTGTTTCCAACGGCATCCAAGGCGTCAGTCCGAACGCGAACCTCTTCGGGGAGTCCGGCCATTTGGGCAATGCCACCGGCATTGTCGGTCACCGGGCCAAAGGCATCAAGGGCGATCACAATGCCGGCCAACGCCAGCATGGTGGTCGCGGCAATGCCGACGCCAAAGACACCCGCGACGTTATAAGCCAGAACGATGGCGATGCTGATCACAATCACCGGCAGAGCCGTGGCTTCCATGGAAACGGCCAGCCCCCGGATGATGTTGGTGGCATGGCCTGTTTCGCAGGCTTTGGCAACGCTTCTGACCGGGCGATAGGGGGTTCCAGTGTAGTATTCGGTGATCCAGCATAACAGGCCGACAACGACCAAACCGATCACCGCGCATTGAAAGAGCGACCAGCCATTGACTTTCAGGCCGGCGCCCGTCGCGGTGAGGACATTGACCGTGAAGTCAGTGGTGAGTCCGACCAGCGCCAGCGTCGCAAAAAAGATCAAGATCAGACAGATCAGGCCACTGTAGATCAAACCTCGATAGAGAGCGCCCATGATATTCTGGGAGGATCCCAGTTTGACGAAGAAGGTTCCGGCGACGGATCCGATGATGCAGACACCGCCGACCAGAAGCGGATAAAACATCAGGGTGCGCTGGTCTGCGCCCGTAAACAATATGGCGGCTAACAACATACCGCCGACGATCGTCACGACATAGGTTTCGAACAAATCGGCGGCCATACCGGCACAATCGCCGACATTATCGCCGACATTATCGGCGATCACAGCGGGGTTGCGAGGATCATCCTCGGGAATACCGGCTTCGACCTTACCAACCAGATCCGCGCCAACATCCGCACCCTTGGTGAAAATCCCACCGCCGAGACGGGCAAAGATCGAGATCAGGGATCCGCCAAAGCTCAGGGCCACCAGACCTTCCATGATGCCGCGCCGCGCGGTCTCTGTATCCGCCGCCGGGCCGGCCATGGCGATCAGGGCCCAATAATAGCCGGTGACGCCCAGCAAACCGAGGCCGACCACCAGTAGGCCGGTGATGGCACCGGATTTAAAGGCAAGGTCTAAACCGTCAGCCAGCCCGCGCGTACAGGCATCGGCAACCCGGACATTGGCGCGCACCGAGACATTCATCCCGATATATCCAGCGGCTCCAGACAAAAGCGCGCCGATCAAGAAGCCAAGGCCCGTCTGAAAACCCAGCGTCAGCGACAACAGCACGGCGATCACCACACCAACCAAGGCGATGGTGGTATATTGCCGGTTCAGATAGGCTTGAGCGCCTTCCTGGATCGCATTGGCGATTTCCTGCATGCGTGCGGTGCCGGCAGAGGCCGCTAACACCTGTTTCCCCGCATAGACACCATAAGTCAGCGCCAGCAGGCCGCAGAGGATGACAAAGACAAATGCAGGAGTCATGGAGCCCCCCATTTTTTAGGACTTTTTGGGCTTCCCCTTCTGCTCGGGTCCATCGCCGAAGCACGCCAAAGGACGATGGATCTGGCCGGGTGTTGTCACGGAAGCATGCCGGAATCATCCCGGCAATGCAATAGTCAAGGGGGTTTTCCCTCAGGAACGCCTTGAAATCACCGGCATTCGCGTTAAAAACGGCGTTGGAGCACGGTCTGCACCAGAACTTCCTTGACCACATCGTTCCCAAGCAACCGATCACAGGCCGCTTGCAGGCGTTTTTTAACCCCGCCAACATTGACCAAGCTGCCGTTAATCATTTCCCCTTCATCGATCGAGGCGTAAAGCGTGGTCAGGAAGGTATCCATCACGCGTGGCATTCGATCGTTAACTTGGCTCTCGGCACTTTGATTGCTGACCAGCAAGACGATCACAAAGGTGATCAACTGTTCTGGCCGTTCGGCGCCAATGGCGGGCACCGTGAACGGCGCCAGCCGGACATAAATCGGCGGAGGTTCCGGCTGCTTCTTGCCCTTGGCCTGTTCGGCGCTTTCCGGCGGTGGGGCGATATACTTCTTGTAGGCAACCCAGCCGCCACCAACGCCCGCCGCCAGCAGGACAATGCCAACCACCAGAAGAATGATACCCTTCATCGTTGGCTCCGGCCCTTAGTTTCCGTGCCTGCGCTCGCGCCCGTAGCCCGTACTTGGTTTGATTCGTTGGCTACACAGCTCCCGAGGTCGGCGGTTCTGCGTCGGTAAAGTGGTTCCAGCCCCGTCGCGTGAGTGTCAAGGGTTGGCCGTTCTGGTCAAGAATGTCAACCCGACCGGGCGATCCGAACTCGAGCCAGCCGATTTCGGTGATGGCGACGCCCTGTTCAACAGCCAAAGCGGCCAGAACCGCGCGAGCCTCTGGGGGGGCGGTAAAGACCAGTTCGTAGTCATCTCCGCCACTGACCACCGAAGCCAGAAGCGCAGGGTGCCGGTCCACCAGTGTCCGCACCGTTTCGGAGAGCGGAAGGCGGGCCCATTCAATAAAAGCGGTGCATCCGGTCACTTCGGCGATATGGCCAAGATCGGCGGTCAATCCGTCTGAAATGTCGATGGCCGCCGTGGCCAAACCGCGCAACGCCACCCCCAGCGTCAGCCGAGGTTCAGGGCGTCGCAATCGGGTGGTCAGGGCAGCGACGGCGGCGGCAGACAGAGGAGGCTCCGGCGACAGGTCACCCAAGGCCAGCGCCAGCGCCAAGGCCGCATCGCCGATGGTGCCGGTGACGAAGACTCGTTGGCCGGCGACTCGGTCGGCGGGACCAGAGACCTGCCGGGTCAAAGCCCGACCACAGGGCACCACGCCCAAGGCCGTTATGGCCACTGTGATCGGGCCACGAGTCGATACCGAATCGCCGCCGGCTAATGAGATCCCGTAACGTGCCTGATCGGCTTCCAGGCCCGCGCAAAAGCCGGCCAGCCAATGTTCGTCAAGGGTTCGAGGGAGGGAGAGCATCAGGGTATAGGCGAATGGGGCCGCGCCCATGGCCGCAAGGTCAGACAGATTAACCCGCAGCAGTTTAGCCGCGATGTCGTCGGGGCGGTCATCCGGAAAAAAATGGACGCCAGCCACCATGGCATCGGTGGTGACCACCAGCTCATGCTCCGGCGGTACCGAAAGCACGGCGGCATCGTCAGTGAGATTAAGAGCACCGGGACAGCCAACAGCCAGGGGCCGCAAAAACCGCTCGATCCGCCCGAACTCTCCCAACACGGCATCCTCCTAGTGGGGGCTTTGCCCCCGAACCCCGACCAGAGTTTCACCCTGGACCCAATCTGTGGTCGGCAGCCTTTTTGGAAACGACGACACCTTATACCAACGGCCCTAGACAATGATCCGTGCCGTTGGTATCGGCGGCGACCGCCGCCGCGCGCCCCATGGCGCGAAGCCAAGGGCGCGAATGCGCCCGCCCGGCGTCTGAGGGCGCCGCAGACGTGTCATACCAACGGCCCTAGACAATGGATCCGTGCCGTTGGTATCGGCGGCGACCGCCGCCGCGCGCCCCATGGCGCGAAGCC
>CAIXKV010000095.1 GCA_903920145.1 uncultured Rhodospirillales bacterium
TAATACCATCGGGCCTTGATGGTGACTCATCCAGGCTGCCCTCAGACGCCGGGCGGGCGCATCCGCGCCCCCTAGAGTCCACACACTGGGGCTTCGCGTCCACGAGGACGCGGGGCCGCCGTCGCGGCCCGAGGACCGGCGATGTGTCAGTATCAGGGCTCGCCGGTATCACTCCGGCGGATGGGGAACTGTGATCAGGCGGTTGATCGGGGGCGCGTGGATCAGGGCCACGGATCCGTCGGGCCAATGGACCTCGATGCTGTCGACCCGACGGGCTTCTCCCAGACCGAAATGGGCGATCGGTTCCATTTGGCTCAGGTAGCCGCTGCCGGCGCAAAGGGCGCGGCGTTGGGTGCGGTTGCCGATGGTGCAGGTCACTACGGCCCCTCGGGCGGGGGCTCCGGCGGCGGTCAGGGGTTGGACCCGCAACCAGCCATTGGGATTGGGCGGGGCTTTGAACAGGGCCAAGGGCTGATGGGTACCGCTGTGATTGATCAGCAGCTCTAACCGGCCATCGCCGTCGATGTCGGCAATGGCCGCGCCCGTGCTGAGACCGCGCGGTTCCACGGCATCACCGGCTTCAATCTCCAACCACCCTTCGTGGCGCAGAGCGAACAGGCGGTTGGGTTGGCCGTGATTGATGAACAGCAGCTCCTCGAAGCCATCATTGTCGAAATCGGCGGCCAGCACCGACGTCAGGTGGGAGGGAAGGGAAAGATCGCTGGGGGCTTCTTCGCTGAAGCCGCCGCCGGCCCGTTGCAGAAACAGGCGATGGCTGCCTTGCCAGGCACCGCACAGCAGATCGAACAGGCCGTTGCCATTGGCGTCGAGAACCGCAAGACCGCGCCCATGCTGCCGGGGGTCGGCGACGCCGCGCCGTTCGGCGGTGTCCTCGAAGGTACCGTCGCCTAAATTGCGGAATAGGGCATTATCGGCGCCGTCGACCTGAACGAACAGGTCCATCCGTTCGGAAATCAACGGCAACGCCACCATGGCGCGGGCGTCCAGGGCCAGATCAAGGCCGGCCTCCTCGGCACTGTCAACCAATCGGCCTCGGCTATCCAGCTCGTAGAGCGCCAGCGGGACACCGGCTTGAGCGACCACAAAGCCATAGCGGCCCCGGCCTTGGCGATCCAGGCAGGCCGCCACTTGGCCATGGATAGTCTCGGCGATCTCGGCATTATCCGGCTGAGTCAGAAGGTCGAGCCAACGGGCGCCGAAGGGGGCGAACAGCCGATCGGCTTGCCCGGTCTCTGTCTCCTGATTGCAGGCGTAAATCTCTTCCCGCCCGTCTCCGTCAATATCGGCAGCGATCAGGCAGACCGTTTGCCCGGTGGCGTCGAGTAGTGCCGGATCGGTGGTGTCCACCAGCTGCTGGCCGTTCCATTTGAGAACGCGATTGGCCGTCCCGGTGCCTGTGACCAGGAACTCCAAGGTGCCATCGCCGTCGACATCGGTGACGGCCACACCCTGGCCGCAATGGGGCCGATTTTCGGCGATCAGATCGGAGCAGTCAATGAGCATTACGGTGGCTCCAGCGTACCAAGGCCGTCCAAGGCCGTAGGGTCCGGGGGGTTCAAAGCGCCGATGACGTCGACCCTATAGGTGCCGCCATAGGCGCTTGGATAGGACTTAGATTAGGATAGGGTGAGCGTTGACGTGATCTGGCGATTCAACCTGGATCGCTACGAACCAACGATCGGCGGTGCGCGATACCACCGCCCCCATGATCTTACCGTCCAAGCGCAACGGCTCACGCAGACCTACCCAACCAAGATTAGGAATGCCGATTTCGCCACGCGATGTCCCAAGTTTTTCGACGTCTCTGACTTCAAACTGATCATTCCAAAGGGCAAAGCTGTCGCGACAACGTCTTTTTTTCTTGAAACGAGGGTAACGAAATTTACGTTGATTATTTTGTTTATTGACATCACAAAAGAAGTTGTTAAAGGCAGGGCCAAGGTTCATGATCGATTGGTGCGATGCGCACTGTGTCACGTCGTAAGTGAATGGAAATTCAGCGCGCCGAATAGCATTCCATTTTATCTTTATCTTATTGGCAGTCGCCTTTTCTCCGGCCTCTAACATCCGCTTCCATTCGGCAAGACCCCTATTCCAGGCCAACCGCGCCACACCAGCCGCTTGGCGGACATGAATCTCCGGTTCAACCGTAGGGTCCAGAGCCATTTTGTGCGACAGGATCACGACGGGATTTCCTTGCAATCCTCCAGAGAGGATATCGTCATTTTATACATTCATAGCCCACATATAAGCACATGAGCGCACTCTGTTAAGGCTTAGAGTTTGCTCCGTCTTGTGCGGTCAAACCGCGCGCCAACCAATATCTCGCCGGCAAAACCCACCGGGCCACTCAACGGCATCCACCGCCCGATAGGCCGAGCGCTGGGCCGCGCCAACGGTGGCGCCGGTGGCGGTGACGCCCAGCACCCGTCCTCCGGTGGCCACCACCTGACCGGCGGCGTTCCGTTCGGTGGCGGCATGGAACACTGTGGCGCCTGGAACCGCTCCGGCGGCATCCAGACCACTGATCGCGCCACCCTTAACCACGTCACCGGGATAGCCGGCGGCGGCCACAACCACACACAGGGCAGCTTCGTCCCGCCAGTCCAGGCTGATCTCGCCGAGCCGCCCGTCACAAACTGCAAGCAAGGCCGGCAGTAGGTCCGACCGGAGTCGTTTCATTAAGACTTGGCACTCTGGGTCGCCAAAGCGGGTATTGTACTCTAGTAAGTAGGGTTTGGGCAAAGCGGGTTTAACCCCGTTAGAACCGTCGGAGCCGCTTGGGTCGGTGACGATCATCAATCCGGCGAACAGCACGCCTTTAAACGGCGTGCCTTCGGCGGCCATCGCCCGAACCGTGGGAAGAATGATCTCGGCCATAACCTGATCTGTGAGGTTCGAGGTCATTACCGGCGCTGGCGAGTAGGCGCCCATGCCGCCGGTATTGGGGCCGGTATCGCCGTCAAAGGCGCGTTTGTGATCCTGGGCCGCCACCAGCGGCAGAGCGGTTTCACCGTCGACCAGGGCGAAGAAACTGGCCTCTTCGCCGTCCAGGAATGTCTCAATCACAACTTCGGCTCCGGCGGCGCCGAATCGCCCGGTCACCAGCACGTCATCCACAGCCGCCAGGGCTTCTTCTACGGTTTGGGCGACGGTCACGCCCTTGCCGGCGGCCAGGCCATCGGCCTTGACCACGATCGGCGCCCCTTGGGCGCGGACAAAGGCACGGGCGGGTTCGGCATCCTGGAAGCGGCCATAAGGCGCCGTGGGGATGCCGTGGCGGGCGCACAGATCCTTCATGAAGCCTTTGGAGCCTTCGAGTCGGGCAGCGGCGGCACTGGGACCGAACGCCTTGATGCCCACCGCGTTCAGCCGGTCCACCAACCCCAGCACCAGCGGCGCTTCGGGGCCAACCACCACCAGATCAATGGTGGCATTGACCGCATACGCCACCAACCCGGCCACGTCATCGGCCTTGATGGGGACGCATGTGGCCAGCGTCGCGATGCCGGCATTGCCGGGTGCGCAGAACAGCGATGGGCACAGCGGCGAGGCGGCCAATTTCCAGCACAAGGCGTGCTCGCGTCCGCCCGATCCGACCACCAGAACCTTCATTCCGCCATCCTCCTGCTTGTCCGGTGCAAGCCTCTCTTGTCGCCGGGCTCCAGCCTTGTATCATGCCGGAACCATGACTCAAGTCTCCGGCTCTACCCCGCACGAATTCACCGTAGGCGACCTTGCCCGAGCCCTCAAACGCTCGGTGGAGGAAAGCTTCGGCCATGTCCGCGTTCGCGGCGAACTCTCGCAGCCCAAGCGGCACAGCTCAGGGCACCTGTATCTGCGGCTCAAGGACGAGACCGCCGTGCTGGAAGCCGTGTGTTGGCGGCCTGTGGTCCAGAAATTGGGTCTGGTGCCCGAAGACGGCATGGATGTGGTCGTCACGGGTCGGCTGACGACCTATCCATCACGCTCCCAATACCAGCTTGTGATCGAGTCGATGACGCTGGCTGGCGAAGGCGCTCTGCTTAAGATGCTGGAGGAGCGCAAGCGGCGCCTCGCCGCCGAAGGGCTCTTTGATCCGGCTCGCAAGCAAAAGCTGCCGTTCTTGCCCGCCGTGATCGGAGTCATCACCTCGCCGACCGGGGCGGTGATCCGCGACATCCTTCACCGGCTGGCCGACCGCTTTCCGCGCCGGGTGCTGTTGTGGCCGGTGGCGGTTCAGGGCGAGCAAGCCGCGATTCAGGTGGCGGCGGCCATCGTCGGATTCAACAGTCTGTCAGCGGGTGGCTCGGTGCCACGTCCAGACCTGCTGATTGTTGCGCGGGGCGGTGGGTCTCTGGAAGACCTGATGCCGTTCAATGACGAGCGCGTGGTGCGGGCGGCGGCAGCCAGCGTGATTCCTCTGATTTCGGCGGTGGGGCACGAGACCGACACTACCTTGATTGACTTCGCCGCCGATTTGCGGGCGCCGACGCCGACCGCTGCCGCCGAATTGGCGGTGCCGGTGCGGGCCGAGCTGCTGGCGCTGGTGTTGGATCTGGAGCGCCGCCGTTTACGGGGCTTTGACCGTTGGTTGGGTGAGCGCCGGTCTTGGGTCGAGGGCTTGGCGCGGGGGTTGGGTGATCCGCGTCGTCTGATCGAGGAGCGGGGCCAGCGTTTGGACGAGCGGGGCGAGCGTTTGGATTGGGTGATGGCGGCGCTGTTGGAGCGGGGCCGGACCCGGCTTGGGCGACTTGCGGCGGCGATTCGCCATCCGCGTGACCTGTTGGCCGAAGCGACGGTGCGTTTGGCTGCCGAAAGCCGGGCGTTGGGGGCGGGTTTGCGCCAAGCGGTACGCGGCGGGGCCGGGCGGTTGGAGAGTGCCCAGAGCCGTCTCGCGGCGGTGCCGTTGTCCCGTCGACTGGATGACCATCGGCGGCGCCTGGAGGAATTGGGGGAGCGGTTGCGTCGGATCCAGGTTCAGGCTGTTTCTCAGCGGCAAGAGCGGTTGGCGGCGGTGGGGCAATTGCTGCTCAGTTATTCCTATAAAAGCGTGTTGGCCCGTGGCTTCGTGCTCGTGACCGAGTCGGGGCATCATCCCCTGACCTCGGTGAGCGAGGCGACACCCGGTCGGGACGTCATTTTGACCTTTCATGACGGCGAGGTTGCGGCGTTGGTCGCAGGCAGCTCTCCCCGTCGCAAACGCCTGCCGCCGGCTCCCGAACAGGGCCGTCTCTTTTAGGATGGGACTGTGTCCCTTTGCGGATGCGGGCGGAGCCCACGACAGACAGCCATGCGGTGTCCCAGATGATCCGTTTGTTCATAGCCCTTCCGCTTCCCTTCGACATTCGCGCTCGTTTGGCCGGGCTGGCTGGGGGCGTGCCCGGAGCCCGCTGGGTCGAGGCCGAGGATCTGCATCTGACCTTGCGCTTTATCGGCGAGGTGGATGAAGGGCGGTTGCCGGATTTGGATGCCGAGTTGATCCGAATCGAGCCTCCCGATTTTTCGTTGGTGTTGGATGGCTGCGGCCAGTTTGGAACCGGACGCAAGATTCATACCCTGTGGATCGGGGCGGAACGGAACGAGGCCCTGTCTCGCCTACAAGCTAAAATTGAAGCTGCGGTGATTCGGGCTGGTTTTCCACCCGAGCCGCGCAAATTTTCCGCTCACGTTACTTTGGCCCGGCTAAAAGACGCCAACCCCGAACGACTGACGCGATTTTTGGCGGGCAATGGGCTGTTTCGCAGCGCGCCAGTCCCTGTGACTGGTTTTGCCCTGTATCAGAGCCATTTGGGTCACGGGGGCGCCCGTTATCAGAAAATCCAGGCCTATCCCCACGAGGATGGGGAGGAAGAGGGACTTCCGATCATGCCCGGTTTTGATCCCGAAGAGACTGAGGGGCACCTCTGGAAAGTATGACGTCCTGCCGCCCCAAGACCGTTATGATTCTGATGAGGGGCGGGGGATAAAGACCCCGAATAATGGCCAAGTCCCATTGATGAGGTTTCGTCAGTGAGATTTGGTTTGAGGTCTCTTGGTCGCGTGGAAGGTATCAATGCTTAGACATCTTAAAATCGGCGTAAAATTGCTGATTCTGGTTATGCTGTTAAGTTTTTTCATGGTCATGGTTGGACTGATCGGCTTGCGCGGCATGCAGGCCGGAGACGCTGCCCTTGATACGGTTTATAACGATCGTGTGGTTCCGCTTCGTGACCTGAAGGTCATCGCGGCCATGTACGCCGATAATGTGGTGGATTCCGTTCATAAAGCTCGGAACGGTACCTTATCTTACGACCAGACAATCAAAAATATTGATGTTGCCACGGAGACGATTAAGAGCAAATGGCACGACTATCTGGCAACCTATCTGGTTGATCAAGAAAAGCAGATTGTTTCAGAGATCAGCCCCCTAATGGAAACGGCTGATCACTCGATTGCTAAAATTCGAGGCATTCTGTTGGCTGGAAAAGCAGATCAGGTGGCCGAATTTGCGGCTCATGAGATGTATCCGGTCATCGATCCTGTTTCTGATAAATTTGACTCCCTGATTAACATTCAATTGGTGGTTGCTAAAGAAGTTTATGACGAGAATCAGATTCTCTATGAATCATCAAGAAAGCAAATGATCATTCTGATCATTGGCGCCTTAGTTCTTGGTCTTGGCATTGGTCTGAGCATTATTCGCTCGATTACCCGTCCGATCGGTCAAGTCTGCGATGTTATCGAGCGCATGGCCAAAGGTGATCTTGATATTTCAATCGCCGATGATGGTCGGCGGGATGAAACCGGGCGAATGCTTCGGGCCACCACCGAAATTGTGCGGACCCTCAAGGCCGTTTCCGGAGATCTCCGGGAGATGATCGACGCCGCTAAGGTCGGAACCTTGTCGGTTCGGGCGGATGCCAGCCATCACCGGGGTGATTTTGCCTCCCTGATTCGTGGTGTTAATGATTTGGTCGAGACCCTGACGGCTCCTTTGTTTGAAGTTGCTGGCGTGATGGCCAAACTGGCCTCGGGCGATGTTCGGGGGCGCATGTCTGGAGCCTATGAAGGCGATCTGCGGGCGCTCAAGGGCAATGTCAATCGTAGCCTTGACGCCCTAGTCGGATTGTTGGACGAGCTGTCAGCCTTTGCAACCGAGATGGCGGCAGGTGATCTGACGGGGGCGATCCACGGCTCCTATCAGGGGGATTTTGCCGCGATTAAAGAGAACCTGAATAAGGCGGTTGAGCAGCTTCGGGAGATTCTTCAAGCGGTTTCGTCTGCAACCCAGGAAGTTGCAACGTCGGCAAGCCAAACCACTGCTGCGGCGGTGGATGTTTCCAAACAGGCCCTCAGTCAAATGGAAACGCTGGCGGAGGTTTCGAGCGCCATTGAGCAAACCGTGGCGTCCATCGCTGAAATCGCCCGCAGTGCCGATCGCGGCAGTGTTCTGGGACGCAATGCCGCCGCCACCGCCGCCAACGGACAGACAAAATTGACAAAACTGACCGATGCGGTGGACAGTATCGCCGACAAAAACACGAGAATCAGCCAGATTAGTGCGTTAATTGCCAATATTGCCGATAAGACCTATGTCTTGTCTCTGAATGCCAGCCTTGAAGCGATACGGGCCGGTGATCAAGGGCGCGGTTTCGGACTGATTGCCCATAAAATCACGACCCTAGCCGAAGATGTCGCCCAAGCCACCCGCGATATTCGGGGTTTGGTCGATGAAACGACTGAAAGCGTCAAGTCGGGGGTCTCTGCTGCCGAAGAGGCCAGAGCCTCCATTGAGCGAATCGTGGAAACATCACGGGAAAGCGGAGAAACGGTTCAGGCCATCGCTGCCGCCATCGACGAGCAGAACGCTATGACACACCTGTTGAAGGATCGTGTGTTGCATCTGCACAGCGTCGGACAAACGACGGCCGGCGCGGCAGAGGAAATCACGGCGACCATGGACGCTCTGTCCGCCATGACCCGGCATCTGAAAACCGAAGCCGAGCGGGTTCGCACCGTTTAAGACCAACGGCCCTAGACAATGATCCGTGCCGTTGGTATCGGCGGCGACCGCCGCCGCGCGCCCCTTGGCTTCGCGCGCCTGGGTGCGAGGGGCTGTGGTTGCAGCCTGTGGTTACAGCCCAAGGACCGGCGATGAGCCGACGATGAGTGATTGCCACGGCTTGCCGGTATAAGTCCGGCGCGCTGGCATAAGGGAGGCTATATGAATAAAAATCTCCGAGAAGCCGCCGGAAAATTGTTAATCCCACTGCTGGTGTCGATGGGCATCGTCACGTTTTTCTATGTTAGTGGCGATGCTTATCAAGCATTCGGGCTGGCCGCTGTGGACAGCACCCGCAAGGCCCTGAAATATATCTTAGGGGTTGCCGCCTTTATGTCGCTGGCGGTGCTGGCCCAGCGTATCATTCGATATGTGATCTTTGACGGCATTATTGCGTCAGCAACCGGCGCTCCGGTCCCAAAATTACTCAGCCAGATTTCGGGTCTGCTCATTTTTGTGATCGCGGCCTCGGCCTGCGCGGGGATCGTCTTTGACCAGGATCTGACCGTATTATGGGCCGCCTCCGGTGTCGCCGGACTGGTCTTGGGTATGGCGCTCAAGGAGCTGCTTCAGGACGTGTTTGCCGGGATTGCCCTCAATATCGACCGAACCGTGCGTATTGGCGAATACATTCAATTGCATAGGGCCGGTGATGCCAAAATCAGTGGCCAATTACTAGAAATCAGTTGGCGGACAACACAGATAAAAGACGGTATGGGCGATGTTGTAATTCTGCCGAACAGTAAATTTAGCTCCTATACGATTACCAATTTTAGCCAGCCGGCACCGATCAGTATTCGCTTTGTCAATGTCACGCTTGATGCTCGTGTCCCTCAAGCTCGAGCCATGCGTGTTTTGCAAGCGGCAGCTCTTGAAGCCATGATCGGATTGGCTGGATCGACGACAGCCGCGCCGTGGGTTGAAGTCAGGGCGATCAAACTGGAGGGCGTAGACTACGCCATTTATTTTAAAGCGTCCCTACAACATCTGGGCGATGCTCCATCGCTGATCTTGCAAAATGTTCTAACCCATTTGGCATTAGCCGGTCTGGAACCGGCCAGCGTCAGAACCGATGAGAGCATTGGCGCTTTTGCGGCGCTTCCCGATCCGCGACGACTGGTAGCCTTGATCGGTGCCACAAAGCTGTTCCAGAATCTGAACGATGACGATCTCTCTTTATTGGGTGAGCATGCGAAATTCAGGATCGAGTCCTCGAATCGGGTGGTGGTTCAGGCTGGTGAAGCCGGTACGGCGCTTTTCCTGATTCTCGAAGGACTGCTTTCCGCCGACATTACGCGCCGAGTGGGAACCCGGTTGGCTCTGCCGGGCATGCTACGGCCTGGCGATGTCTTCGATGCGACAGTGGCGCTGTTGGGAGAAGCCCACGGCAGCACGGTGCGAAGCCGGACGCCGGTTTTATTGTGCGAATTTAATCATGAATCCTTGCAGCACTTATTCCGAACCAGTACCTCGGCACTCGAAATCATCGCCAATAATATTACTGAACATTACATTCCCAAGACCGGGCAGCCAGATCAGGACAAAATTGCTATTTTAGGTCAAATTCGGCACCTGTTCCCAAGCTCTGGACTTAGAGAGATGCAATTGAAACGAGGGCGGTAATCAAAAGAGCCCGTTGTCAGGCAGATCGGCCTGCCTGACACAGGACGGTGATCGTTTTCAATCCGCCTTGGAGCAGGTCTTGATGCCAAAGGGTAAATACGCGGGGCACCAGCCAACCGCTGCCGTGACCAGAGGAACAACGCCGATCCAGCCCCAAACCGGCAGGAAGCCGAGCACGGTGGCTACGATCAAGGCCAGACCCACCACAATACGCAGGATTCGATCAATCCCCCCGACATTCTTCGTCATTATCCGCTCTCTCCAGTTGTGTTATGCCGACTTACAGGGAGCCACACCATAGGGTCTCGAAGGGCTTGCGGTCGGTGACCTAGTCACACAAACCACAACTATATTTTATATCATCGGGCGTTTATGTTATACCAACGGCCCTAGACAATGATCCGTGCCATTGGTATCGGCGGCGACCGCCGCCGCGCGCCCCATGGCGCGAAGCCAAGGGCGCGGATGCGCCCGTCCGGCGTCTGAGGGCGCTGCGGACGTGTCAACGTCCGAGGCCACTGGTATTAACACATGAAAGCGGCCCTCGGACGCCGGACTGCTGTCGCGGCCCGAGGACCGGCGGTGTGTCAGTGTGATAGCTCGCCGGTATGA
>CAIXKV010000096.1 GCA_903920145.1 uncultured Rhodospirillales bacterium
CTTGATGTTGACTCATCAAGGCTGCCCTCAGACGCCGGGCGGGCGCATCCGCGCCCTTGGCTTCGCGCGCATGGGCGCGCGGGGCCGTCGTCGCGGCCCGATACCGGCAGTGTGTCATCGTTATAGCTCGCCGGTATGACTTCATGGAATTGGGGGCTGGGGCAGTGGCAAGATCAGTACCAGGGCAGCGGAAAGCCCAACGAGATGGCCTTGCGCAGGCCGTTAAACGCCATCAAGGATGAACAATTCCTCTGGATGAGCGAAGTAACCAAGACCGCACCACAACAAGCCATCAAGAACCTGGGAACGGCGTTCAAAAACGTCTTCGAGGGACGGGCTAAGTTTCCGTCGTTTAAGAAGAAGGGTGTACACGACAGCTTTCGGGCCGATAATGGCCCTTTTGCCGGTGATCGGTTGGGTGCGAATGCGCGAGCCGCTGCGCTTTGCCGGTCAAGTCAAGACGGCGGTGGTGTCGCGCACCGCCGATCGGCGGCGAATGTCTCGCTCGCCGTCTCGCAAGACCAAAGGATCGAGCAATCGGCGCAAGGCTAGGATACAAGTAGCCCGATTCCACGCCCGCATCGGCACGATCCGCAAGGATGTCACGCACAAAGCGACCACAAAAACCACGGCGTCATCGGGTAGGTTTCGGAGAACGGTCTCTTGGTGCTTGACCCAAACCTCAAAAGCGGGTTTCGATGATCGCGGAAGCTCGTCACGGCGGAAGGTCCAAAACCCATGCAGTCGTATTTCCTGGTGGCCGTTGGTGGCGCTTTAGGTAGCATGGTTCGGCATTGGCTTTCCGTGACCTTCCATGAATTCGATATTGATATGTTTCCATTCGAGATGATGCCTGCTAGTTTCCCTTGGGCAACATTAGCAATTAATATCAGCGGTTCATTGCTGATTGGTTTTGTTGCTAATTTACCTGTTGATTATATTAGCCGTGATACTCGATTATTCTTCATGACTGGGGTGCTTGGTGGCTACACAACATTCTCATCTTTTAGCCTTCAGCAGCTGGATATGTTTATGGAAGGAGATGTGGCTTTGGGCCTGTTATACATCTTCTTCTCAGTTGTCATTGGTCTCTTTGCTGTAGCTTTGGGTTATCTCGTCGCTGGATGGCTCTATTAATGACCTTGTTGATATTATACCATCAAGTCTTGATGTTAATCGATCAAGTCTGCCCTCAGACGCCGGACCGGCGCGGCCTGATACCGGCGGTGTGTCGGTATGCCTCCCTATACCGACGAGTCTTGATCCTGCTGGTGGGCTGGGTGTGGGTCTTAGCGGCGACGCCGAGTTGGGCTGTGCTGCCGGACGAGGTGATAGCCAACCCGACCCTAGAAGCCCGCGCTCGAGAGATCAGCCAGGAGCTGCGGTGTCTGGTCTGCCAGAACCAGTCCATCGATGACAGTAACGCCGATCTGGCCCGCAGCCTGCGTCTGTTGGTGCGCGAACGCCTCAAGGCTGGCGACAGTGACACGGCGGTCGTGGCCTATCTCACCGCACGCTATGGCGATTTCATCCGATTGCGCCCACCGTTCCAACCAAACACTTGGCTGTTATGGCTGACGCCACCCATGATACTGGCGACTGGGGCCGCTGGCATCGTCTGGCGGCTGCGTAACCGTCGAACCGCTGCGGCCAGACTGCACGAATCGCTTCAAACGCCCCCCCTCACTCCCGATGAGCAGGAGCGCCTACGCTGGGTGCTCGACGACCATGGCGGCGCGTAGATGGTGGCGCACAGGATGACATCATGACCCTGTTTTGGCTGGTGGCGGCAAGTCTCACAGCGATCACCGTGGCTGCACTGGTCTGGCCGCTCTGGCGGCGACCAACCCCCTTTCCTGACCGCTCCGCCCATGACCTGGAGGTCTACCGGGACCAGTTGAGCGAATTAGAACGTGACCTTGAACGTGGCCTGATTGATGCCGGTCAGGCCGACACTGCCCGTACCGAAATCAGCCGCCGCATTCTGGCTATTGCTCCGCCGCCATCCACCCCGCCCACCTCTTCCGATCCCGCACCGCCGCCCCCAACCAGGAAGCGCCGGGTTGCGCTGGCGCTGTTGGTTCTGGTTCCTCTGACCGCCTGGAGCCTGTATCTGGCCGTCGGTCGGCCAGACCTACCGGCTCAACCACGAGCCGCCCGTTCCAACCCGCCTCTTGCGGACGGCATGCCCGCCAATATCGTCGAAGCCGTCTCGAAATTGGCCGAGCGGCTGAAGCGGGAGCCCGCCGACCTGGAAGGTTGGGCGCTGCTGGGCCAATCCCTCACCAAGCTCAACCGCCCAACCGAAGCCGTTGAGGCTTGGCGTCACGCCTTAGCCCTGTCCAAAGACGATTCCGATCTTCAGAGAAGCCTCGCCAACGCCTTGATCAATGCCAACCAAGGCCTCGTCCTGGACGAAGCGCGCCAATTGTTCGAAGCCGTGTTGGCTCAACATCCCGGTGATCCCCAAGCCAGCTATTTTCTGGCCTTGGGTCGGGCCCAGGGCGGTGATTTCCGGGGTGCGCTGGATCGTTGGACCGCTCTGGCTGCGGCCAGCCCGGCCAATGCGCCTTGGCTCCCCATGGTTCATCGGGCCATCGCGGATATGGCCACCCGCTTTGGGCTTGACCCGGTCAAAGCCATTCCTCCGTCGCTCCCGCCCCAATCCCAACCCGACGAGGCTACTCCGACTTCTCCAGCCGCCTCGGGGCCTTCGTCAGCCGCCGCCGCCGCTATGCCGACCGATCCCGAGGAGCGTGCCCGAATGATTCGCTCCATGGTCGATCGTCTGGCAGCCCGCTTGGCCACCTCTCCCAACGACATTGCCGGATGGTTACGGCTAGCGCGTGCTTATCAAGTCCTGAAAGAAACCGATCATCAACTCGACGCTATCAGCCACGCCCTCGCCCAAGCGCCCGATCGCCCTGATATTCTGGTGGCTTATGCCGAAGCCTTAATGGCCAAAACGCCATCGGCCCCAGGAGCCCGCTTGCCCCCGGATGCTGTAAAGGCGCTCAAGGCGGCGCTGGGCGTGGCTGCCGACACGCCCGAAGCCTTGTGGTTCCTGGGAATCGATGCCGCCGCTGCGGGCCAGCCAACGGCAGCCCGCGCGTTGTGGCAACGACTGCTGGCTGAATTGGACCCTTCCTCACCCGATTACACCGAGGTCAAGACGCGACTCGATGGCCTTCAGTAATACGATAAACACCGCAATCACCGCCCACCCCTATTGGCTGGCCGGCGGTCTGATCCTAGCCGCCGTGCTGATCCGGTTTCTGATAAAATGCCTGGTGGATTTTCTGCGCCCACGCCAACCCGGCTCACGCAGAGAGCGTTACTATGCGTATCTGCACTCGGACACCTGGAAACGGTTGCGACGGGAAGCCCTGGAGCGGGATGGTCGACGCTGCCGGTTGTGCAACGCCAACACCAATCTCCACGTCCACCACCGCTATTATCCCGAGGTTCTTGGCACAGAAACCATCGACGCTTTAACCACCTTGTGCCAACGCTGCCACGAAGAAATCGCCCACTATCGCAAGCGGCTGAAGCAAAACCGAGGAGCCGATCGGAACCAAACGTCCTGATCCCAAACGCATCAAGGCGACCCTCATACCATCGGGCCTTGATGGTGACTCATCAAGGCTGCCCTCATACCCTCGAGCCTTGATGTTGACTCATCAAGGCTGCCCTCAGACGCCGGGCGGGCGCATCCGCGCCCTTGGCTTCGCGCGCATGGGCGCGCGGGGCCGTCGTCGCGGCCCGATACCGGCGATGTGTCAGTGTGTCAGGGCTTGCCGGTATCAGACGCCGGGCGGGCGCAGGGGCGCCCTTGGCTTCACGAGGGACGCAGGGCCGCCGTCGCGGCCCGCCGGCCTCAATCCACGGCTCCTCAATGAGCCATCAACACCATCGGCCCCGGATGGGTCAGGACGTGCCGGGTCACCCCGCCCCAAATCATCTCGCGCATCCGGTTGCGGCCATAGGCCCCCATCACCAACAGATCGCCTCCCACCTCGGCGGTGCGGCGGAGAATGGCGGCACCGATCGAATCGTTGCCGGGCTCAATGAGTGACATCTTGGCCTCAACACCTCGCCACGCCAAAGAGCTCGCTAAACGCTCGCCCATCCGGGCCATGTCGGAGGCGCCAACCGTCAGAATATGAACCTGCTCGGCCTGTGCAAACCAAGGAGTCGCCGCCGCCACCGCCCGGCTGGCTTCCAGCGTACCGCTCCAGGCAATCGCCATCACCCGCCCCAGACCCATCGGCCCCGCAGGCCGCGCCACCAGCACCGGCCTGCCGGTGGACAGCAATGCGGTATCATAGGCATCCGTAATCGCCGTGGTGGGACGAGCCAGAGAACCGGCTTCGGTCCCAGCAATGACCACCAAATCGAACAACCGCCCTTCGGCTGCGATCACCGGATCCACGCGCCCGACACAGTCCCGCCACCGGATGGTCATACCATCGGGTCTTGATGGTGACTCATCAAGGCTGCCCTCAGACGCCGGGCGGGCGCATCCGCGCCCTTGGCTTCGCGTCCACGAGGACACAGGCCGGGTGGCTTCGGGCAGGCCCGCAGCCGCAGCTTGAAAATGGGTCCGCGCCACCATCAGTCGGTTTTCGCGAGTGGCTTCGGCAGCCCGCATAATCTCATCCAGCATCAGGGTCGACATGCCATCGCCTAACACCAGAACTGAATCCTTTGGATCAGCAGCCACAAACAGGGCCTCGACATGGGCCTCAAAGCGCCTCGCCACCGCCACCGCCGCAGCCAACGCCGTCTTGTCACCGTCGGTACCGAACAACGGGACCAAAATTGTCCTAATCGTCATCGCGCGCCCCCCCCTAACCAGGCCGCCACGTCAGCGGCACTGATGTATAAGGTCGGTACGCCCTCCCGCTAAAAAAAGCGCCCTGCCGCCCCTTTGCTCTTTATCTTGCCGTAACCGGGTCGCCGCCCCTGTGGCCAGAACACCCCATCCCAGTTGAATCCGAGCGACACCAGGAGAATTCTTACCAAGTCCTTGCCAAATTCGCCTGATTTGCCTATCCCTATGTCATGTCAGGGTGGCGGCAATCGCCGAAACGGGGTCGCTGGTGGGGGTCTTTCGGAGTATGCTCCGGTGGTTGATACCCTTCATTCCGGTTCGGGATCGTGTCGCTGGTGCCGGGTCAAAGGATCCCGAGTCAGGCCGAAAAGCTGGAGGTTGGTTGTGAAAACAAAAGTCGTCGCGGCATGTTTGGGATTGATGGGGTTGGTGGCTGCGGCTGCCCCTGCGGCGGCGCAGGATGACCCCGCGCTGATCAGCATTGGTGGCGGCCTTTATGATCAGACATCAATCAATCCGGGATTTCTGTTCCTGAGGGTTTCGCCAAACGACAAGCATATGCAGGCGGCTGATTTCCGGGGTGAGTACCGCTTCGGAAACTCGTTGCTCCCGTTGATCGAGCCCTATGCCAAGCTGAAACCCTGGGTTGGTGCCGAAGCTACGTCCGATGGCGCGGTTTATGGGGTCGGCGGTATCCTGGTTGACATTCCGCTCGGCCCATTTGTGTTTACCCCTAGCTTTGGCGCGGGTCTTTATTCCAGCGGCAGCGGTAAGAATCTCGGCGCTCCCATCGAGTTCCGGTCGATGGTTGAGTTGGGCTATCAGTTCGAGAATCAGTCCCGCTTCTCGCTGGGCTACAGCCATATCTCGAATGCCAACATCACCACCACCAATCCTGGCTCCAACATCCTGTCGGTCTACTACCATGTGCCGGCCAATTGGCTGCTGGGTCAGTTAGGTCAATAAGGCGGTTTGAGTTCGCAAAGCGTCGGCCGGCCCCTTTCGATCGATACAGTCCGAGCAACCAGGGGGGGTTCCCCCTGGACCCCGCCGGGGAGCCGGGTGCTCGAACAGGGCGTTTTGGGTCATGTTGGCACCCTGGAAGCGCGGGCATTTTGCCCGCTTTTTTTGTGCGCCTCGAGAAACGGGCAAGAGGCCTGCGCTCCCAGACTCCTTTTCTCCGGACTCTTTCTCTAGAGTTCGGGAACCAGCATACCCCGCACGACCGCCGGGCGGGTTCCCAAAAGATCATGCCACCGCTTCAGATTCGGGAAACGGTCCAGCAGCGAGCCTGACGACAAGGCTGCGGCGGCAATAAAGGGGTAGCAGGCGATATCCGCAATAGAGTATTCGCCAGCCAGATACTCCACAACTGACAATCTCTGATCAAGAGCATTGTAGCAACGGATCAACTCACCTTTGAACAAATCGATGGCGGATGGCAATTTTTCGGGTAGCCGCACCGAAAAACGAAACATTTCGACGGCAGCCGGTCCTAAATCGCTGATTCCCATAAAGAACCAGCTCAAGCACTCCGCCCGCGCGTCTACGTCGATAGGCAGCAACTGGCCTGTTTGTTCAGCGTAATGCAGCAGGATGGCGCCCGAACCGAATAAGCGGCAGGTCTTGCCATCGGCAGTGGTTTCGACCAAAGCCGGCAACTTGCCGATAGGGCTGAATTTCAGATAGTCAGCCGTTCGATGTTCGCCAGCCATCACATCAAGCTTGTGCACAGTGTAAGCCAAGCCGAGTTCTTCCAGCAAAATGGAGGCTTTGCGACCGTTGGGCGTGGCAAAGGTATAGAGCGTGATCATAGGGCGGGTCTCCCGGATGCCTTGGTGGACACCGCAACGGGGGCCAAGGGAATGACGCCACCATCGCCCAACCTGCGGCAGCTTGGCTAGTGTCATCTCGGTCACCCCAGGCCAGCCCCCGGCGGACTCTGCGCCGATTGGCTTTCCCTGGCCCTGAGAAACCGTTACCATGCGGTCGCCGACATGGATTGGGCGCGCGGTGCGCCGTTGAAGGGACTAAGGGGAAAGACCGTCGTGAGTGTTGCCGCAACGCTTGTCGCGAACAAAGATGGCGACCCGTTAAGGGATGAAATGGAGGGATTAGGCCGCGCTGCGCGCGCAGCCGCCGAGATCTTGGCCCAAACACCGTCGGACCTCAAGAACCGCGCACTCGCGACGATGGCGGCGGCGATTCGGGCCAACGGTACGGCCATCCTGGCGGCGAACCGACAGGATGTCGCGACGGCGCAAAAGCGTGGGCTGGCCCCTTCCCTAACCGACCGCCTGCTTCTTGATGAGCGGCGACTCGAGGCTATGGCTAACAGTCTGCTCGAGATTGCCGCACTGCCAGATCCGATCGGAACCACCCTTGCCCGTTGGCAGCGTCCAAACGGCCTCGATATTGCTCGAGTCCGGGTACCGCTCGGGGTGATCGGGATCATCTACGAATCCCGCCCCAACGTCACCGCCGATGCTGGTGGCTTGTGCCTCAAGGCCGGCAATGCCTGCATCCTGCGAGGTGGGTCTGAAAGCTTCCTGTCTTCCTCCGCCATCGCCCAAGCCCTGGCCGAAGGATTGGACTCCGTGGGCCTCCCCACCGCCGCTATCCAACTGGTGCCCACCGCCGACCGCGCCGCAGTGGGTCTTCTGCTCACCATGACCGATAGCATTGATGTGATCATTCCACGGGGCGGACGTTCGCTGATCGAGCGGGTGGCAGCGGAAAGCCGAATTCCGGTGATCAAGCATCTGGACGGCTTGTGCCATGTTTATGTGGACGGCGCTGCCGACCCGGCCAAAGCCCGCGCGGTGACACTCAACGCCAAAATGCGGCGCACATCCGTTTGTGGTGCCGCCGAGACCCTGTTGGTGGACCGTCGGAGTGCCGCCGAACTGCTGCCGTTGCTGGTGGATGATCTGCTGGCGGCTGGGTGTGAAGTGCGTGGCTGTCCCGAAACCCAGGCCGTTGATGCCCGCGTCAAGCCAGCCACCCCCGAAGACTGGAACACTGAATATCTGGATGCCATTCTTTCGGTGCGGGTGGTTGACGGTGTTGATGCCGCCATCGCGCATATCAACCACCACGGCTCCCACCATACCGATAGCATCATCACCGAAGACCCGGCCAATGCCGAAACCTTCCTGGCTCGGGTTGATAGCGGAATTGTCCTATTGAACGCCTCGACCCAGTTTGCCGACGGCGGCGAGTTCGGCATGGGAGCGGAAATCGGCATTTCCACCGGCAAACTGCATGCTCGTGGTCCCGTGGGCGCCGAGCAATTGACCAGCTATAAATATGTGGTTCGCGGCAACGGCCAGGTTCGGCCCTAACCGTGTCCTGTTCGCTCCTACCCCGCGCCGCGCCGGCCCGCCGTCCCCACCCCCACCCCCTCAGCGGTGCCACATGGTCCCGACGGCGGGTTGGGCTGTTGGGCGGCTCGTTCAACCCGGCTCATGACGGGCACCGGCATATCAGCCTGTTCGCCTTGCGGGCGCTGCGGCTGCATCAGGTCTGGTGGCTGGTCAGTCCACAAAACCCCCTAAAGTCTCCCCATGATATGGCGGCCTTTTCGGCTCGCATGGAGGGGGCGCGCCAAGCTGGCCGTCACCCTCGGGTGATCATTTCCGATCTGGAGGTGCGCCTTGGCACCCGCTACACGGCGGACACCCTGAAAGAGCTGCGAAAACGCTATCCCCGAACCCAATTTGTTTGGTTAATGGGGGCAGATAATTTGCTACAGCTTCCTCGTTGGCGTCATTGGCGTCGACTCTTTAAGTCCATGCCGGTTGCCGCCTTCAATCGCCCCCCATATTCTGTGAAGGCACCCACCGGACACGCGGCCAAGCTGTTCAGACGGTGTCGAGTCCCGGCATCCCAGGCCGGCTTGTTGGCCGGTCGGGCGCCTCCGGCATGGATCTTTCTACGGAATCCGCTCCATCCCGTTTCAGCCACCGCCATACGAAATGGCCAAAGTGCAGACGAGCGAAGCTTTCGGCCAAGCTGGGCGGCCTAGCCTGTTGCGACCCGACCGCTTCGTTCTTGACGATTCTGTTGAGGGCAAAGCACAACAGTATCCAGCAGATTCGTGTTGCAGCCCGATGGGGCAGTACCGATCTGTCGGAGTCAGAACACGAATCACTATCATCGCCAACAAACGTAAGAGGTAGCCCCATCAACGCTCAGACTTCCATGGCTGCGGTTTCGTCGCGGCCGACGCTGCCGACCCCCGAGGGCGTGATGGCACTCGTCGGGCAGTCCCTTGATGACGATCAAGCCGTTGGCGTGGTCGTGATCGATCTTGCCGGTAAATCCAGCATGGCCGACTATTTGGTCATCGGATCGGGCCGGTCGACTCGTCATGTCGGCGCCATGGCCGAACATCTCCGCGAACGCCTCAAGGCCGCCGGCCTGCCGGGCGTTGAATTGGAAGGCGTTCCTCACTGCGACTGGGTGCTGATCGACGGCGGCGACGTTATCGTTCACCTCTTCCGACCCGAAATCCGTGCCTTTTACAATCTGGAAAAGATGTGGGGCGTTGAAGCTCCAAGTCTTGAAGCTCCAAGTCTTGAAGCCCCAAGCCTTGAAGCCCCAAGCCTTGAAGCCGATGACTCCGACGAAGACGACTTCGAGGAGGACGACTCCGAGGATGAGGAGTCCGAAGACCGCGACTCCGAATACGAGGAGTCCGAGGAGGACGACTCCGAGGATGAGGAGTCCGAAGGCGGAGCGTTTGAAGAAGACGACTCCGAAGACGGCGAGATTGAAGAGGAAGACCCCGAAGACGATCACGTTGTCGGGGGGGATAACGCCGAAGATGACGATATCGGTGATGACGGTTCCGAAGAAGACGAGTTCGAGGAGGAGGATCCCGAAGCGGATGATTCCGAAGAGGCCGATCCCGAAAAGAGCAAGTAATCTCGACGGTTCCAAGGCCGCCGTCCCGTGCCCAGTTCCAGGAAGACTGGTTCTTGGGCACGGGGTGTGTGGCCCGGACGTCAAAGCCTCCCGGATTATGACCGGATCGATCACAAATGCGCCTATGGATTGCAGCCGTCGGCAAGGTTAAGGCCGGCCCAATGCAGGAGCTTTATCAGGACTACGCTCGCCGTTTGAGCGGGTCGCTGACGTTGCGCGAGGTGGAAGCCCGCCGCCCGTCATCGGTGGTGGACGAGCGGCGGCGCGAGGAAGCCCGGTCTCTGCGCGCTGCCCTTCCAACCGGAGCGGTATTGGTGGCTCTTGACGAACGGGGAACAACTCTGGGCAGCGTCGCCTTCGCCCAACGACTGGCGGGCTGGCGCGACGACGGCGTTGGAGATCTGGCATTCCTGATTGGCGGTGCCGACGGCCTAGACCCGGCCTTGCCTGAAGCCGCTAACATGGTGCTATGTTTCGGTTCGATGACTTGGCCACACCAGTTGGTTCGCGTTATGCTTGTAGAGCAACTTTACCGTGCCCAGCAGATTTTGGCCGGCCATCCCTATCATCGTTCTTGAGAAAGGCCGCGTCCCAAGGCCATTGTCCGCAAACACTGCCGTATTTCAGAGGGTTCTGCCCAAGTCCGCCACGAGGTCGCCATGAGTGTATTTGTGATCTTATTTCTGATTGGAGTCGCTATCTTGTGGTTAAATCCGCCATCGGCGGGCCATCACTAAAATCGGAGCCCCCGCGACCATGACCAGCATGTCCCCAGGGAAGCGCCCGGTGGTGCTCTGTATCCTCGACGGTTGGGGTTACCGGGAGGATCGGGCCGATAACGCCATCGCCCTTGGCCACACGCCGGTCTGGGATCGGCTGTGGGCCAACAGCCCTAGGGCGCTGCTCCAGGCTAGTGAGGAAGAGGTCGGACTGCCCAAAGGGCAGATGGGCAATTCCGAAGTCGGCCACATGAATCTCGGCGCTGGTCGGGTGGTGTTCCAAGACCTGCCGATGATCGACCGTGCCATTGCCCATAGCGAACTGGCGAGCAATCCCGCCCTGACCGGCTTCATCGCCCGGCTTCGGGCTAGCGGAGGCCGCTGCCATCTCATGGGCCTCCTGTCCCCCGGCGGTGTCCATTCGCACCAAAACCATCTGGTGGCATTGGCTGGGACTTTGGCAGCCGCAGGCGTGCCGGTGGTGATCCACGCCTTCACCGATGGCCGCGACGTGCCCCCCCAAAGTGCCTACGAGCACTTGGCAGCCTTCGCCGCCGCATGCGCCCCTCTGCCAGGGGTTTGTGTCGGGACGGTGATTGGCCGATATTACGCCATGGACCGCGATAATCGCTGGGAGCGAGTCACTCGCGCTTATGCCGCGCTGGTGAACGGCCAGGGTGAACGCCACGCCGCCGATCCGCTGGCTGCGGTTACGCAAAGCTATGCCGAAGCCATCACCGACGAATTCATGCTCCCGACCCTCATCGGTGACTATTCGGGCATGGTCGATGGTGACGGTATGATCATGGCCAATTTCCGGGCAGATCGCGCCCGCGAACTGCTAAGTGCGCTGCTGGACCCCGATTTTACCGGCTTTCCCCGTGCCCGACGGGTTGCCTTTGCCGCTGCCGCCGGCATGGTCGAGTATTCCACCGACCTCAACCGCGTCCTCGACACGCTGTTTGCCCCCAAGCAACTGCCTCGGGTTTTGGGAGAGGTGGTTTCCGATGCCGGGCTAACCCAGTTGCGCATCGCCGAAACCGAGAAATATCCACACGTCACCTTTTTCTTTAATGGCGGCGAGGAGAAGCGCTATCCGGGCGAAGAACGCATTCTGGTGCCGTCGCCCGGCGTTGCCACCTACGATCTTAAACCCGAAATGTCAGCGGAAGAGGTCACAGATCGGCTGGTGGCGGCCTTGGACAGCGACCGCTTTGATATGGTGGTGGTCAACTACGCGAACCCTGACATGGTGGGCCATAGCGGCAACCTCCCAGCCGCCATCCAAGCGGTGGAAGCCGTGGATCGCAGTCTGGGGCGACTGGAGAGCGCCGTGCAAGCACGGGGCGGCGTACTGCTGATCACCGCCGATCACGGCAATTGCGAACTGATGCGGGATCCAGAGACCGGCGGCCCTCACACCGCCCACACCCTTGACTTGGTACCTTTGGTGCTGGTCAACGGTCCCAAAACCATCACGGCCCTGACCGATGGTTGCTTGGCTGATGTGGCACCCACTCTCCTTAACCTGTTAGGATTGCCCCAACCGATAGAAATGACGGGACGGTCGTTGATCCTGCCGCAGGCGGCGGATTGAACAACAGCCGGGCCGGCACCCCGGAAGTCTTGAGCATGGCGCGGCACGCGGTGATGGTGGTGGTGGCGGTAGGGCTTCTGGTGCCGGCCAGCGCCGTTGCCGACCCGACTCAGAGCCTGACAATCCCCGATCAAACGCTCAAGCGGTTGGAACAGGATCTTTCGAGCGGACAAAACCGACAGAACCAACTGAATCGCGAGTCGACCACGCTCAAGGCCAATCTTGAAGCCCTACGAACCCACCTGATCGAAGCCTCCGACGCCGCCGCCCATCAACAGGCGACCTTGAACCAGTTGGAAACAACCTTAAGCGGACTGGAGGCCGACGAGCGCCAACAAACCGCCGCGATCACCGCCCATCGGCGGGAAATATCCCGATTGGTCGGGGCTCTGTATCGACTCAGCCTAACCCCCCCGGAAGCCCTGATCGTTCGCCCCGAGGCCCCCACCGATACGGTACGCGCCGCGCTGTTGCTACGGCACGCCCTGCCCGCCTTGCACACCCGCACCGAAAGCTTGGCGCACGCCCTCGACCGGCTCCAGGACTTAAGGCGGCGCTTGAAAGCCCGACGCGACGAGGCCGAAGCCACCCGCACCGCGCTGTCGGCCCGCTTGACCGAAGTTGGCAAGATGGTAACGGAACGGGAAGCTTTGGCGCGGGAGGCCGAGAGCGAACGCCAGCGCAACACTCAAAAAATGGCCGCCCTGGCCGCCCAAGCCACCGACCTGCGACAATTGTTAGAGCAGATCGAAGCCGATCATCGGGCTGAAGCCCGGCGCAGCGCCAGTATCGAAACGCCTTTTGTCGAATCCCCCCCACCAAGTGCCGCTCCCTTGATCCGACCGCCGGAGTCGCGACGGTCCCCAGCAGAGTTCCCCTCTCCGGCAGGATCGGGGCCTTCGACGGGACTGTCTTATCCCACGTCCCCGGCGCCTCCTCCCACCACCCCACCCGCGCCAGATCCCTATGGCGTGACCGAGGGGCTTCGCTTACCCGCTGCCGGTCGTGTTACGCTAGCCTACGGCGCAGTGGATTCTTTTGGCGCAACAAGTCGTGGTATCCATATTGTCAGTGAACCCGGAACCCCAGTCGTGGCGCCCCTGGGCGGGACGATCAAATTCGCGGGGCGCTTCCGCGATTACGGGCAGATCTTGATCGTCGAACACAGCAATGGATATCATAGCCTTATCGCCGGACTGGGGCGGATCGACACGGTGGTTGGTCGGCTGGTCGCGGCGGGAGAGCCGGTCGGCATGGTCGCCGACCCGGTAGATGGTGTCCCAGACCTGTATTTTGAACTCAGGCGCAACGGTCAGCCGATTAATCCACGGCGTGGCATCCCTGCTCTGGACGGAAAAGGACAAGGGTAGATGATCAAGTTTCTGGCTAGCGCCACCCTGGCGTGTCTGATGTTGCTCTTGGCTCCGGAAGGAATAGCCGCCGAATCGAATACCTCCGAGACATACCGGCAGCTCAATCTGTTCGGTGATGTTTTTGAGCGCGTGCGCTCCGAATATGTCGAGCCTGTTTCGGACGAACAGCTTATCGAGTCCGCCATCAATGGCATGCTGACGTCGCTCGACCCCCATTCCAGCTATCTGAACAAAAAGAATTTCCAGGATATGCAGGTTCAGACCCGTGGTGAATTCGGCGGGCTTGGAATCGAAGTCACCATGGAAAATGGCGTGATCAAAGTGG
This sequence comes from uncultured Rhodospirillales bacterium, assembly GCA_903920145.1. Classification (GTDB taxonomy): domain Bacteria; phylum Pseudomonadota; class Alphaproteobacteria; order Azospirillales; family Azospirillaceae; genus BOG-933. The sequence goes on from CAIXKV010000096.1 coordinate 13,778, forward strand.
TCTCGCCTATTGATGACACACCAGCCTTCCGGGCCGGCTTGAAGTCTGGGGATATGATCACCCATCTGAACGGCGAGGCGGTGTTGGGCATGACCCTCAACGACGCCGTGGACAAGATGCGTGGCCCGGTGGGAACCGATATCAAAGTCACGGTGCGGCGAGGCGATACCGCCGAGCCCTTTGACGTGACCATGACTCGAGCGGTGATCAAGATCCAATCGGTTCGTTTCCGCACCGAAGGCACCGTCGGCTATATCCGAATCACGACCTTTAACGAACAGACTCAAGGCGGTCTGGAAAAAGCCATTGCCGCCATTAAGGAACAGCTTGGCAAAACCCTGGCCGGCTACGTCCTCGATCTGCGGAACAACCCCGGCGGTCTGCTCGACCAGGCCATTTCGGTCTCCAACAGCTTCCTCGACCATGGTGAGATCGTGTCGACTCGGGGACGCCGTCCCGAAGACACCCAACGCTACAACGCCAAGCCAGGCAGCAACCTTGCCGATGATCTGCCAATGGTGGTTCTGATCAATGGTGGCTCGGCCTCGGCATCCGAAATCGTCGCGGGCGCCCTCCAAGATCACCATCGCGCCGTGATTTTGGGCACCCAGTCCTTCGGCAAGGGCTCTGTCCAGACCATTATCCCGATTGCGGGACATGGTGCCATCCGCCTCACCACCTCGCGCTACTACACCCCATCGGGTCGTTCCATCCAGCAGCTTGGCATCACCCCGGACATCGAGGTTCGCCAAGCCCGACTCGAGGATACCGAACAACCGACCCAGCGGCACCGGGAAGCCGACCTCAGAGGCGCCCTGCGTAACGACAACCAGACCGCCGCTGGAAGCTCGACAGCACCAGCCGTAGTTCCAGCGACGACGCCGGCCACGACGCCAACGCCAGCGACGCCACCAGCCACGACGGCTCCCACTTCCGCTCCGGCCCCAACCGGGGAAGCGCCAGCGAAGGATAAGGATAAGGATAAGGATAAAGACCACGCCGCCCCCCATCCAGCGGCCCCAGCCCCGACGGCTCCGGCAACCTCGCCAACACCGGATACCAGTGAAGACGACGCCGACACCGGCAAACGGGGCGCGGTTGATTACCAACTGGAACGGTCGCTGGATCTGCTGCGCGGAATGGCGCTGTTCCGTGCCCACAGCGTCGACTAAGCGGTATTGTCGGTGAAGCTCAAACTCTCCCTCCCCCGGCTGCCCTCGCGCCTGGGCGAACTGTTCCGTCGGCAGGGAGAGCGAGCCGACTTTCGGGGGCACACCGGATCCCGAAGGCTCCGGTTGCTCCTGCCATCGGCCTTTCTGACATCGGTGTTGCTGGCAATCGGGATTGCCGGCGGCATCGCGCTTTGGCTCTGGCTGAACGCCGCCGAGACCCTGGCGGAGCGGAATCGGGCCGTCCCGCAGGTCAAAGTGCTGGTGGCGGGCGGTACGCCGCCCGTTGTCGCACCGACTCCGGCTAAACCTGGTGAAACCGCCCACGCCGTCGAAACGCCAGCGCCAGTCGCCACCGGCCCCGGCCCCGATGATGTCTTTCCTCTCACCAAAGCTCCAACCCCCGGATTGACCGAAGACACGCGCAACGGTCTTCTCCCGATCATTGGCACCGATGGCCGACAGCCATGGCAAGTCTACGCCCGGCCCTCCTCCAACGGCGATAAACGGGGCCGAATCGCCATCGTAATTGGTCAAATGGGTCTGGCCGGTGCCGCAACCGGGCTGGCCTTGCAACGCTTGCCACCGGGCGTAACGCTGTCCTTTGTTCCGGTTGCCGACCGGCTGGAAGGATGGATCGACGCTGCCCGAGGCCAAGGCCATGAGGTCATGCTGAGTGTCCCCATGGAACCGCTGGGCTATCCCCATGATGATCCCGGCCCCAACACCCTATTGCTGGGCCTGGACCCACCCCACAACATCGATCGTCTGGAATGGGCGATGGGCCGATTTTCCGGCTATGTCGGGGTGACCAGCCCATCTGGCTCTCGGTTTCAGGCTGATTTGGCCGCCCTTCGTCCTGTGATGGAGGATATCAAGAAGCGCGGTTTGCTCTTTCTGGACGCCGGCACGGCTCCCCGCAGTGCTGGGGAGTTTTTGGCTGTCCAAATGAATGTCCCGCGCGTCCGGGTTGATCGGGCCATCGACCAGGATGCTTCTCGGGGCGCCATTGATGCCCAATTGGCCGCATTAGAAGCCACGGCCCTTGAAACCGGCGTTGCGGTCGGTATGGGCGAGCCATTTCCGACCACTCTCGAACGTGTTGCCAAATGGGTTCCGTTACTCCCCGATAAAAAACTAATTCTGGTTCCACTGTCGGCTGTCGTAAATCTCCAAAAACCGCTTCCTCCCCCGCCACCACCAGAGGACAAGCACTAAATGTCCAAAAGCGTGTCCCCCAAAAGCGGAAAGCCAAGCGCCGCCGATTTGCCATACCGGCCTTGTGTCGGGGTTTTTTTGTTCAACACATACGGACAGGTCTTTGTCGCCCAACGGTGTGACACGCCGGGAGCGTGGCAAATGCCCCAAGGCGGCATCGAAGCGGGCGAGGCCCCTGCGGATGCGGCCTTGCGTGAACTGGCCGAAGAAATTGGGACGGATCGTGCGGAGTTGGTCGCCGAAACGCGGGAGTGGCTGCGCTATGACCTGCCCGACCACCTCATCGGCACCGTCTGGCACGGGCGCTGGCGCGGGCAACAGCAAAAATGGTTCGCGGCCCGTTTTCTCGGCACCGATCAGGACATCGATCTCGCCACCCTTCACCCGGAGTTCGACGCTTGGCGCTGGGTTTCCCCTGACCAGCTCGTTCCCTTGGTCGTCCCGTTCAAGCGCGACGTGTATCGCGCGGTCCTCCAGGACTTTCTGCCTCTTCTCACGCCAACCGATAGCCTGCCAAAGGCCGAAGACTAAACCGCCGCCCGTTCGAGGCGCCCAACCCGCGTTTCAAGCAGCCACCACGCAGCGCGCCGAGCCAAGCCAGCCACCGTCGACTGAGGGCTTACCCCCCAAGCCTTAAGGGCCATGCCAACGGCACGCTCGATATGGTGGCGTCGATATAACCGGAAGGCCCGCCATTCATAAGCCTGACTGGCCCGCGTGCGGTCATAGGCCTGCCCGTCGCTATTGGCGGCATGGTAGGCACAGGCCAACTCGTCATCCTTGGTTTCGAGAATCCGGCCAATCCCGATCCAAGCCCGCCCAATCCGGCTCACCTTATCCTTCACCAGACACGGCTTCATATAGGTCAGGAACAGCTTATAGTGGCGGTATTCGTCTGCAGCAATTCGCTGGCAGATAAAGCGCAACACCGGCTCTTGGGTGGCTTCGGCAACGGCGCTATAGAAAGAACTGGTCCCGGTTTCAACCATGCACCGGGCAACCAGCTCACCGCTATGCGAGCCCCGGATAGAGCGGCTATCCGAAACCTGCGGAAGATGGTAGAGATCGCGGAAACGGGCGACCGCCGCTTCAAAGTTGAAAGCGGGGTCCACCAGGGAAGCCCACCGTCCCAGCGCCAAGCCATGCTGAACCTCTTCGGCAGCCCATTCCTGGGCCATGGCCTGAAACGACGGATCCTCCGCAAAAACCTTACCAAGATGCGCCGCGTAGCTGTGTGCGTTATACTCAACCAACGCGGCGGCCTTGATAACCGCAACAATACCACTATCGACCCCAACCGGGACAATCCGGTCCCAAGGTACGTCGTCAAGTCCCCAGCGATTCTGTGCCATCTCGTCGAGCCATGTTCTCGTGATCCGTTGACGCAAACCAAAGGTGCAGGCTAACGCCACGCCCTCCCAGATCAGATCGCCAGCCAAACGCGCTCCAGCACTCCTAAGAACTCTTAGTGATTGGCCGCAGCATCCACAATCGCTTGCAACTGAGCCTTAGCGATCTCTAACTTATTAATAGCTTGGCCCCGTTCGTCGTCGGTCTTCGCGTCTTCCACATCTTCGGCAAAATTCTTCAGATCCTGCTCGACCACGGCCCGATCAAGCTTGTCGACCTTGACCGATTTCTCAATCAAAATCGTGATCCGCTCGCCGGTCACTTCCGCAAAACCGCCCGTGACAAAGATCCGATCGGTTACCCGGCCTTCCTCAAAGATGGTAATCGCTCCGGGGCGAACCGTCGTGATCATCGGGACATGGCCGGCAAGCACGCCATAATCACCGTCACCACCGGGCACCACCACCATATCCACCAACTGGGTCACCAAGACCTCTTCAGGTGATACCAGTTCGAATTCGACCATCTCAGCCATCGTTCGTGTTCCTTGGCCCTCCCCCGCAAGCGGGAGAGGGCATTATTACGGACCCCGATAACATGCCCTTCCCAGGCCTCAGGCCACCTCGGCAGCCATCTTCTTGGCCTTGGCCACCGCTTCGTCGATGGTGCCGACCATGTAGAAGGCCGCTTCCGGCAGATGATCGTATTCGCCGTCGACGATCCCCTTGAAGCCTTTGATGGTGTCATCCAAGCTGACCAAAACGCCGGGAGACCCGGTAAACACTTCGGCAACGTGGAACGGCTGAGACAAGAAGCGCTGGATCTTACGGGCCCGAGACACGACCAGCTTGTCCTCTTCGGACAATTCGTCCATGCCCAGGATCGCGATGATGTCCTGAAGTGATTTGTAGGTCTGAAGCACCTTCTGGACGCTCCGGGCAACGGTGTAATGCGTCTCACCGACAACCCGTGGGTCCAAAATACGGCTGGTGGAATCGAGCGGGTCCACCGCAGGATAGATGCCCAGTTCGGCAATCTGGCGGCTCAACACCGTCGTTGCGTCAAGGTGGGCAAACGAGGTTGCTGGCGCCGGGTCGGTCAAGTCGTCGGCAGGCACGTAAATGGCCTGCACCGAGGTGATCGAACCCTTCTTAGTGGTGGTGATCCGTTCTTGCAGCGCACCCATGTCGGTGGCCAAGGTCGGCTGATAACCCACCGCCGAAGGAATACGCCCCAACAACGCCGAGACTTCAGAACCTGCCTGGGTAAAGCGGAAAATGTTGTCGATGAACAACAACACGTCCTGGCCTTCGGCATCACGGAAGTACTCTGCCATGGTCAGGCCGGTCAAACCCACCCGCGCGCGGGCGCCGGGCGGCTCGTTCATCTGACCATAGACCAGCGCCGCCTTCGACGGCGCGCCGTCGGTGCGAATGACGCCAGATTGGATCATTTCGTGATAGAGGTCGTTCCCTTCACGAGTCCGCTCGCCGACGCCCGCGAACACCGAGAAACCACCGTGAGCCTTGGCAACGTTGTTGATCAATTCCATGATCAACACAGTCTTGCCGACACCGGCGCCGCCGAACAGGCCGATCTTACCGCCACGGGCGTAAGGAGCCAACAAATCGACGACCTTAATGCCCGTCACCAGCACCTGGGCTTCGGTGGATTGCTCGACAAACTCGGGGGCAGCCCGGTGAATCGGCGAAAACTGCTTGGCCCCGATCGGCCCCCGCTCGTCAATCGGCTCGCCGATGACGTTGATGATACGACCGAGCGTTTCCGGCCCGACCGGCACGGTAATCGGAGCACCCGTGTCGGTGACCACGGCCCCCCGCACCAAACCGTCGGTGGTGTCCATCGCCACCGTGCGCACAACACCTTCGCCGCGATGCTGGGCCACTTCCAGAACCAGGGTTCTGCCCTGGTTTTCCACCGTCAAGGCGTTAAGAATGGCCGGCAGATCGGACTCAAAGTAAACGTCAATAACCGCGCCCAAGACCTGCGTAATTCTACCGGTGGCGTTGGCCGCCTTTGTTTTGCTTGCCATGGAGTAAAGCTCCCTCGGAACCCGAACGGTCCAGTTAATCCTGCTGCCGAACTCAGAGCGCCTCGGCGCCCGAAATGATCTCGATCAGCTCTTTGGTGATGTAGGCCTGGCGGGTTCGGTTATAGTTAAGCGTCAGTTTGTTGATCATATCACCGGCGTTGCGCGTGGCGTTGTCCATGGCCGTCATCCGCGCCCCCTGCTCGCTCGCGGCGCTTTCGAGCAAAGCCCGAAAAAGCTGGAACGACAGATTCCGAGGCAACAGCGCCTCAAGAATCTTCTGCTCCTCCGGTTCGAACTCAATGGACGCCGCGCCCCCTTCGGACCCAATGGTATCATCCTTGGGTTCGCCTGGAGCCAACGGGATCAATTGCTGAACCGTCACGATCTGGGTGATGACTGACTTGAACTTGTTATAAACCACGTGCGCGACGTCGAATTCGCCGGCATTGAACAACTCGAGGACTTTGGTTCCGATCGTGTTGCCGTGGTTAAACGACAACCGAGGACGACCGATGTCCTCAAAGTGATGAACGATCAGATTGGCATAGTCCCGACGCAACTGATCCCGGCCCTTACGACCGATGCACAGCAGCTTGGTGGTTTTGCCCTCGGCCCGATTGCGCTGAATAATTCGGCGCACTTCCCGGACGATGACCGAGTTGAAACCACCGCACAGCCCCCGGTCGGATGTCACCACGATCAGAAGCTGAACCCGATCGGAGCCCGTGCCGGTAATCAGCTTGGGGAGGGTTTCGGGCGCGGGGCCCTTGTTGACAATATCGGACGCCAGTGACTCCAGCATCCGGTCGAGACGCTCAGCATAGGGACGGCTAGCCTCCGCCTGCTCCTGAGCACGCCGGAGCTTAGAGGCTGCCACCATCTTCATGGCCGAGGTGATCTTCTGCGTCGATTTGACGGAGGCGATCCGGTTCTTGAGGTCCTTAAGGCTTGGCATGCAAGACCTTCATCTCACAGGTTACGGCGCACCGTGTCCACTCTCGCCCGTTAGGGCTGTTCACACGAACACCTTGGTAAAGGCTGCGAGGAAGTCCTTGAGCCGCCCTTCGCTGGTGGACGAAATCGCTTTTTCCGTCCGAATCGCAGCCAGCAAATCAGGAACCTTCAGGCGAATCTCTTCCAGCATCTTCTTCTCGAAGCGATTCACATCGTCAACCCGAACCGTGTCGAGATACCCACGGACACCGGCGAAGATCGAAATCACCTGTTCTTCGACCGGCAAGGGCTCAAACTGGCCTTGCTTCAAAAGCTCGGTGAGACGGGCGCCGCGCGCCAGCAAACGCTGGGTTGCCGGGTCCAAATCAGAGGCGAACTGGGCGAACGCCGCCATTTCGCGATACTGCGCCAACTCCAGCTTGATCGAACCGGCAACCTGCTTCATCGCCTTGATCTGAGCCGCCGAACCGACGCGGCTAACCGAGATGCCGACGTTGATGGCGGGACGGATGCCGCGATAGAATAGCGTTGTTTCCAGGAAGATCTGACCGTCGGTGATCGAAATCACGTTGGTCGGAATGTAGGCCGACACGTCGCCGGCTTGGGTCTCGATCACCGGCAGCGCGGTCAAAGAACCGGCCCCCAGCTCGTCATTCATCTTGGCCGCGCGTTCCAGCAAACGAGAATGCAGATAGAACACGTCACCGGGATAGGCTTCACGGCCCGGCGGACGACGCAGCAACAACGACATCTGACGATAAGCAACCGCCTGCTTCGACAGATCGTCATAAACGATCACAGCGTGCATGCCGTTATCGCGGAAGAACTCGCCCATGGCGCAGCCGGCATACGGTGCCAGGAACTGCAACGGCGCCGGTTCCGAGGCGGTGGCGGCAACGATGATGCTGTATTTCAGACAGCCGGTGTCTTCCAGAGTCTTAACGATCTGGGCCACCGTGGACCGCTTCTGACCAACGGCGACATAGATGCAATAGAGCTTCTTGCTCTCGTCGTCGCCTTCGTTGGCAACCTTCTGATTGATGAAGGTGTCGATGGCGACTGCCGTCTTGCCGGTCTGCCGATCACCAATGATCAGTTCGCGCTGCCCGCGCCCAATCGGCACCAAAGCGTCAATGGCCTTCAGGCCAGTCTGCATCGGCTCATGAACCGATTGCCGGGGAATAATGCCCGGCGCCTTCACGTCCACCCGCTTGCGAACAACGTCGACCAGCGGCCCCTTGCCATCGATCGGGTTCCCGAGCGCATCGACCACCCGGCCCAGCAATCCGCGTCCCACGGGCACTTCGACGATTGCGCCGGTTCGCTTAACCGAATCGCCTTCCCGGATGCCCCGGTCCTCGCCAAAGATCACGACGCCGACATTGTCGGTCTCGAGATTGAGCGCCATCCCCTTGATGCCGCCCGGAAATTCGACCATCTCGCCGGCCTGGACATTATCCAGACCGTAAACGCGGGCGACGCCGTCGCCAACCGACAGCACCTGCCCAACTTCGGCGACATCGGCCTCGGTCCCGAAATTCGCGATCTGCTGCTTAAGGATCGCGGAGACTTCCGCGGCGCTGATATCCATTACAGTGGCCCCCCCGGAGCTTTCATAGCCAGTTGCAATTTATTGATCTTGGTTCGCAAGGAGTTGTCGATCATCCGCGAGCCAACCCGCACGACCATGCCGCCCAGCAAATCGGGATCCACATCGACCTGAATGGCCACCTTGTCCCCAAGGGCCTTTCTGATCGTTGCGGTCATCACTTCCGTTTGCTGATCGCTCAACGGGCGTGCGACCGTGACGCCGGCATCAATCTCGCCCCGCTTGTGGGCAAGATCGGCCAGAAACACGTCGACCATGTCGCCAAGCGCGAACAATCTCCGCTTTTGGGCGACCAATCGAACGAATTTCTGCGTCAGGTCATCGGCGTTAACCTGCTCCAGCAGACAGGTCAAACCCTGTGTCTGCTGCTCCCGGGTTAAGACCGGGCTGCGGATGAAGCGCCGCAACTCTGGAGATTGGGCGAGAACTTCTTTCAGTCGGGTCAGATCTTTTTCCGTCTGATCCAGTTTCTTGCCCTCGGTCGCGAGATCGAACAATGCGGCCGCATAACGTGCCGCGAGTCCGGATGCTGCTGTTCCGTCGGATGCCACGTGGTTCCTCGACTGGGTCCTTGGACGCTGGTTATTATTCTTCGGACGAATCGCGGAAAACTCCCATTGAGCGGTATGCTCCCGCGTTCGCTGGAGGGTCAAATAACACAGGAACCCAGGATACGCAACCCAGTCGAGACCACCCCCCATTCGGCTTCGAAGGGCCGTCCTTCGGCTCTGGCGTCGGAACCGAGACCCCGGACAGCCCTCTCGACCCGAAAAACCGGACACGATCCCGGCAGACACCGACGACAACGCCTATCATAAAACGCAGGAAAAACAGTTATAGACAACCCCAGGCTGTATGCACACTCTCTTCGCGGCCCAGAGCGGCGCCCGAGATCGGCAACAAGAGCCGCATGTCGCCGACTCGGTTACGCCCCCATGGAGAGCCGGAACCGACACCACCGCCCCAAGGCCGTTCACAGAGAACATTTCTGTTATAAAACAGTGAATTAACAGGAACCTTGATATGAGGTGGACCCTGCTGTTTGGACAGCGGTGGGGCGGAGTTAAGAGAGAGTCCCGCCGGGGTTCTGTGCGCCGATCAGCCGCGAAGCGGGTGGAGCGCTTGTTGAGGCTACCATCTCTTTTCCATTAGTCAAATCAATTCC
>CAIXKV010000097.1 GCA_903920145.1 uncultured Rhodospirillales bacterium
GCCTCCTATCGCTGCGTTTCATTTTTGTCGGTTCATCCCCGCGTGTGCGGGGAACACGAAACTAAAATTAGTTTCGCGTATGACGAGCACGGTTCATCCCCGCGTGTGCGGGGAACACTCTCGCGATTATCTACGAATCGATGTTACAATCGGTTCATCCCCGCGTGTGCGGGGAACACGGTATCCGAATTACCGCTCATTTATGAGTACGCGGTTCATCCCCGCGTGTGCGGGGAACACGTTGGGGTTACGGTCGACACCACTTTGGTCCCCGGTTCATCCCCGCGTGTGCGGGGAACACGAATTTCTGCAAGGCATCTACCACAGCCGGCTCGGTTCATCCCCGCGTGTGCGGGGAACACAGGTTGCCGCCTGGATATCCCGCTACACTCCACGGTTCATCCCCGCGTGTGCGGGGAACACAACGAGAGACTGGCCCGTGGTGACCACTGTTACGGTTCATCCCCGCGTGTGCGGGGAACACGTCGGCCGGCAACGGATCGGGGACATCGACATCGGTTCATCCCCGCGTGTGCGGGGAACACTGTTCGAGGGGTCCAGGGCAGCTAAGGTGGCCCGGTTCATCCCCGCGTGTGCGGGGAACACTTCCTGCCCAATCCCGACCCGCAACCGAACGTCGGTTCATCCCCGCGTGTGCGGGGAACACCAAGGTATCGTCCTGGAGTTTGGGAACTACTACGGTTCATCCCCGCGTGTGCGGGGAACACGAGACCGACGCCGGCAATCAGCAGTTCGTCAACGGTTCATCCCCGCGTGTGCGGGGAACACGGCATGACACAGCTCAACGGCAGAACCTGTGTCGGTTCATCCCCGCGTGTGCGGGGAACACCACCGCCACGGTGAGTGTCAGCCGGTTGGTGGCGGTTCATCCCCGCGTGTGCGGGGAACACCCCCAATCCAGCAACGCGCGGCGCAACAGCAGCGGTTCATCCCCGCGTGTGCGGGGAACACTCTTCCCAGAAGGCTTTGAAGTAGCAGATTTTTTTCGGCTTGGCAAGAGCCACCGATGTTCTTCTTTTGTTCAGACCCATCAAAATAGGGCGAGCGAGCCCTTCCGCGCCCCCCCCCCACGCCTTCAGAAAGCCCCCGCCAATGCGGGTGAAGGTGACCCAAGACTCTGTCCTCGCGATCGATCAAACGAGGCTTTAAAAAGAATCGTCCACAGCGTACCGACGCACCCGTAGGAAAAATGTCATGTTTATGTCATAAATAACTTATTTCGGAATATCGCCTCTTGGCCCAGAAGAAGAGGATGGGCTTTGGGTGATCGGCGACTATACTCAACGTCCCTTTCATAGCGGACTCAAACACCGAGCTCTTGACCCTGCCACCTGGGTATGCCAGCTTGAGTCCTGGGTTGAATCGTCTGACGAGGCTCCTCTGTCGCGCCATACCGAGACCGAACTCAAGCTGGCCATCGCTCCTGATCGGCTTGATGCTGTGACCGAAACATCGGTGGTCACACGCCGTCGCAGCGGCGAGGCCGTTGTTGGGCATTTGCGCTCCATCTATTACGACACCCCGAATCGCCAGTTGGTGGCGCAACGGGCGGTGTTGCGGGTGCGGTTAACCCCCCAGGGACCGATCCAAACTCTGAAGGTCGGGGCTGGCCTGTGTCGTGGCGAATGGGAATGGCCGGTGGCCGGCTTGGTGCCCGACCTGTCCGTCATCACCGAGCCCGATGCGCGGGCGGTGATGGCCGAGTGCGCTTCGGCAGAGTGGGTGCCGGTTTTCGAGACCCGATTCGAGCGCCGGGCGGTGCTGTTGGATCACGGAGCGATTGAATTGGCCCTGGACCAGGGCGAAATCGTTGGGCCGGATGGTACGTCTGATCGGATCTCGGAAATCGAGCTGGAATTGAAGGCCGGAGAGCCTGCCGACCTGTATCGGGTGGCCCTGGAATTGGCCGACGCCGTACCGCTGTGGGTCGAACCAAGGAGCAAGGCCGCGCGGGGCTTCGCGATGGCCGCCCAACAGCCGCCCCGCGCCGTCAAGTCCGAACGGATTGTCCTCGAGCCGACCGGCAGCGTCGACTCCGCCATGACGGCCATTTTTGGAACCTGCTTTGTTCAGTTCACGGCCAATGTGCCCTGCGTGTTGGCCGGAGAAGATCCGGAGGGCATCCATCAAGCGCGAGTCGGACTACGGCGGTTGCGCTCGGCCCTCAGCCTGTTTCGCTCGCTGTTGCCGGCAAGCCAGTTAGATTGGCTACAAACCGAAACCCGGTGGCTGGCAGGAAGCCTCGGCCCGGCTCGAGATTGGGACGTCTTTATCAGCGAGTTATTGGCCCCGGTTTGCGCCGCCTTTATGGTCCATCCCGAATTGCACGCAGACCTGTTGGCATTGGAAAGTGCCGCCCGCGCCCAACGCCAACGGGCCTGGGAAGTGGCCCGGGACGCCCTCTTGTCCCGGCGGCACACCACTTTTCATCTCCAATTTGGCGCGTGGTTGGAAGGGCATGGGTGGCGCTCGCAGCCGGTCACGCCGACCTCGGCCCGGTTGTTCCGCCCCCTAGACGAAGCCGCCACCGTTCTTTTGAATCGCCGCCATCGCAAAGCACGCCGGGTTGGTGCCCATTTTGCCGAACTCCCCTACCCCAGCCGCCATGTTTTGCGCATTGCCCTTAAAAAACTGCGTTACGCTATCGATTTCTTCCGAACCCTGTATGACGATCGGCCCATCGGGCGGTATCTTGACCGGCTTGGCCATTTCCAGGACAGTCTTGGCCGGTTGAATGATGTGGCCACTGCGGCCCGTCTGGCGCCAAGGCTGGGGATTGATCCGGTGGCAGGGGCCAGCCTGGATCGAGCCATGGGGGTTGTCATCGGCTGGCATGGTCGCGAGCTGGCGGCGTGCGAGCAACGGCTGATTGACGAGTGGGACGATTTTCGAAGCGCCAAACCCTTCTGGGGGCGCACCAAACGGGGAGAGCCGGAGTCGTGAAATCTGGCCTGAGGCCGATCCGCGACAACCGGCATGCTCGCGTTCAGCGTCAAGGACGGATATAACAGGGAGTGTGTCACCTCAGAGTCCGGTAGGCGGTCCTTGAAACTCCTCGATTGGAACCAGCTAGCCCATGTCGGAGAGCAGGCCCTGGGTCAGGCGCTCGGGCATGTCAATGTCATCGCCGGTCGGGTGCTGGAAGGCAATCTTCGGCTGGGCGTCACCGGACTCCGGCGCGCCGGAAAAACCGTTTTTGTCACGTCGTTGATCGACAATCTAATCCGGGGCGGGCGCTTGCCGTTCATGGACGTGATCGCCGCCAATCGGTTTCTGGCGGCCCGTTTGCGTTCCAGTCCAGATCGTGTATCGCCCCGCTTTTCTTACGAGAAATATCTGGCCGCTTTGACCGCCAGTCCGCCCCACTGGCCCGCCGCGACCACGGGGGTCAGTCAACTTCGGTTGGCGATTCGCTATCTGCCAAGTTCGGGTCTGCGCCGCTCGATTCAGCCCATGGCCACGTTGAATCTCGACGTGATCGACTATCCGGGCGAGTGGCTGATGGATCTGCCGATGCTCAATCAGAGCTACCATGACTGGTCCGCGCATACGCTGGAACTGACCGAACACCAACCGCGCCGCCAATTGGCCGCCCGTTGGCTGCACTGGCTGGGAACCATAACCCCCGACCTGCGGCCCGACGAAAGTCTGGCGCGTGAAGGTGCGGCCCTTTACACCGATTATCTTCACGCCTGCCGCCGCTCACAGTCCAATCTAAGCTTGGTTCAGCCGGGCCGTTTCATCGAGCCGGGGGATTTGGCCGGAACGCCGCTCCTGACCTTCTGCCCCCTGCCCGCCGGCAGCGGTGAGCCGCGCGCTCACTCCCTCTGGGGGTTGATGAATGAGCGGTTCGAAGCCTATAAAAGCACCGTGGTTCGGCGGTTTTTCGTCGAACATTTCGCCCGACTCGACCGTCAAATCGTGTTGGTCGATGTGTTGGGGATGCTGAATGCCGGACCCGCAGCGCTTTACGATATGCGCATGGCCCTGACGGCATGCCTGGAGGCGTTCCATCATGGCCGGGGCGGTTGGCTCAGTCGCTTGACCGGCCACCAAATTGATCGCGTCTTGTTTGCCGCGACCAAGGCCGACCATGTGGCCGCCAGCCAGCACACCCACATGCGGAACCTCCTGGATATGCTGGTTTCCGAGGCGCGCAACGCCATCCGATTCGAAGGCGCCACGGTGGAGACCATGGCCTTGGCCGCAGTGAAATGCACCGAGACCGTTGCCACCGAACATCAGGGGCGGAAACTCGCCTGCATTCAGGGCACACCGCTTGGCCGCCAGCGGGCAACCGTGCTCTTTCCCGGCAGCATTCCCGACGGTCCTGATCTGTTTCCCGAGAATGTCTCTCAACCCTACCGTTTCCTCGACTTCGAACCGCCGGCCGGAGTGGGCCGCGACGGTCGCGGCCTGCCCAATATCCGGTTGGACCAGGCCCTTAATTTCCTCCTGGGGGATCATCTGGCATGAGTAACGCGAATCACCCGGCTTCGGCTTGGCTGCCTCCTATCGAATTGGATGTTCACCATACCGATACCGATTCGGCTGCCGCCTCGGCTACGGCCACAGCCGGCGCCAGCGCCCGGAAAACCGAAAGCTTAGGGTTAGCGGCCTTGGCCGCGTGGCCACAGGGATCCTGGACGGTCCCCGCCTTCCTCGGCGGGATCGCGGCCTTGGTGGTTTTGGCCCTAGCCTTTGACGCCGCCGACCTGATGGGCCGCTCCTTTGCCGCCAGCTATGCCTTGGGCACGCTGGTCACGGTGATTCTGGCCGTGACCGTCGGCACCGCGATCAAGCTAGCCCTTGACGAAATGGTCTCAATCCGCCGGTTGCGGCATATTGATAGCCTGCGCGCCGAAGCCGACCGTCTGCTTAAGGCCAATGGTCATGGCGAAGCCCTGGTTTTTGCCGATACCCTTGGCGATTTCTACGCCGGTCGTCCTGATCTGGCACCGGCGCTTCATGCCCTCGGCCATACCGTTAACGACGCCCACAGCGATGGCGAGGTCATTGCCCTAATCGACCGTCAGGTGTTGTCGGCTCTCGATCAACGGGCCTATCGTTGCGTGCTCGTGGCGTCCCGCGACACGGCCATCGCCACCGCATTAAGCCCGTCGGCGGCGTTGGACGTGGTCATCGTGTTGTGGCGGAATCTTAAGCTGGTGCGCGAAGTGGCGACGCTTTATGGCGCCCGTCCCGGTCAGCTTGGCTCTTGGCGGTTAATGCGCCGCATGCTGGCCAATTTAGCGGTGGCCGGCGTCACCGATAGCGTGGGACATGTGGCCATCGATGCCCTTGGCGGGTCTTTGGCTGCGGCCATTTCAACCCGCTTGGGCCAAGGTATGATCAACGGCCTGCTCACCGCCCGAATCGGTATTGCTGCGATGACGCTGTGCCGACCGGTTGGCTTCAGCTCCGAGAATAAGCCCAATCTCCGGCGAATTCGCGCCGAATTAATGAGCGTTCCAAAGACCGTTCTCTAAGCGACCTGTTCGCCCCTTCCTTCAGGGAAGGGGCGCTTCGCCTTGGGCGGGCGAAACCATGACCGACTCCGACTCCCTCTATCACCGCCTGTTCTCTCACCCGCTGATGGTGGAGGGGTTGATACGCGAGTTCGTGCCCGACGCCATGGCGGTCGGGATCGATTTCACCCGCATGGAACGGGTCAACGCCAAATTCCA
>CAIXKV010000098.1 GCA_903920145.1 uncultured Rhodospirillales bacterium
CCTTGATGGTGACTCATCAAGGCTGCCCTCAGACGCCGGGCGGGCGCATCCGCGCCCTTGGCTTCGCGCGCATGGGCGCGCGGGGCCGCCGTCGCGGCCCGATACCGGCGATGTGTCAGTATCAGGGCTCGCCGGTATCACCGGCTCATCCTCTCGCCGCTGACGAAAGGCCCCTGATTCGCCGAAACCACCGAGCCTGGATCCAACCTCACCAAAGCCCCCTTCATCTTGACGAACGGACACGTCTACATACCAGCATGATCAGGGAGATTGTGAAAACATCATTCCCAATAATACCATCAAGCCGTGATATTGTCGGCTCAAGGATCGGGCTGTTTGCCTGAAAGGTGCCCTCTCATGGCGCAACGACGTGACTGGACAGGTTCGGTTTCGGCCATCGCCGCTCTAGATTCGGCAACACGGGCCCGCCTGTGCGGCTTGACTCGGTCCCTATCGGCGCCAGCGGGAACGCGCCTGTTTGGCGAAGGGGCGCCGTGTAACAATTACCTAATTCTCCTGTCCGGCCAAGTCCGCGTTCAAAAAGTTGGAGTGAATGGGCGCGAGATCGTGCTCTATCGGGTTGAGCCAGGCGAGACCTGCGTCGTGACAACCGCCTGCTTGATGAGTGGTATTGATTATGACGCCGAAGGGATTGCTGAAACCGATATTATAGCCGAAGCCTTACCCATCGCGTCTTTCCGTGAGTTGCTTGCAGACTCGGCCAGTTTTCGGGAATTTGTTTTTAAAGCCTATGGAATTCGGATTTCCAGCCTCTTGATGCTCATCGAAGAGGTCGCATTTGGACGGATTGATCAACGCTTGGCCGCCCGCCTGCTGGAGCATAGCGGCGGCCAAGGACGGGAGGGCGGAGCGGTTTCTGCCACACATCAGGACTTGGCAATGGAATTGGGTACAGCCCGCGAAGTGGTGAGTCGGCAATTAAAAGAGTTTGAACGCCGAGGATGGGTTAAGCGGGGCCGGGGGCAGATTCTCATCGTTCAGGCGAACGCCCTGGAAGCCCTGAGTCATACCGGCGAGCTATCACACTGACACACCGCCGGTCCTCGGGCCGCGACAGCAGTCCGGCGTCCGAGGGCCGCTTTCATGTGTTAATACCAGTGGCCTCGGACGTTGACACGTCCGCAGCGCCCTCAGACGCCGGGCGGGCGCATCCGCGCCCTTGGCTTCGCGCCATGGGGCGCGCGGGGGCGTGCGGCGGCGGTCGCCGCCGATACCAACGGCACGGATCATTGTCTAGGGCCGTTGGTATAAGTTGGGGTTTCATCGTGAGCAGGAGGGCCAAATGTATCGCGATAACTCGCTGATGCCCAAGGAGACGGTGCGTTTGACCGCGCTAGGCATTCTTCTGGATGACGGTCCTCAACTATATGGAGAGTTGGCGGCGGCAGTTCGGCATTTTACTGGCCGCATCGTTGGGCCATCTTTGGATTTAATGGGCACTTCTCTGGAAATGCTTCGTTTAGAAGGCCTAATCGAAGCCCTTGATGGGGGCGGCGGGATAGACGAGAGCAGTCGCCTTGCCATCACCGCCGCAGGCCGTCAAGCTTTCGAGGCTCTGATGCGGGCAAGTGTGCGTGCCCCATCTTCCGATGGTATTAATAAGCTGGTTATAGCGTTGAAATTGAGATTTTTACATCGTCTTGAGCCGTTATCGCGCCGAGAGCAGATAGATGCCTTGCTTGAACTATATGAAACCGAATTGGCACGTTTGAATGATCTTGCCTCTCATCATGTCGACGACCCTGGCCTGTTCGCAGCATGGCTGGAGCATGATATTACACAGGTTAAGGCTCGTTTAGCATGGTTCAATGG
This sequence comes from uncultured Rhodospirillales bacterium, assembly GCA_903920145.1. GTDB lineage: Bacteria > Pseudomonadota > Alphaproteobacteria > Azospirillales > Azospirillaceae > BOG-933. The sequence continues at coordinate 1,834 of CAIXKV010000098.1, forward strand.
GGTGATTGAGCATCTTCAGGAGGAAAAAAGAGTGCGCGAGGACGGGCTGCGCCGTTAGAGCCGAAAAAAGACTGAAAAAAGGACGACAAGAATCGGGATCGCTCGTGTACAGTGAGGCCACCCGATTCACAGCCTTGCTGTTTCCCATGGCCGCCAAGCTTTCCGAAGAAGATATGGAAGATCGCCTGCGTCTCGAGTTTGTCGATGACGCGCGTGACCGGCTTCAGCGTATGTACGAAACCGTCGAGCGGGTGGGGAAAGGGACGGTCTCGTTCCTTCATGCGCTTTCCACGCTATCGACTGAGGCTCACAACCTTAAGGGCTGTGGTACTGCCTTCGGCTATCCGGCGGTCAGTCTCGTGGCCCATCGCCTTGAAGACTATATCAGCGGTCTGAACGCGCTGAATGATCGCCACATCGTCGACATCGATATCTACCTTGACCGCGCGTCCGCTTTGGTGGATCGCTGCGAACAGCCGGATTTGGCTGAAACCAATCGAATCCTTCGGTCTCTTCCCGTTCGTTATGTCTTCGATGTGAAAGACGTCGAGGTTCCGAATGTCGAAGTGATGTTGGTCACGCCGTCCAAGGTGGTGGCCCGGAAGGTATCGATGGAATTGGCGGCCTGCGGGTTTCGCCCGATTCGGGTTCAGGATCCAATCGAATCGATCAGTTTGGCGGTGCGGATGCCACCGGATATGCTGATCGCCTCGATGGTCATGGATGGCTTGTCCGGCTTGGACCTGATCCGGGGGTTGCAGGCGATTTCTGTAACCAGCAAGGTGCCGATGGCGTTGCTGACCAGCCTGGATTTGGACAGCATTGCCTTGAGGGAAATTCCCCAGGGCGTCGGCTTGATCCGGTTGGGGCCGGACTTCTCCGAAGATGTGGCTTCGGTTATCACGCATTTCAATCTGGGGTAATGGCGGAGACTCGCCGTCGAGACGGGCTTGGGGGCGCCCTGGTTGCGTGGATCCGCGATATCGCGCGGTTCGCTCGGGGGCGGTTATGGTGGCTGGGGGTTTTAACCGTTCTGGCGGTTGGGGCCGAAGGCGTGGGGTTGCTGTTGCTGGTGCCGATCCTGAAACTGGCAGAGCAGGCCGGGGCCGGGTTGGAAGGGGCCCTGATGGTATATGTGCCGCTGGTGGCACTGGCGGCGGGAGTGGTCGCTACTCGGGGCATCGTGGTGACGGCGTTTAAGGCCGACTATGTGGATGACCTGCGCCGCCATTTGCACCAGGGCCTGATGGCCATGGAGTGGCGGGCATTCAGTCGTCTGCAAGGCGCCCATCTGGTCCACATCGTTGGCACCGAGGCGGCACGCACTGGACAGGGTGTCGAGTTTCTGTTGCGCTTGGCCGGTTGGTCGGTGGAAATCCCGGTTTTATTGGCGGTGGCTCTGCATATGTCACCGGCTTTGACGGTGGCCTCTTTGGGGTTGGCCGGGCTGTGCCTAGTGTTGACCCGTCCGCTCGACCGATGGAGCCATAGTCTTGGCTACACATTGGGAGAGGCCGGGCGCGCCTTCTATGCCGACTTGATGGACGACCTATCCGGAATGCGGGTGGTGCGAGGGTTGGGGCTAGAAGATCAGCGGTGTCGTCGTTTCGATGAGAGGATGGCGGTGCTGCGGGTGGCGCGGCGGGATCAGCAACGCGCCATCGGTTTGGCGCGGGTGGTTCAGCGATCGGTGGCAGCGGTGGCGGCGGCAGCGGCGGTTTGGTTCGGTCTTCGGGTGTTGGGAATGGCACTGGCCGAGACCGTGGCTCTGATGGTGGTGTTTGCGCGGCTGTTGAGCACTTCTTTTGCGATTCAGGACGCTTGGCGAACCGTGGCGGAAGCGGTCCCAGCCTATGAGGCGATCCAAGATTTACTGACCCGCTGTTGGCTGGCGCGCGAGCCTGTGTCGGCAACGGAGGAAGCCGCAGGGACCGTGGCGGCCCGTTCGGTGCTCGAACAAGGAATCCAACTGGAGGGCGTCGGTTTTCGCTATCAGGCCGATCATTCCGCAGCCTTGACAGGCCTTTGCGCCGAGATTCCCGCTCGAGCCATCACTGCCTTAGTCGGGGCGTCGGGGGCAGGCAAATCGACACTGACCGATTTGCTTTTGGGGTTGACCGAACCCGATCAGGGGCGAGTGCTGGTGGATGGCCAACTCTTGACCGGGCCGTTTCGCCGGACATGGCGGCGGCGGGTTGGTTATGTGCCCCAGGATGCGTTTCTGTTTCATGAGACTGTCCGGGCTAATCTGATCATGGCGTCTCCCGAGACCAAAGAAGAGGCGCTGTGGGCGGTGCTGGAACGGGTGGCGGCGGCTGACTTTGTTCGGGCATTGCCAGCGGGGTTAGAGACGGTGGTGGGGGATCGTGGCGGCTCTCTTTCGGGAGGGCAGCGTCAACGCTTGGCGCTGGCGCGGGTTCTGTTGACGGTTCCGGATCTGCTGATCCTTGATGAGGCGACAAGCGCCCTCGATGGTGAGAGCGAACGGCATATTCTTGCCACTCTTGATGCGTTGCGTCATGAGCTAACAATTGTCATGATCGCCCATCGGCCCTCGACGGTTCGCGGAAGCGATCATGTCATTGTCTTGGACGCCGGACAGGTTGTTGCAACCGGAAATTGGGCCGACGTCGAGAGGCAGGCCGCCCCGGTATTGGCGCGGTTGGGGATGGCCTTGGCTCCGTGATCAAACGCAACAACGGCGCGAGGGCCGGAGCGGGGCTAAGGAGAAGAGGGGGGGCCAATGATACCGGCGAGCTATAACGATGACACACTGCCGGTATCGGGCCGCGACGACGGCCCCGCGCGCCCATGCGCGCGAAGCCAAGGGCGCGGATGCGCCCGCCCGGCGTCTGAGGGC
>CAIXKV010000099.1 GCA_903920145.1 uncultured Rhodospirillales bacterium
GAGCCTTGATGGTGACTCATCAAGGCTGCCCTCAGACGCCGGGCGGGCGCATCCGCGCCCTTGGCTTCGCGCGCATGGGCGCGCGGGGCCGCCGTCGCGGCCCGATACCGGCAGTGTGTCATCGTTATAGCTCGCCGGTATGACGCCGGCGTCCGAGCAACCGTCTTGAGGCGGAAGACGTGATAAATTGGGTAAAAAAAGGCGGTGACTGGTGATAAGGGGTCTTCGCGGGCCTGTGTCCGTTATGCCTGAGATTGTAGAAGCCTTGGCGGATCGTCGTCCGGTGGTGGCTCTGGAGTCCACGATTATCGCTCATGGACTGCCCCGGTCGGTGGCAGCGGAAACCGCGCGGGCAGTGGAAGCGGCGGTTCGGGTCGGGGGAGCCGTTCCCGCCACCATTGCGGTGCTGGATGGGCGGATTCGAATCGGGCTGTCCGATGATGATCTGGCCCGGCTCGTGGTTGATCCGCCGGTTCCCAAGCTCAGTCGGCGTGATTTGCCGGTGGCGTTGGCCATTGGCGGCGATGGAGCGACCACCGTCGCCGCGACCATGATTTGCGCGGCCTTGGCTGGCATTCGGGTCTTTGCGACCGGCGGTCTTGGTGGCGTCCATCGAGGGGCCGAACACAGCTTCGATATTTCCCCAGACCTGGAGGAATTGGCGCGTACTGGCGTGGCTGTGGTTTGCTCCGGTGCCAAGTCGATTCTCGACCTGCCGAAAACCCTCGAATATCTCGAAACGCGGGGCGTGCCGGTGCTGGGTCTCGGCACAGCCATTTTTCCGGCCTTTCTGGTTCAGGACAGCGGACTTCCCGTCTCTCATCTCTGCCCCGATGCCGAAGCGGTCGCACGGGTGCTGCGGATGCGCTGGATGTTGGACACGAACGGCGGTGTGGTGGTGGCCAACCCGATTCCAACAGCCGACGCCATCTCGGCGGATGAAATGGAGGCGCTGTTGGCTTCGGTTCTGGCCGAATTGGCCGACCAAGGCATCACCGGCCCGGCGGTCACGCCGTTTTTGTTGGCTCGGATGGCCGAACGTAGCCAAGGCCGGACGGTGGCGGCCAATCTGGCCTTGATCAAGGCCAACGCGGCTGCGGCTGCAACCATTGCAGTTGCCTACAGCCGGCGGCCCTTGGAAGATCAAATCATCCGTCGTCAACCGCCCCTGCGTCTCAAACCGCTCCGGTCCTAGATACCATCGAGCCTTGATGGGGCCCTATCCAAGCTCGATGGTATAGCACCAGACCAGGGGGCTATTTTCGGGGGTCGCAGAGAGTCAAGGTCTCGGTTTCGGTCAGGCGGCCATTATGGGCGCTGTTGAGCCGGGTAAAGGTGGTGTTGGCCTGAATCAAGAAAGCGTCCAGGGTGACTTTGGACGTAAGCCCGGTATCAGCGGCCATAACCGGGTCTGGTTGGGACTCGGCTGAGTTCGGGCGTTCTCCGGTGGCGCCATGGTCTGAGCCGTTAGAGGATCGGTGGTGGTGGCCCTCTCCGCTATCCGCATTGTCAGAGGTTTGGGCATCGCTGTGGTGGCTATGACGAGGCGGCAGAGGTTGGCGGTAAGGGAGGCGGAATCGGTCGAGTTCTTCGGGCAGCAAATAGCCGTTGCCGTCGATATCCATCCGCCGGAACTGGGCCTGAGCATCGGCCAGAAAAGCTGCACTGGTGATGACGTGATCCGGGAGGGAGGCTAGACGGTCGAACCAATGGCCGAGAGCCTCACGACAGGTCGGTTTGCCCAGCGGCCCGCCGTTGAGGGGTTCGCCATTGGGGCTGTAGAGCAAAGTCACAGGTGGTGCGTTGGGGTCGGGCGCGGGGTCATCACCGCTGATCCAAGCGCATCCCGACAGGACGGCGGTCCATAAGACAGTCGCCATCATGGCGGTAGAAACTGAGGCCGAAGGCCGGTGCGAAACCGCTGGGTGGGTGCGACTCTGTTTCATGATCGCTCTTTTGTCAGGGGTGGCCCTTGATATCGGCCCATAGCCGGGCGCGAGCCGCTTCGGCTTCGGCGCTGATGGCCGTAACGGTGAAGAACTTGGTGCTGATCTCGGCAGGCGGGTAAACCGCCGGGTCGTCACGCACCGACGGGTCGAGCAAAGGCAGCGACTGGGGAACGGCGTTGGCGTAGTGGATGGTGTTACTGATGCCAGCCATCACCTCCGGCTGGAGAACATGGTTGATAAAGGCGTGGGCTCCAACGGGATTGGGGGCATCCGCTGGAATAGCCAGGATGTCGAACCAGACTTCGGCACCTTCTTTAGGAATGATATAGGATATCCGAGGCGTCCCGCCGCTGGTTCGTGCCCGCTCCCGAGCCTGGAGCGCGTCTCCGCTGTAAGCAAAAGCCAGACAGGCTTCGCCATGAGCCAGCATATCAATGGTTTGGTCGGCGACGAAGGCCTTAACGAAAGGCCGGATCGTTTTGAGCAGCGCCTTGGCCCGTTCCAGGTCTTCGGGCCTCTCGGAATTGGGATCGAGGCCGAGAACGTGCAGCACGGTAGGAAGCACGTCGATTTCGGAATCAAGGATGGTGATCCCACACGGAGCGAGTTTGGCAGCAATCTCCGGGTTGAACAGCAAATCCCAACTGTCCAGCGGCAGGTTTGGCACCAGCATTTTGACTTTGTCCAGATTGATGCCGAGCCCGATGGTGCCCCACTGATAGATGACGCCATAGGTATTGCCGGGATCGGCGCCTGCCACCAGTCGCATCAAGGCGGGGTCTAAGGTTTGGAGATTCGGAATTTGGCTTTTGTCGAGCTTCTGCAAGGCCTGCGCCTGAATTAGACGCGATAAGGTTGGTTCGGCGGTGGGAACCACCACATCATACCCTGAATGTTCAATCAAAAGCTTTTGTTCCAGAGTTTCGAGACTATCGTAAACATCGTAAATAACATCGATTCCGGTCGCTTTTGTAAAAGATTCCAGGGTGTTGGCCCCGATATAGTCATTCCAATTGTAAATGGCGATCTTAGGCGCCTCCGCTGCTGCGGCAACGACGCTCGGCAGTCCGATGATTAGGCCGACGAAACTGGCGACAATCCGTTTGATCAAGGATCGAATCCTTCGGGTTCGACGCGAGCGATGGCCCTTGGGCAAGCCAATCGGCTATGAACGACATTTGCGGCCAGGATGGCGCAGATTGTCAACCGGCTAACCCGATCGCTGCGGCCGCAGCCCGAGGACCGGCGATGTTCGAGACGGCCGCAACGCGGCTCATTGGCGCTTGTCGAACCGGGGGCCGGTGGTTCACCATGCCTTGTCAGGCTGGGTTTCTGTGACCGGAGACTTGAGGTCGGTCAGCCCATCGGTGAAACAGGGGGATGTGATGGATAGAAGTCGCACGGATTATCAGCCGTTTAGCGTGGTGGTGATCGAAGACCAGGCGTTCGTGCGCAAGACGGTGGTGCAACTGTTGGGGCAGTTGGGATTCAGCCGAATCGGCGAAGCGGAGGAAGGTGAGGCGGGGTTGCGCGAATGTCAGCGCAGTAACCCGGACATCGTGGTTTGTGACGTTGAAATGAAACCAGTCAACGGAATGGATTTTCTGACACGCCTTCGTGCGAGCACCGAGATTCGAAACCCCCGGACTCCTGTTATTTTTCTAACCAAACACAGCGAATCGGATATTGTCAGGCAAGCCATGGCGCTTGGGGTCAACGCCTTCGTCGTCAAACCGCCCACGCTACCGGCTTTGCGTGAGCGGATTGACCGCTTTCTGTTCCCAGACTGACCGCCCGGCCCGTACTGATCTCCGGGCCGGGATCCTGCAGGATCAGGAGTGCGGCGCGCCGGGCCCCTGGCCACCCCCCGGCCCGCCCTTGGCGCCCGAGAACCGGCCTACGTTGCCAAGCATTTGCTCCAGAAAGCCGAGATCCTTGCCCGCCGTTGGCGTGGTGCGCGAGACAAAGTCGACCTCCTGCCCGGCGGACAGGTCGAGCTGCTCCAACTTGCGAAGCGTGCCGCTCTCGTCGAAATGGAACGCGACAACCTTCCGCTCGACCACTTCGGGCGCAAAGAATGCCACCTTTTCGGTACGCTGGCCGATATAATACCATGTGTTGGAGTCGAGCGTGCCGGTGGCGGTCGGCGTCCCCAGAGTGTTGGCGACATCGCTCTTGGTGCTGGCGCCTTCGTGGATTTCACCGAGGCGTTCAGGCTCGACGATATTGCCGTGGGTTGCCACGATGGGCGAGCAGCCCGCCGCAGCCGAAACCAGCAATCCGAGGGCGAACAATTTGACAGAGGCCGATCCGGTCATGACAGTCGACTATCGTGGTATGGTGTGGGCGGGACAGAAGCGCAGTGAACAATCGCACCGCCGGGTTTGCTCTGTCAACGTGTCGCTGGCGTGAAAATGATCTTGGGCTGGTTTCTTTTCGCTTTCGCACCGGCTGATCGGGCGACGATATTCGCGTTGTGCGTCCGGTTCCCCGGACGATCCGTGACCCAACAGGCCACAGGATCAAGTTGAAAAGGGGGCCGGTTGGTAATGGGGGCCAATGGGAATCAGGCCAATGGGAATTGGGACGGAGAGTCAGAGCATGGACACGGTGACACCGGAATTTTCGCGGGTGGTGCGCGAAGAGGCCATGGCTGGCGGTGAGGTGGTGCGCGAAATCGAGGCCAAGGCCGAGGAACGCCAAGCATTGGCGGTGCGCTTAAAGTTGGTTGCGATCAACCAGCTCAAGGCCACCGTTCGGCTGTGGCGATTGGACGGCAGCCGCAAGGTGCGGGTGCGGGGGCGACTTTGGGCCGACGTGGTACAAAGTTGTGTCGTGTCGTTGGAGCCAGTTCCAGCGCAAGTGGATGAAGAGTTTGGGGCGTTATTTGCACCGTTATCTCTGATTGAAGCTGAGAGGGCTGACGGGGTATTGGGAGATTTGGTGCTGGACCCCTTCGCTATTGACGAGGACTTGCCAGAGCCCATAGCCGAGGGGGGGATCGATATCGGCGAGTTGACCGCACAACATCTCTCGTTGGCCCTGGACCCTTATCCCCGACGGCCCGGCGTGGTGTTCGCTGGCTTTGACGACGACGGCGCCGAAGCCGAAGCTGAAGCCAAGAATGCCGCCAATCCGTTCAGGGCCTTGGCGCGCTTGAAGGCGTCCGATCCGTCCTAAAGCTTCGGCCCGAAGCTCTGGCCCGAAGCTCTGAGTGAACCCTGGATAGTGCTTGCCCTGCGACAACATTGATTGTATTGAAGGCACCGCGTGAAGGGCGGCCCTCATCGGGCCGCCCTTTCCACTCGGACGGTGCGTCGGGAATCGTGCTGAATCCCCCCGCCGAAATAAGTTTTCACCGCGTTGAGACCGAGCAAAGACCATGGCTGTTCCGAAGAAAAAGACCTCGAAATCCCGGCGCAACATGCGGCGGGCCCATCATGCGCTGATCGCCGAGTCGCACGCCGAGTGCCCGAAGTGCGGCGAGCTGAAGCGCCCCCATCACATTTGTTCGGCCTGCGGTTACTATGACGGCCGCGAAGTGGTGAAAACTGCCGCCGCGTAATGGCGTGGCGGATGGCGTTACCAACGGCAAAGGAGCCCGGCGGTGAGTGGACGTCTGACCATCGCGCTTGATGCTATGGGCGGCGACCATGCGCCCGATATGGTGGTTGCGGGTGCCGCGCTGGCTCGTGAGCGTCATCCGGGGGTTGATTATTTGCTGTTCGGTGACGAACAGCGAATTATCCCCTTGCTGGCCAAGCAGCCCGCATTGCGGGATGTGACAACGGTGTTGCACACGCCTAATGCCGTCACCAGTGACGCGAAGGCTGCGGCAGCATTGCGCGGCGGGCGCAATACCAGCATGCGTCTGGCTATCGATGCGGTGGCCGAGGGGCGGGCCGGAGTCGTGGTTTCAGCGGGCAATACCGGTGCGCTGATGGCTATGGCCAAGATGGTTCTCAAGACGTTACCGGGAATCGATCGACCTGCCATTGCTTCGTTTTTCCCGACTCAGCGCGGCGAGAGCGTGATGCTGGATCTCGGCGCCAATTTGGAATGCGACGCCGACAATCTGGTTCAATTTGCCGTGATGGGATCGGTGTTTGCCCGAACGGTTCTGGGGTTGGTGGAGCCGAGCGTTGGCTTGCTGAATGTCGGCTCCGAGGACCAAAAAGGCCACGAGGCGATTCGGGAGGCTGCTGCCCGGTTACGGGCGGTCAAGTTGCCCTTGCGTTTCCATGGCTTTGTCGAAGGCAACGACATTGCCGCCGGCAAGGTCGATGTGATCGTGACCGACGGCTTTACGGGCAATGTGGCGCTGAAAACTGCCGAGGGTACGGCCCGGCTGTACTCTGAGCTTCTCCGACGAACGTTCCAGGCGTCATTCCTGGCCCGGCTCGGCTACCTTCTGGCCCGACCGGCCTTCAATAAACTCAAGGCGCGCACCGATCCCAGGCGCTATAATGGCGCTATGTTCTTGGGTTTGCGGGGAGTCTGCGTCAAGAGCCACGGCGGAACCGACGAAATCGGCTTTGCTAACGCCATCGGCGTTGCATTCGATTTGGCAATACAAGGCTTCAACGAGCGGATTAAGGAAGAGATGCCGCGCCTTGGTGCGGCAGCGGTTCCCGACATCGAGGCGGCGGCGGTCTGAATGGTAGTACGATCCCTTATGATTGGCTGCGGCTCGTGTTTGCCGGGCCAGCCGGTCAGTAATCACGATCTGGCCCAGCGCGTCGATACTTCCGATGACTGGATCGTCCAGCGCACTGGTATTCGCAGCCGCCACATCGTCGGCGAAGGTGAAACCACCTCGGATCTGGCGGTCAAGGCGGCGCAGCAGGCCCTGGACCAGGCCGGGATTCCGGCGAGCCGGGTCGACCTGATCGTTCTGGCCACCACCACTCCCGATCACACCTTTCCAGCGACGGCGGTTAAGGTTCAGGCCCGGTTGGGAGTGACCTCCGGGTTTGCCTTTGACGTTCAGGCGGTTTGTTCGGGCTTCGTCTACGCGCTAGCGGTGGCGGATAACTTCGTTCGCTTGGGTCAGGCGCGCACGGCGCTGGTCATCGGCGCCGATACCTTTTCGCGGATTCTCGATTGGGAAGACCGTACCACTTGCGTGCTGTTCGGTGACGGCGCGGGCGCGGTGGTCCTGGAAGCCAGCGAAGGCGCCGGCACGGTGGCGGATCGCGGTGTGCTGTCGACCCATCTGCATTCCGATGGCCGCCATTACGAGGCGCTGTGGGTGGATGGCGGCCCGTCCGCGACTCAGACCACCGGGCATGTGCGGATGAACGGGCAAGAGGTGTTCCGGCATGCGGTTTCCCGTTTGAGCGAGACAGCAGCGGAAGCCCTAAAGGCCAATGAGATTGAGCCGGGTCAGCTTGACTGGCTGGTGCCCCACCAGGCCAATCTGCGCATTATCGAGGCCACGGCCCGCAAGCTGCATTTGCCGCTCGAGCGGGCTGTGATTTCAGTGGACCATCACGGCAACACGTCGGCAGCGTCGATTCCCTTGGCCTTGACCGAGGCGGTCGGCGATGGCCGGATCAAGCGGGGCGATTTGGTTTTGATGGAGGCGATGGGCGGCGGCTTCACCTGGGGGTCGGCCCTGGTGCGCTGGTAGCGGTGGGCCGGGCGTCTTTTCGTATCCCAGAACGTCAGAACGCTTTTTAACGCCTTGTTATCGAAGGTGGAATTGTGGTTGCCGGCGTGGTTTTTTGTGCCGGCATCTGTGCTTCGCGTCACACTTTGAACCCACGCTGCAAGCTTTTGAATTGACGAGGTTAGTTTGGCGGATTAGGCTCTCAATCCGGGTTCTCGGAGGGACACCGCCATGCCGAACAGTACTGTAACACGCGCTCAACTCAGCGAAGCAGTTTACCAGGAAGTCGGCTTGTCGCGGAACGAGTCCGCCGAGCTGGTGGAGACGATTCTTAACGAGATTTCCGACGCGCTGGCTCGAGGCGAGATGGTTAAAATTTCGTCGTTCGGCAGCTTCTCGGTGCGCCAAAAAGGTCAACGGGTCGGTCGCAATCCAAAGACCGGGGAGGAAGTGCCGATTCTGCCCCGGCGGGTGCTGGTCTTCAGGGCCAGTCACGTTCTGAAGAATCGCATCAATGAGGTCTTGGCCGAGGCCGAAAATGCCGGGTCGTCCTGAGGACGAGTATGGACAAAGAAGAAGCCAGGCCGCGCGCCGGTATCAAATCGGCAACGGCGTTTCGGACCATCAGCGAGGTGTCCGATGAACTGGACGTGCCCCAGCACGTCCTGCGGTTTTGGGAGACCAAATTTCCCCAGGTCAGGCCGCTTAAGCGCGGCGGAGGCCGGCGGTATTACCGGCCCGAAGACGTTACACTTTTGCGGAATATTCGGCGCCTGCTGTACAGTGAAGGCTACACCATCAAAGGTGTGCAGCGGCTGTTGAAGGAGTCGCGCTCGATCGCCGATGGCGACACCGAGGGGCTGGCGAGTGATTTGGATGTCGATCTGGAAGGGACCGATCCGACATCCGCTCACGAGGAAACGCTGGTCGAGGACGAACCGGAACACCTTGCGCCCAGCCCACCCGTTGCAGCACCTGTTGCAGCGGCTTTGTCGTTGGTGCTTGCAACTGAGCCATCGGTTCCGTCTCGAACCCCTTCTTCAGTGCCCGCACCGCCACCGCCACCGCTGCCGCTGCCGCCGGTTGTGGCCGAGTCGTTGCCGGTTTGGCATCGGCGGCAGTTGGTAGCCTTAAGAGCGGAGTTGATCGAACTCAAGGCGTTACTGAACAAAACAAGAATTGATCGGATGTGATACCGGCGAGCTATAACGATGACACACTGCCGGTATCGGGCCGCGACGACGGCCCCGCGCGCCCATGCGCGCGAAGCCAAGGGCGCGGATGCGCCCGCCCGGCGTCTGAGGGC
>CAIXKV010000100.1 GCA_903920145.1 uncultured Rhodospirillales bacterium
CCTTGATGGTGACTCATCAAGGCTGCCCTCAGACGCCGGGCGGGCGCATCCGCGCCCTTGGCTTCGCGCGCATGGGCGCGCGGGGCCGCCGTCGCGGCCCGATACCGGCGATGTGTCAGTATCAGGGCTCGCCGGTATCACACGGGGGCTTCGCGTCCACGAGGACGCGGGGCCGCCGTCGCGGCCCGATACCGGCGGTGTGTCAATGTCAGGGCTCGCGGGTCTCATGGATCCGCCAACACCGCCGAATGATTGGCGCCGCCGGTTGCCAGGGCCAAAGCCAAAGTGCCCCGCGCGGTCGGATCGTCGTCGCCCGCCAAACCCTGAGGCTGGCTGTCCTGAAGCAGCTCATCCAACCGCTCTCGCAGCACCGCCGCGACCATCGGCTGAGGGGGATGCAGTGTCGCCACGGCCCGTTGCCAACGAGCCGCACCAATACCATCCAAAACTGGAACCACTGCCGCAATTTCCCGCATCTCCGCCAGATCGCCGTTGCAGTGAAGCGCCACGTCGCAGCCTGCCGCCAGCACATCCCGCGCCCGAGTCGCTGGGGCGCCCCATAGCGCCCCCATGGACAGATCATCGCTGAAAAGCAGGCCGTCAAACCCCAGCAAGTCCCGCACAATCCCGGCGATCACGGCTGCCGAGGTGCTGGCCGGACGGCCCGGATCGATGGCCCGATACACCACATGAGCAACCATTCCCAATGGCAGGTCGGCCAAGCCTCGAAACGGCACAAAATCGGTGACATCCAATTCCGAACGGGCCGCATCGACCACCGGCAATTCTTGGTGACTGTCGGTGAAGGCCCGGCCATGCCCCGGAATATGCTTAATCACCGGCAATACGCCGCCGGCCAGAAAACCCTCGCAGGTTGCTCGAGCCAACTCGGTCACACTCTGTGGGTCGCCGCCAAAAGCGCGATCTCCGATCACGTCATGGGCATGCGGGATCGGTACGTCACAAACCGGCGCGCAATCAACGGTAATGCCCAGATCAAAGAGCATCGCCGCCAGCAACCGGCCATTCAGCCACGCGGCTTCACGTCCGGCGGCAGGCGCCCGCTCGGCCAATTGACCGATCCGCCGAGCGGCGGGATGACTCGGCCAATGGGGAGGCCGCAACCGCGCCACCCGCCCGCCCTCCTGATCGATCAGCACCGGGGCATCTTCGCGCCCAACAGCAGCCCGCATCTCCCGGACCAAGTTTTTCACCTGATCCGGCGATGCCACATTGCGCCGAAACAGGATAAAGCCCAGGGGTTGGGACTCCCGGAAAAAGGCGCGCTCTTCCAGAGTCAGAACGGGGCCGGCACACCCGAACACCACGGCGCGGGCGGCTAACGCTGCCTGTCCGCTTTTGACGCTCATCCGGTTAGACTCAATGTCGGGCAAGCTGACACCCGACATTCTGGCTTTTGAGTTGCTCACAAACGCTGTGAGCGTGAGCTTCATCCAAAGGACCAACCCGCAAACGGAAATAAACGCCCTTTTCGGGCAAATCGACCTTCACCACCGAAGGGGTAAAGCCACCGAGCAGTTCATGATAATGGCTCGACAACCGCCGCCATTCCTCTCGGGCTTCGGCCTCGCTCCGAACCGAGGCGAGCTGCAAGAGAACCCCCCCCGCGCTCACCGTCGCTGGAGCCGAAACCGGAGGCGTAACCGCCTTCGGAGGGGCTGCCGGAGGTGAAACGGGAGGAGGCGCGACCTTCGGTACGGGCACGGCGGACAGGGGCATCACCGGAGCCGGTCGAAGCACAGTGGCGGACGGGAGGGCGGACGGCGCAACCGGCGGCTTGCCTTGCCCACCCGTTTCCGGCGCAAGGGGCGACGCAGGCAACGCCGCAGCCATGGCCGACGCCGGGTTCGGAGTCGGTCGCGCCCCTCCGGGCAGATCCGTATTGGCCATGGCAGGGGCCGACGGCGGAGACGGCGGCGCAGCAGATGTGGGTGCCGGTGCAGAAGCCGCAGCCGGAACCGGGGCAGGAGGCGGCGCAGGAGGAGGAGGCGGTGAAACCGGACGCGGCAGCGGCGTTTCGGGAGGCGGCAACAGCCGCTCCACCACCGGACGCGCCGCTTCAGGATCTAGGCGATCGAACACCACCTTATCCTGATTGGGAACATCCATGCCGCCAGGCTGCTCTGGCCGGGCCTTGAACGGTCCCTGTTCGGCCTTGATCAGGGGAATTCCCGAGTCGTCGGTGACGCTGGCCGATTGGCGCAATCCTAGATAGACAGAACCCGCAACTGCCGCAACCGCACCCAATGCAAATACGACTCGCAGCACTTGCACCAACAAGCCCCCCGGCGGACGGGATCGCCGCCGGGGTCGATATTCTTCGGGATCGAACTCGAGTTCGTACCGACTCATGAGCGCATTTCCTCGACCGGCTCCACTCCGATCACCGCCAAGCCCGACGCCACCACCGTTGCCACCGCCTGAACCAAGGCCAATCGAGCCAGGGTCAGTTCTGCATCATCCGGAGCCAGGAAGCGAAGCGTGGTATCGTCCTTACCCTTGTTCCACAGGGCATGGAAGCCCGCTGCCAAATCATACAGATAAAAAGCCACACGATGGGCCTCGTGGGCCTCGGCGGCCCCTTCCACCAATCGCGGCCATCCCGCCATGATTCGAATCAGCGCCAATTCCTCGGGCTCGACCAAGCGGTGCAGCGGCGCCTCAGCCAAAGCCTCGAGAGTCAGAACCGCCGCTGGCCGTGTTTCGGCGGCGTGGCGCAGCACCGAACGGCATCGGGCATGACAGTATTGAACATAAAAAACCGGATTGTCTTTCGATTGCTCGGTGACCTTGGCAAAGTCAAAATCCAAAGTCTGGTCATTACGTCGGGTCAACATGATAAAGCGGACCACGTCACGCCCAACTTCATCGATCACGTCGCGTAATGTGACAAATGTCCCGGCCCGCTTGGACATTTTAACCGGCTTGCCCTGATCCATCAGATGCACGAGCTGACAGATTTTGACATCCAGTGCGGCCTTGCCCCCGGTGATCGCGGTGGTCGCGGCCTGCATCCGTTTGACGTAACCGCCGTGATCGGCGCCCAACACGTCGATCAGAACCGTAAAGCCCCGGCGAAATTTATCCAGGTGATAAGCGATATCGTTAGCGAAATAGGTCCATGAACCATCGGATTTCCGCAAAGGCCGATCAACATCGTCCCCGTAATCGGTGGCGCGGAATAGAGTTTGGGGGCGAGGCTCCCAGTCATCGGGCTTTTTGCCCTTGGGCGGATCCAGCACCCCTTGGTAAATCAGCCCGCGCGCCGACAATTCTTCAAAAGCCGCTTGCACCGCCCCCGACGCCACCAGCGCTCGTTCAGAACTGAATACATTGATTCCAATGCCCAATGTCGCCAGATCTTCGCGAATCCCGAGCATGATCCGGTCGATGGCAAAATCCCGAAGCACCGGCAGCCATGTCGACTCGGGTTGATCCAGCCAGCGCCCGCCATCCCGTTCGGCCAACGCCCGGCCAACCTCTTTCAGATAATCGCCGGGATAGAGGCCGGCGGGAATCTCGCCGATCTCCTCACCCAAAGCCTCGCGGTAACGCAGATAGGCTGAACGCCCCAGCGTTTCCACCTGACTGCCCGCATCGTTGATGTAATACTCCCGAGCGACGATAAACCCGGCTTTTTCCAGCAGATTCGCCAAAGCATCCCCAACCACCGCGCCTCGGGCGTGGGCTGCGTGGAGCGGGCCGGTGGGATTGGCCGAAACATATTCGATATTCACCCGCTGCCCGGCACCGATTGTGCTCGCGCCATAGGCCGTGCCGGCCCGCAGCACCTCGGCCACCTGGACCCGCCAAAAGTCCGGGGCGAAGCGCAGATTGACGAAACCGGGCCCCGCGACCTCGGCGGTCAGCACCTCGGGCAATGCCCCTAGGCGCAAGGCCAATTGGGGCGCCAATTGGCGGGGCGCGGTTCCCACCTGCCCGGCCAACACCATCGCGGCATTGGTCGACATGTCGCCGTGGCTCGCCTCACGGGGCGACTCGACCGTCACCCGAGCGGTATCAAGGCCAACCGGCAGCTCTCCGGCGGCCACCATCTCGTCAAGCAACCCCAACAACCGCTTGCGAAAGTCTTTAAAAACATTCATGCGAGACTCGTACCCTTACCCTCGACCAACGCCGCCGCCAGCTTCCCTGACCGCACCCCATAATGCGGGCAACCGCCCGGCAAGTCAAAAGCCGTCACAGACCTCTTGGCTTGACCGGGGGTTCGCGCCTAGGATGGTGACACGGCAAACGCAACAAAGGATTGGGAACTATGGACTTGAGCAAAGTTTCGGTCGGCCGGACGCCACCGTGGGATATCAACGTAGTGGTCGAGATTCCGTTGCGTGGCGAGCCGGTGAAATACGAGGTGGACAAGGTCTCGGGCGCCGTGTTCGTGGACCGCTTTTTGCACACCGCGATGTTTTATCCTGGCAATTACGGCTTCATCCCCCACACCCTGGCCGATGACGGCGATCCGGTGGATGTGCTAGTGGTAGGACCGACCTCGGTGATCGCGGGCGCCGTCGTCCGTTCCCGCCCGATCGGGGTGCTGGTCATGGAAGACGAAGGCGGCCTGGACGAAAAGATCATCGCTGTCCCGGTTGACGATCTTCATCCTTTCCATCGCGACATCGTCTCCTACCGCAATCTGCCCGAGATCATGGTTCAGCAGATCCGGCACTTTTTCCAGCATTACAAGGACTTGGAAAAAGGCAAGTGGACCAATGTGGTCCGCTGGGGCGAAGCCGACGAGGCCGCAGAGTTGATCAAGGCCGGAATCGCCGCCTATCACAAAGCGGAAGACGCTCAAGGGCCTGAGATTTAAGGACGGCGCAACGGGTATGAAGAGCCCTTTTGCCGTTCTCGACTTCTGGTTCGCGCCCACCACCCGGCCTTTTTGGTTTGCACCGGATGAGGGGTTCGACCAGAAGGTCCGGGAGGCGTGGCTGGACACTTACCGGCAGGCTGTGGCCGGTGCTCTCGAGTCCTGGCGAGAGGCGCCGACCGGCTGCTTGGCGCTTCTGTTGCTGTTCGATCAGGCCCCGCGCCACATCTTCCGTGACACGGCGGGCGCGTTCGCCACCGACTCCGTGGCGCTGGCCTTGGCTCACCACATGATCGACAATGCCCATGATTTGGGCTTCAGGGCTGATCGCCGCCTCTTCGTTTATCTGCCGTTCGAACATGCCGAATGCTTGGAGGCTCAACGGCTGTCCCTGTTCCTGGTGCGCAACCGTATTGGTCGGCCCAATCTGGTGGCCTATGCCGAGCGTCACCTGCGAATCATCGAACGCTTTGGCCGTTTCCCCCACCGAAACGCGATCCTCAACCGCACCAGCACCACCGAAGAGTTGGCCTTTCTGGAAGACTCCGAATCGTCGTTTGAAGCCGGAACCTCCGAAGACTAAGACCAATGGCCTTGGACGTTGACACGTCTGCGGCGTCTGAGGGCAGCCTTGATGAGTCACCATCAAGGCTCGATGTATAATACCGGCGAGCCCTGATACTGACACATCGCCGGTATCGGGCCGCGACGGCGGCCCCGCGCGCCCATGCGCGCGAAGCCAAGGGCGCGGATGCGCCCGCCCGGCGTCTGAGGGC
>CAIXKV010000101.1 GCA_903920145.1 uncultured Rhodospirillales bacterium
GCCCCGCGTCCTCGTGGACGCGAAGCCCCAGTGTGTGGACTCTAGGGGGCGCGGATGCGCCCGCCCGGCGTCTGAGGGCAGCCTTGATGAGTCACCATCAAGGCCCGATGGTATTATAGGGAAACCGTCGCGGGTTCAAAGGGCCGACCGGCCCTTTGCGGGCGTGGGTGGAGCCCACAAACAGCCCTAAACCGAAAAATACCGCGCTTTGGGGTGATGCAAAACCAGCGCGCTGGTGCTTTGCTCGGGGTGAAGCTGGCTGCCTTCGGACAACACCACGCCGATCCGCCCGGCATCCAGCAAACGCAGAAGCGGTTCCTGATCTTCCAGGCGCGGACAGGCCGGATAACCGAAGGAATAACGACTGCCGCGATAGCCTTGTTGCAACAACGCCTCGGTGTCGCGGGCGTCCTGGTCACCAAAGCCCAACTCGGCCCGGATGGTCAGATGGACATACTCGGCCAGCGCCTCGGTCATCTCGACGCCGATTCCGTGCAGATAGAGGTAATCCTGATAGCGGTTGCCCTCGAACCATTCGAGGGCAACTTCGGTCGCGCGGCTGCCCATCGTGACCACCTGAAGCCCGATCACATCGCGCTCTGACGCGGTGACATCCCGCACGAAATCGGCCACGCAAACGCCATCCTGCTGACTTTGGCGAGGCAGTGTGAAGCGCGCCACTTCATGGATGCCGTCCTCGCCGAACAGGATCAAATCATTCCCTTCAGCGGCAGCCTTCCAATATCCGTAAACCGCCTGGGGCGTCAGGATCGCATCACGGGCACAGGTCTCCAGCATCCGGGTCATGATCGGACGCAATTCCTGCCGGGCCCACACCTTGAATTCATCCAGGGTCCGGCCCTGCTTCCGGTATCCCCACTGTAACTGATAGAGCGTGCGTTCATTGAGGTACGGCACCAGGGTTTTCAGCGAGACCTTCTCGATCACGCGCGCGCCCCAGAACGGCGGAGTCGGAACCGCGACCCCTTCAGCCAGTGCCAACCGCCGTGCCCGCGTGACAGCCTGATCCACCGGCCCGGTCGCGGCAGACGCCGCCTGGCCCAACACCCGCCGACGCGGGCCGCCGGTCTGGCTGGCGCGCTTGGCCTGGAGCGCCGCGACATAGGTGTCAAACCCACCGCTCACCACCTTGTCCATCAAATGGAGGCCGTCAAAGGCATCCCCCGCATAGCCAACCCGCCCGCTGCCATAGGCCGCGACGCACTCTCCTTCCACATAGGCTCGGGTCAAGGCGGCGCCGCCCAGCAACACCGGCATGGTCAACCCGGCCCGCGTCATTTCTTCCAGATTGTCCTTCATAATCACGGTGGATTTGACCAACAGACCCGACATGCCAACCGCATTGGCCTGATGAGTCTGTGCCGCCTTGATGATCGCATCCACCGGCTGCTTGATGCCCAGGTTGATCACCCGATAGCCGTTGTTGGTGAGAATGATATCCACCAAATTCTTGCCGATATCGTGAACATCGCCTTTGACTGTGGCCAGAACCAGTGTTCCCTTGGCCTGATCATTGGCCTTTTCCAGATGAGGCTCCAGCCACGCCACCGCCGCCTTCATGGTTTCGGCGGATTGCAGCACAAACGGAAGCTGCATTTTACCCGACCCGAACAGCTCTCCCACCACTTTCATGCCGTCGAGCAGGAAGGTGTTGATGATGGCCAGAGGCGGGTGAACGGTCATGGCTTCGGCCAGATCGGCTTCCAGGCCGGTGCGATCGCCGTCGACGATCCGCAGCTTGAGCCGTTCCCCGACATCCGCCGGTCGTTCCCGCACCACCGCCTTGCCCTGGGTCCGACCGGCAAACAACGCCATGAAGGCCTGGAGTGGATCATAGCCCTCGCGCCGCCGATCAAAGATCAGGTCTTCGGCAGCCTCAACCTCTTCGGCAGGGATTTTGTGCAGCGGCATCAGCTTGGAAAGATGAACGATGGCGCCGGTCATCCCACGCCGCAGGGCGTGATCCAGGAAAACCGAGTTCAACACATGCCGCGCCGCCGGATTCAATCCGAACGAGACATTGGACAGCCCCAGGATGATCTGGCACTGGGGCATCTCCCGCGCGATAGCCTCGATGCCGTCCAGAGTCCAGGCGGCCAGCTTGCGGTCATCCTCGTTGCCGGTGGCAATGGTAAAGGTCAGTGGGTCGAACAGCAGGTCACTGGCGGGCAGGCCGTGACGGTTGACGGCAAAGTCGTAAAGCCGCCGGGCGATTTCCAACTTGCGCTCGACGGTTTTCGCCATGCCTTGTTCGTCGATGGTGAGTGCGATCACCGCCGCGCCGAACTTGCGGGCCAACTGAAGCCGACGGGCGGCGGTCTCCTCGCCATCCTCGAAATTGATCGAGTTGATCACCGCCTTGCCGCCGTAAAGCTGCAACGCCTGTTCCAACACCGTGTATTCGGTGGAGTCGATCACCAGCGGTGCCGTCACCGACGCAGACAACCGCTTGATCACCTCGTTCATCTCGGCGGCTTCGTCACGCCCCACAAAGGCGGTGCAAACATCCAGGGTGTGGCTGCCTTCCCGGACCTGCTCCCGCGCCATGGCCACGCAGCCGTCCCAATCATGGGCCTGCTGATACTCCCGCCATTTCTTGGAGCCATTGGCGTTGCAGCGTTCACCGATGGACAGATAGGCGTTTTCCTGACGCAGTGAAACCGGGCTGTATAGCGAAGCCAGGGACGGCGTCCAAACAGGGCTCCGCCGGGCCGGGGTCGGGCGATACTGCCCCGCTGGCGCCAGACGGCGCAGCATGGCATCGGCAGCCTCGATATGTTCGATGTTGGTGCCGCAGCACCCACCGATCAGATTCACCCCATCCTCGGCGACAAACCGCTCCAGCCAGGTGGCCAAGTCGGCACCGCGCAGAGGATAACGGGTTTTGCCGTCCACCAATTCGGGCAAGCCGGCATTGGGCTGGACCGAAACCAGCCCCGGCCAGTTGGTACTAAGCCAACGCACATGCTCGGCCATTTCTCGAGGGCCGGTGGCGCAGTTCAGTCCCATCAACGGCACATCCAGGGCGTTGATGATGGTGGCCGCCGCCGGCAGGTCCGTGCCAACCAGCAGGGTTCCGGTGGTTTCGACGGTAATTTGGACAAAGATCGGCAGATCAAGGCCAGCTTCGGCCCGTGCGATCCGAGCGGCATTGACCGCAGCCTTGACCTGGAGCGGATCCTGGCAGGTTTCGATCAAAATGGCATCCACACCGCCCGCGATCAGCCCCCGACATTGCACCGCAAAGGAGTCTTCCAGGACCGGATAGGCCACATGCCCCAAGCTGGGCAGTCGGGTGCCGGGACCAATCGAGCCGACCACGAAACGGTCGCGGCCGTCGCCCTTGAACCGTTCGGCGGCCTCCCGAGCCACCTCGCCCGCCGCTTTGTTGATCTCGAACGCTCGATCCTGCAACCCGAACTCGCCGAGCGTGATCGGCGAAGCGCCGAACGTATCGGTTTCGACCATATCCGCGCCAACTTTGTAATAGCCGGCGTGGATGTCCCGAACGATGTCCGGGCGCGACAGCACCAGGATATCGGTGCAGTTCTCGTGCCCCCAATAATCACGCTCGACATCAAGGTCCAAGGACTGAACCCGGCTGCCAAAGCCGCCGTCGCACAACAGAACACGGTCACGGAGAAGATCGAGGAGATGGGGCACGGGCGAATCTCTTATGATACGGTGGGGTAACTGGGCAGGTTGTTGAGCCAACCGCGCCAGATAGTCAATGGCCTCGGCATGATCGACCGGCCCGGCGTTCTGGTCAACACGGTTAAAAATGGGCTTTTTAGCGTGACAGGTCACCGGCGCCGAGCTAAACTCATGTCGTCGATGCGATTTAAATGGATTTCTTAGCATGACCACAAATGTCACCGATCTTATCGCGCTATTGATGGCCTGCGATTCTCGGTGGTCAATACAAAATCATAATTTTATTCTCTATATTGACGATACCGGATTTGAAAAGATTATCCCACATAATGGCATCGCATTTATGTTCGCTGGAAATGGCTATCTTAATTTAAAAATGGAAAGATTGGCTCAAATCAACGCCGAAGAGTGCAGCGAACCGGCCAACCACCGATGGCATTGCCGTTTGCATAATAAGCATGCCCACTGAGGATGTGGCCTTTGAATTCGGTCAGAACAGATCTAATGATTATGCTCATTTTGCTGGCACCGACGCTCGTCCAGCCTATATTTGTTGGAATTATCATAAAATTGAATGCCTATCGGATCAATGAGTTAAGACGGCCCTACGTCGAACGGCGCGGTGAGAGGTAAACGCTTACGCCCGCGCTGCCTTAACACCTCGAATCTGTACATAAAGCTTCGGTCCATTATCAAGACCATTTATCAGCACATTGACGAGGACATGATTATGGCCATCCTGAATAATGTTAAGATCGGCACCAAGGTTGCGACCGGCATCGGGGCGTTGTTGATCTTGCTGCTTGTTGTCAGTGCCGGCGCTTATGAAGCCTTGAATGGCGCTCTGACCAACTTCACCGACTATCAAAACCTTGCACAGCAGAACAATGCGTTGGGCCGGATCCAGGCCAATATGCTGGAGGTCCGCCTGCGTGCCAATGACTTCTTACTGACCGGCGTTGAAGATGCCGCCAATGCGGTCAAAGACCGGGTTGCAGCGGCAACCGCCTTGGCCCAAGCCGCCGGAACGCTGTTTGAGAACAAGGCGACCCGGAATGCCATCGATGACATCGAAAAAAATCTGAAAGACTACGGCGCAACCTTTGCCCAAACCCACGACATCCAACGCCAACTCACCGAATTATTTTTGAGTATGAACCAGTTGGGACGGGATATCGGTAAGACTCTGACCGAAACCATGGAAAGCGCGCGCCATGACGGCGACAGCGACTCGGCGTTCTTGGCTGGCGAAGCGCTCCGCAGCATCCTGTTGGCCCAAAGTTACAGCAACAAATTTGTCCAGAGTCATACTGTGGGCGACGCCAACCAAACTGACCAGGAACTAGCCGCCGTTCGCGAGAAGATTAGTGCCCTAATCGCCACCGTCAAGACTCCCGAAAATCGCGATCGATGCGCTGCATTGACATCGACTCTTCAGCATTATCAAGATGCTTTCAGTGGGTTAAAGACCCATATCTTTGAACGCGATCGATTGGTTCAGGATACTCTTTATAAAATTGGCCCGGCGATTGCTCAAACCACTGAAGATATGAAAATCGCGAATATCAAGCTTCAAGACCAGTTGGGACCACAGGCCGGCGCGGAAATCCACCACGCCCTGACGACGACATTGGTGATTGCCGGCCTTGCCATCGCGGTTGGACTGGTGGTGGCCTTGGGGTTGACCGTGTTGATTGCGCGCCCGGTGGTGGCCATGACCGATGCCATGCGCCGTTTGGCGGCGGGCGATCATGGCGTCATCATTCCGGCTCGAGATCATCGCGATGAGATCGGGCGCATGGCCCAGGCGGTCCAAGTGTTCCAGGATAACGCCATTGAAGTCGAGCGCCTGAAGGCCGAGCGGGAGGCCCAGGCCCGGCGAACTGCCGACGACAAGAAGCAAGCCATGAACCAATTCGCTGACAGCTTTGAAAGCAGCATCAAAAGCGTCGTCGGCACCGTGTCCTCGGCTTCAACCGAAATGCGCGTCAATGCCGAAAGCCTGTCAACCATCGCCGAGGACACCAACCGCCAGTCGATGGCGGTGGCGACGGCGGCAGAACAAGCCTCGACCAATGTCCAAACCGTCGCGACCGCCGCCGAACAGTTGAGCGGCTCCATCGATGAAATCAGCCGCAAGGTCAACCAATCCTCGACCATCGCCAGTCAGGCGGTGAATGAGGCCGATCGCACCAATCAGGTGGTGGCGGGCTTGGTGGGAGCCGCCCAGAAGATCGGTGACGTGGTGAAACTGATTAACAGCATCGCCGCTCAGACCAATTTGCTGGCGTTGAACGCCACCATCGAGGCCGCGCGGGCCGGCGAGGCCGGTAAGGGCTTTGCCGTGGTGGCAAACGAGGTCAAGAGTTTAGCCACCCAGACCGGCAAAGCCACCGAAGAGATTTCAGGGCAAGTTGCCGAAATGCGCGCAGCGGCAACCGGAGCCGCCGAAGCCATTAAAGGCATCGGTGAGACCATTTTGCGGATCAACGAGATCATCACCACCATCGCCGCCGCCGTCGGAGAGCAGGCCGCCGCGACCCAGGATATTGCCCGCAACGTCCAGCAAGCGGCGTCTGGAACCCTCAAGGTTACAACCAACATCGGGGATGTCACCCGCGCCGCTGCCAAAACCGGAAGCCTGTCGGAGAAAGTCCTGGTGGCCGCCGAAAGCCTGCTGCGCGAATCCGGCAATCTTGGGCAGGCGGTGGATGGCTTTATCCTCAAGGTCCGAAGCGCATAACGACCGGCGAACCTGACGAATCGCGCGGGGCTCGGCCCCCCGCTTTTGCCCCCTCCCCGCTCCCGCAAGGATCAAGCCCTCATGACCGAACCCTCGCGCTCTGCCCTACTGGCAGGGATTCGCGCCGTCGCCCTGGAAGCCGGGGCCTTAATCCTGCGCTATTACACCGAAGGCGCTGAAAGTCACCTCAAGGCTGACGGAAGCCCCGTGACCGAAGCCGACCAAGCCGCCGAGGCTTTGATTCTGCCGGCTTTGGCCCAACTGCTGCCCGGCGTGCCGGCGGTCGCCGAAGAGGCCGCAGCGGCGGGGGCGGTGCCGAATGTCGGAGCGGGGCGCTTCTGGCTGGTGGACCCCCTCGACGGCACTAAGGAGTTCCTGAACCGCAACGGCGAGTTCACCGTCAATATCGCCCTGATCGAAGCCGGTCGGCCCGTGCTGGGCGTGGTCCTGGCGCCCGTCTTAGGCGACCTTTACGCCGGAGCCGAGGGCCTGGGGGCGGTGGTGTCACGAGCAGGCGGCGCGGATCATCCCATCACCGCCCGACCGGCTCCCGATGCGGACTGGATCGCGGTGGGCAGTCGGAGCCATGGCGACCAAGCCGCCGAAGCCCGGTACCTGGCCCGGTTTCCCGTGACCACCCGGCGGGCGCGAGGCAGTTCTTTGAAATTTTGCCTGGTAGCCGAGGGCCAAGCCGACATCTACCCCCGCTTTGGGCCGACCTGCGAGTGGGATACGGCTGCCGGGCACGCAGTGTTGTTGGCGGCGGGCGGACGCGTTGAAGTGCTCGACGAAACACCTTTGCAAAACCATGCCGCGACCAGACCGGAACTTGGTTATGGCAAACCCGGCTTCCTGAATCCTCCCTTCGTCGCACGCGGGCGAGACGCATGAGGGAAACAAGGCAAGATATTCCTTTGGTCCATAAAAGAGTGGTTCTAACCTGAAGCATTATAAATCACCAACCGAAGGATTGAACGGGAAAGCCCTGGGGATTCGAATCGTGACAATAATGGTGATACTGATCACCATGTCGTTTTATCCCTAGGGAACCTTGCGTCGGCAACAGAATGTAGGATATCCTCGGCGGCGGTCTCCAGATTGGGTGAGGATGGAATGCCCTATGGACTTCGGGAATGGTCAGTTGTTCCACGTCCCGTTGGACGCTTGGGTAATGGCCAGAGTGTTGACGGGGCAGTGGCCGCCCGAGGGACGCCTGATGTCCTTTATGTGAACAGCCCCCATCCACTCCGGTTGATCATGTGACATCGGTCACGATGACCTCGGCTATCGGCCATTACGGCTCCATCAGCGCCAACGGATGCTATGCTCCACTCCCTCTTCGATGGTTCGTTCCGCGCACGCACGCGCACATGGTCGAAGCGCAAGCTGTTCCTGTTTATCCTGACGATGGCCGCTGGCGTTGCGGGCGGGATCGCTTTACTGGTCCATTTGACGGTGTTGCGGCCCGCCGAAACGGAGATTCGGGTGGCCGTGGTGGCGCCGCTCAGTGGTCCAGAGCAGGCCCAGGGCGAGCAGATTCGACGCGGCGCGGCATTGTTCGTCGATCAGGTCAACCACGACGGGGGCGTGGGAGGCCGACCCCTCAGACTGCTGGCCTTTGACGACGAAAACACCCCAGAGGGCGCCCGACGCGCGGCGGCAGCCGCCGATGCTGCCGGCGTGGTCGGCGTGGTCGGGCATTGGTCGGCGGCAGCCGCAGCGGCAGCGGGAGAACTCTATCAGGCACACGGGCTGGCGGCTTTGTCCCTGGCAGCCGATGTGGATGCTGACGCCCCGGCTAATCCGTGGATGTTCAAAACCACAGGCAACCAGAGCTATGAAATCCGGTTTCTCGCCAACTATGTCCGAAATGTCATCGGTGAGAAGACGGTTTCGATCATCTATCAGGCCGGCGCCGACAACGAAGCCCTGATTCAGGCCTTCGACGAAGTGATGCGGCGGTTCGGAACCAAAACCCTGTATCGCTGGGACTATGACGGCGCGTCTCCCGATCTTGGCGACCGCTTGAAGGCGATCAGCGCCGACATTAAGGATAAGAAGCTGATCGGCAGCGTCCTGGTTCTGGGGGACGGCCTGAGCAGCGCGCGGGTGGTGGCGGCGCTGCGGCGGGACGGAATCAGCAACCGAGTGGTCGGTCCCCGCGTTTTAGCCACCAATGCCTTCCATGAGGCCCTTAAGGCCGAGTGGGGATCCGGCGCGCGTCCGATGGCTGACACCAGAGCGCCGGCATCGGTAGCATCGGCGTTTAATGGTATTGTGGTGACCACGCCCCTGCTGTTTGATACGGCGGGAGAATTGGCCCAAGGCTTCAAAAACGGCTACCAGAAGGCGCATCGTGGCGCTCCTGACTGGCTGGCCGCAGCCGGCTTTGACGCCATGCGCTCGTTGCTTTTCGCCCATGGGCGACCAGAGGCTCAATCCGCCAACCTGCCGCTTCAGGCATTTCGCACCCGGATCCGCGACCATTTGGCCGGACTCAGCCTGGAGCCGGACGGAGGAGGACAGGCCCGCCTGTCCGGGCTGTTCGGCCCCGTGGCGTTCGATGCCAAGGGCGCGACGACCTCTCAGATCATGATCGGGAATTATGACGGTGCCGATCTGGTCGCGGCGCTAACGCAGCTCTCGCCGATTCGGGAGGAAAATGTTGGGAATTATCTCGATGAACTGTTGGCCGGTCGGGCCCTCTACGCCAATGACCGATTCATGTATAAAACCAACGTCATCTATTCCGGCATCAAATTAGAGAAACTGTCAGACTTAGATATTCAGTCAAAAACTGTTCGCCTTGACTTTGTGATATGGTTCCGGTGGCGTGGGGCACTTGAGCCTCAGGATATTGTCTTTACAAATGCCGCCGAGCCGATCAAGTTGGATAAGCCGGACAGAGAGGTTCATGCCGGCGATACCACCTACCGAATGTATCGGGCCGGTGGCCGTTTCTTCATGAATTATTCCGATGTCGAGCGGGCTTATGGGACTCAGGTGGTCGGCATTGCCTTTCATCACCGAACCCTCAGTCGCGACAACCTGATGTATGTCAGCGATATTCTGGGGCTGGACCTAGATAGCGGCTCGACCCTGGCCGAGCAGATGCTGACCTCGAATCTGGTGCTGGCCCCAGACTCCGGAGGCAGCAGCGACACGTCGCTGCTACGGACTCTGTCGAGGCTGCTGGGCAGCGGAGGCAACAGCATCACCGACCCTCTGATCGCAGCCATGAGCCGGTCACGGGTGTTGGCCGGGGTTAACGGCTGGCGGCTGGAACGGGCCTGGATTTCCCAAGATCTATCCCGGCGCGGCGCCGAAGGCGACCCTGCGTTCGTCGGTTTTGGCAAACCCCAGTCGGAATTCTCCCAACTTGATCTCGGCGTTCAGCTCCAACCCGACCAGATCGATCCTCGAGACTTTATTTCGTCTGACTGGTTTGTGATCCTGGCCATCTTCTCCTTCGTGGGAGCGGTGGTGGCCTCCTTGCTTGATCGCAAAGACCGGGGCCAATTCTGGCGGATGCAGACCTTGGGCCTGCGCATCGTTACGTGGCCGGTCCTGCTGATGTCCGCCGGAAATCTTGGGTTGGACTACGGGGTTCAGCATTTCAGCACCGCTACCGTTGATAGCATCGTTTTGGTCTACAGCGCCTTGTGGTGGCTGGTACCCGCGCGGCTGATGGCCATTTCGGTCGAGCGGTTTCTATGGGTGCCCTTAGAAATTCGCACAGGCCGCAAAGTCCCTGCCATTATCCGGGCCGTGGTGGCGCTGGTGATTTACCTGTTTGCCTTCTTTGGCGTGGTGGCCTTCGTCATGGGCAAAACCGTAACCAGCCTACTGGCGACATCGGGGTTGTTAGCCATGATCATCGGGTTGGCGGTTCAGGCCAACATCGCCAACGTCTTCTCCGGGATCGTGCTCAATATCGAACGCCCCTTCCAGGTCGGCGACTACATCAAGTTAAATGCCAATGTCATGGGGCAGGTGATCGATATCACCTGGAGGACCACCCGAATTCGTCATCTGGAAGGTCAACTTGTCTGCTTGGCTAACTCCAAAGTATCAGAATCCGAGATTCATAACTTTAGTGACGTTTCGGATAACTTTATCCGCCTACAATTGCTCTTGGATCCGCGCTATGACCCCGAAAAGGTGCGTTCTCTGATTCGAGAGGCCCTTGATAGTTTCGACATTTTCATCAATCTCACTAGCAATTATTTCGGCCCCGATGCCCAGTTTAAGGGCGTCGAGTGCTCGAACGGCATGTGGGTGGCGCGCTATCGGGTCAAATTTCAGGCTCGGAAGGGCAATGACGAAAATCAGGTGATTAACGCGGTTCTGGCGCGCATTTGGAAGCGGTTCCAGGCGGAAGGCATCGAATGGAGCAACGCCGGTGACGCCGTGCGACAAGAGGAGACGGCTCCGAAGCCGGCCCTGCTGGCCTACACCTCTCCGATGGTAAGCGGCGGGGATCCGTCTCATGGCGAGCTGTCTCACTCGGATGGATAACCACCGCATCAGGGCTCGATGATATGATACCGGCGAGCCATAACGCTGACACAGTGCCGGTACCGGGCCGCGACGGCGGTCCCGCGCGCCCGTGGACGCGGGGCCAAGGGCGCGGATGCGCCCGCCCGGCGCCTGAGGGCCGCTTTAATGTATCAACATTAAAGCTCGATGATATGAGAGGGGCACTGTGCGGGAACTGATCGCGCGGATGGCCGGCAATCCGTCGGCAACAGCCTATTTGCTGGTGGCGTCCCTGCTGGCCAACCTGCTGGGGTTGGCGTCGTCGCTCTATGTCATTTTGGTGCTGAATCGATATGTGAGCTATGGGGTAACGGCAACGCTGATCTCCCTGACCAGCGGGGTGGTCATCGTCATCCTCGCCGAGGCCCTGTTCCGGCGGTTGCGGTTGCGGCTGGCCACGGAGATCGTCGGCAGCTCTGACGAGCGGCTGGCCACTGGCGTCTATGGCCTGTTTCTCACCATGCCCATGACCATGCTGGAGCAGCGGTCTCCAGGAGAACGCGTGGCCTTAGCACGGGGAGTCGAGCGGGCCGAACGGGCCTTGGGCGCGCCCAATTTGGCGGCGTTGGCCGATCTGCCCTTCTCTTTGCTGTTCCTGGTGGCACTGGCGTTGCTGTCACCGCCCCTAGCGGGGATTGCGACGGGGTTTTGTTTGGCCTCTTTGGTGGTGGCGTGGAACGGCCAACGTCGCCTCGTCGGGCCGATCCGAACCCTGACCGGCTGGGACGAGCGGATTGATGCCCTGGTCTCGGCGACCCTGGTTGCCGCCGATACCGTCCGACAGTTCGGTGGAGCCAGTCTGCTGCTGGAGCGGTGGCGGGTAGCCACCGCTCAGGCCCGCAGCATTCGCGGCACACTCGCCCTGTCCCAGGCCGACAGCGCCCAGTGGGGGCAGACGCTGCAAGCCTTGATGGGAGTGACGGTGATCTGCGTCGGCGCGGTGCTGGTGGTTCAGGGACAGTTGGATGTGGGCGCACTGATCGGGGCCAATCTGATTGCGGCGCGGGCGCTGGCTCCGCTGACCCGACTGATCCCGCTGGGGGAAGCCCTGAAAAGCGCCGAGCAAAGTTTAGCCGGAGCCCGCCGTTTCGCCGAAACCGGAGCGCGGCCCGAGGGGCGCAAGCACGTCCCCGGCTGGTCCGGGCGTTTGGTGCTCCGCGATCTTGGTTTGGCCTTTCCTGGGATTCAGCTCTTTTCCCGCCTTAATGTGGCCCTTGAACCGGGCGGGGTGTTGGTGATCACCGGGCGCAACGGAACCGGCAAATCCAGTTTGCTGCGCCTGATCGCCGGATTGACTGATCCATCCCATGGCCAAATTCTAGTGGACGGCGTTGACCTGCGCCAGATCGCCCCCGATTGGTGGCGGCGTCAGGTGGCTTATCTGCCCCAGGATCCGCTGTTCCTTGACGGTAGTGTTCGTGAAAATCTGTTGGCGGCCCAGCCCGACGCTACCGAGGCGGAATTGGAACGATGCCTCGCGGCCGCCGGACTCCGTTCCTTCATCGATCGTCATCCGGCGGGACTGGATCAGCATCTGGCCGGCGGTGGCACCAACCTCGCTCCCGGCTTGCGCCGCCGCTTGGGGTTGGCACGGGCCATGTTGATCAATGGCCCTCTGGTGCTGTTGGACGAGCCTTCGGAAGGGCTCGACCGCGAAGGCGTCGAGGCGGTTTATACCCTGCTGATGGAGATGGCCAGACAGGGACGAACCCTGATCGTGGTCAGTCATGATCCGGTGATCCTGCGCGGCGCCCGGTTGGTGCTGCGCTTTGATGGAGGCGAGCCGGAAGTGATTCGGGCCGGGCCGGCTCAGGCGGTGGTGGCGCCGAGCGGAGAGACGCCATGACTCAATCAAAGGCTGTTTCCGCTGTTGTTCAGACGCCGCCAGAGCGCCGTGCGGAACGCCATTTCTTGCTGGCCTGCCTGGGGCTGGTGGTGGCGTTCGTACTGTGGGCGGTCTTCGCGCCGCTGGATGTGGTGAGCAACGCACAAGGCGAGGTGGTGCCGGCCAGCCGGTTAAAGGCGGTGCAACATCTGGAAGGGGGGATCGTCAAGGATATCTTGGTGGAAGAAGGGGCGATGGTGTCCAGGGGTGAGCCCTTGATCCGACTGGACCCGATTCGCGCCCTGGCCGAAGCCGAAGAGGTTCGCAGCCATCTGACCGGGTTGCGCATCGATGCGACCCGACTGACCGCCGAAATCGAGGGGCAGGAGACTCTGCAAATTCCAACAGACCTGGAACAGGCAGCTCCGGCTCGGGCGGCCCAAGCGCGAGAGATTTTCGACACGCGCCGCCGACGCTTCAGCCACGATATCAAGACCCAGGAAAGTCTGGTGGCCCAACGCGAGGGCGATCTGCGCGAATTATCCCTGCGGAGCGGCAACAATGAAAAGACCCTGGCCATCGTATCGAGCGAGGTTGAGATCAGCGCCAATCTGTTGCACAGCGATCTGACTAGCCGTATGGCGCATCTGGAGTTTCTGCGCCAACAGCAAAGTTTGCGGACCCTCATCGAAGGGGATCGCAACGCCATTCCTCGCGCCGAAGCGGCCCTGCGCGAGGCGCATGAGCGTTTGGCGTCGCTGAAGGAATCCGTCATCGAACAGGACCGTTCCGATCTGGCCACAGCCCAGCAACAGATCAACGAATTGTCCCAACGGGCGCTCAGACTGGACAATGTGCAGGAAAGGACCGTGCTGCGAGCGCCGGTCGACGGAATCGTCAAGACCTTGGGCGTAACCACTGAAGGCGGCGTCATTCAGCCGGGCCAGATCGTGGCTGAAATCGTGCCGATTGAGGATCGCCTGGTCATCGAGGCCCGCTTGCCGATCCAAGACATTGGCTTCGTCCATTCCGGTCAGGCCGCGCGGGTGACTTTGGCCAGCGCCGAAGCCACTCTGTTCGGGCATCTGGACGGCACCGTAATTCGGGTCAGCCCCGACGCGGTGGCCACCACCGGAGCCGCCGGCAGCACATCCTTTTACCGGGTGCGGATTGAAACCCAACAAAACCAATTCACCGCCGGAGACCAGACCTTTCGACTCTATCCGGGTATGCAAGTTCTGTGCAGCGTCAAGGTTGGCACCCGGACAGTTTTTGAGTATTTGGTCAGTCCCTGGTTCCGATCCCTTCGCTTTGCGTTCCAAGAGAGATAGTGCCAATGTTCCCCGGCTTTTTCCGGTGCTGGTGTGTTGTAGCCCTTGGCTTTAGCCTTGGCCTAGCCCTGGCCGCGATCGGCCAGTCCGGGCAAGCCAAAGCCGAAGATATCCATCAGGCCTTAGAGCGTCTGTTGGTCGAGCATCAGTTGGTAGCAGCGGCACGGGCGGATCTGGCGGGAGCGAAAGCCGCCGCTTCCGGTGCGCGCAGTGCTTGGTATCCCGATTTGGTGTTCAATTCTTCGGTCGGCCACCAGACCATGAGCTATACCAACGCCACCGCCGCAACCGCGCTGGATACCCATGGCGTAACATTTGGCCTTCGTCAAACCTTGTGGGATTTCGGGGCTATTGATGCCAGCATTGACAAGGCTGACATGACCATTCGCCAGTCCGAGGCCAGTTTAGCCCAGGCTATCCAGGATCTGTTGCTGGAGGGACTGACGGCTTACGTCAATCTCGACCGAGCGCGGCGAACCGTGAAATTCGCCGAGCAATCCGTTGCCAATGTCCAGCACCAAACCGGCCTGGAACAAAGCATGGTCGAAATGGGCGGCGGCTTTACCTCGGATGTGCTTCAGGCCAAAAGCCAGCTTGCCGGCGCCCAAGCCCGGCTGGTGCGCGCCCAGGGGGCACTGGTTAATGCCATCAACCGTTATCGAGCGGTGTTCGGCCATGCTCCGCCAGACGTTCCGGCAGAAACGCCGCCGGATGATCCGTCTGATCAAATCTCCATTGCCTTCGATCTCCTGCCCGCGTCCCTGCCGGTGGCCGTCAGTTTCGCGCTGACTCACAACAGCCAATTGGAGGTCGCCCACATGACTGCCGATATCGCTCATGCCGAGATTGAGCGGTTAGAGTCGTCCGGGCTTTACCCCAACATCCACGCTTCGGCGCAGTATATTCAAGAGCATAACCCGGATGGCATCATCGGTGGCCGCAGCCAAGAAGTGGTCAAGGTCGAAATGACCTATCAGTTCAACACCGGCCTTGGCACCTTCGACGCATTGGACGCCGCCCACCACACCGCCCAATCAGCGGATGATAAATACGCCAATCTGCATGACGTGATCGAGGAACAGGTGCGCAATGCGTGGCAAAACTTGGACAGTGCCCGGGAAAATGCCCGTTTTCTGGAAAATCAGGTCCATATCGGCAGCGAATTCTTGAGATTGGCGCGGGAAGAACGGGTTCAGGGGCGGCGCTCCTTGATCGATGTGCTCTCGGGCGAAACCTCCCTGATCAACGCCCAAAGCGACGTCGTTTCCGCCAACGCCGATGTCGCCATCGCCGCCTTCACCCTCTTGCGCGCCACCGGCCAACTGGACCCCGCGATCATTCGGTGATACCGGCGAGCCCTGACACCGACACAGTGTCGATCCTCGGGCCGCGACGGCGGCCCTGTGTCTTCGTGGACGCGAAGCCCCAGGTGGTGGACTCTAGGGGAGCGCGGACGCGCCCGCCCGGCGTCTGAGGACCGCTTTAATACCAACGGCCCTAGACAATGATCCGTGCCGTTGGTATCGGCGGCGACCGCCGCCGCGCGCCCCATGGCGCGAAGCCAAGGGCGCGGATGCGCCCGCCCGGCGTCTGAGGGC
>CAIXKV010000102.1 GCA_903920145.1 uncultured Rhodospirillales bacterium
GGCGAGCCCTGATACTGACACATCGCCGGTATCGGGCCGCGACGACGGCCCCGCGCGCCCATGCGCGCGAAGCCAAGGGCGCGGATGCGCCCGCCCGGCGTCTGAGGGCAGCCTTGATGAGTCACCATCAAGGCTCGATGGTCTCAATCCCCTCGGGGCTTGACCCCGAAAAACTCCAATTGCCAGGACATTTCGTCGGCGGTAAGGGGGTAGTTCATGCCATCGCGTGGATAAACGAACTGATTCGGAGGAATCGTACTCATTTCTTTTTGAAGCAAAAAAGCGGTGCGCATTGTTAAATCTGCGCGCCAAGCTAGAGCTGTAACGGCTTTTCCGCTGTGAGACTGGAGAATTTTATCAACCAAAAGGGGTGGAATACCGGATCGAACCGATAAGGCCACCCGAGCAAACTCAATCTGCTTCCACGACAGCGCATCTTCGATTGCCGATTCGGTCAGCCCCCCCTTACGGAACAGGCGGGTGGCGCGCCGTTCGACAGTCTCGTTGGGGTCGGTATCACGCAACCATTCAATGCGGCGTCGTGCGACCGTGACCACTTCGCGAGCCGTGGCCGCATCCAGATCCTTACGGCCCCGCAAATACTCTAGCGCCGCTTGGTCCACGAAAGATGCCAAGCGCACGGCCAGCCGTTTCGGCAGCATGGGACGACGAACCAATCCGCCTTGCCATTCGGTATGGCGCTTGGCTTGCTCTACAATGTCCGACAGTGCCGGCTCGGGAATTTCTGCTCCCTGGTTGTCAAGCAGAATGCCGGTAACGGTGGGATCCCCGGCGTCAACCAGGGCGGATGACAAGGGCTCTGATACGCGCGGGCGATGGGCGATGGCCGCCAAGGCCCATGATGGCGGCTTATTGCGCAGAAAGGCCAGCAAGTCTCTGTCGGTCAGGTTGGCGCAACATTTCAGAATGGGTTCGGCCACCACCGCCTCGACATCCTGAGCCAGTTGCCAGCACACAGACGGCGGCGCGCACGCAACATCCTTGATGGCAGTGGCCAGGGCCACCCGGACCACCAGCGTCTCATCGTGGGCCAACCGCTCCAGAGCGACGCAGGTGAGGTCAAACACTCGATTTCGGCGATCCCGCCCCAAAGTCGGCAGCAAGAGAGCCAGTTTGCTGGCCAGAGACGCCCGAACATCATCGGGACTGGAGAAGTCGATCAGTTCGAAGTCATCGTCACCATCATCAACGATGGCTTCGGGATCAAGCTCCAAGGGCGGGTCTTCGGACTCCTCTTCGTCGAAGAGATAGGCCATGACATGGGGCTCTAACCCGCTATGGTCTGCGCCGCTTTCGCTGGGAGGGCTTCCGCCGTCTGAGAGCGCCAGGGGGCGCATTATCGTCTCTTTCGAACCGACCACCGTCGCCCCTCCATTCCGTTGGATCCTGACAAAGCGGCTTCAAACCTGAACATTGATATCATCGAGCCTCGACGTTGGCACATCAAGGCTCGAGAGTGTGATCCCGAATCCAAAGAATGGGGTGAGTGCGGGGGACGGCAGCGGGGTGCATCGCGCCCCATTCGCGCCCCCCTCCAATCCCCTGCAAGCAAGTTGTCCACAGGCTTCGATTGATCCTTTTTGCCCTGCGACTCGGGCATCTTCAGGCCCTCTGGGTATCCGCCTCTGCGCTTCAGAGGCCACCCCAGCCGTTGCCCATGGTCGCGACTCGGAACGGCATCTCCATTGAAAATAATCACTTTTTTTGGACAAAGGCCCGCACTCAGAGAGTCTAGAGATCGACAACGCCGGAGATCAGATTAGAAGTTCCTCTTTTGTTCGAAATAAAAAGACCGCCGCCCGAAAGGCTCTATGAGATCGTACCAGCCCTGAAAAGCCGCCGAGTCTTAAACTCTATCCACAGAGTTATCCACAGGCGGTGCCGTACAGGTGGCCTTCAGAATCATCTTGACGTCCGGCCCAACCTCGGACGTCGCCCAAGTCGCGCTCGCATCTGTGCCAAGGCGTCCGGAATCGCCGACCTTCGGGCTCTCGGAAAAACGCCAATACGGAAAATGATTGAGATCAGGGCGACGATTGGTCATGCTTCCGGCCCCTCTGTTATCGGGACCGAAGCCATGACCGGCGAGCGCATAACTTTGTACGATACGACTCTGCGCGACGGCGCGCAGACTCAGAATGTTGGTTTTTCCGCCGAGGAAAAACGGGCGATTGCGCGGGACTTGGATCGGCTTGGCATTGACTACATTGAAGGCGGGTGGCCGGGGGCGAACCCCACCGACGACGCTTTGTTCGCCGAGCCGCCGGTTCTCGGACATGCCGTCTTTACTGCCTTTGGTATGACCCGACGTTCGGGACGAAGCGCCGCAAACGACCCCGGCTTGGTGACACTGCTCCAGTCGAGCGCCAAGGCGATTTGTCTGGTCGGGAAAAGCTGGGATTTCCAGGTGGATGTCGCCTTGGGGATCGATCGTGAGGAAAATCTGCGCCTGATCCAGGACAGCGTGGCCGCCGCTCACGCTGCCAAGGGGACGGCGTTGTTTGATGCCGAGCATTTTTTCGATGGGTTTAAGGCCAATCCTGACTACGCCCTCCGTTGTCTGGAGGCGGCGTTGGCGGGTGAGGCGCGCTGGTTGGTGCTGTGTGATACCAACGGTGGCACACTGCCTCACGAGATCGAGCGGATCGTCGCCACAGTGACCGAGCGGATTCCCGGCGACCGCCTTGGCATCCATTGTCATAACGACACCGGCCTTGCCGTGGCCAACAGCCTGGCGGCGGTGCGGGCTGGCGTTCGGATGATTCAAGGCACGCTCAACGGCCTGGGGGAGCGATGCGGCAATGCTGATCTGGTGTCGCTGATTCCCACCCTAACCCTCAAGATGGGCTACCAGACTGGCGTCACGGATTTAACCGGCCTGACCGCCTTGTCTCGGAACTTTGATGCCCAGATCAACCGGGTTCCCAATCCTTACGCCCCCTATGTCGGCGCCAGCGCCTTTGCCCATAAGGGCGGGCTGCATGCCTCGGCGGTGGAAAAAAATTCGTCCTGCTACGAACATCTCGATCCGGCTGTGGTCGGTAATCGTCGCGAGATTGTGATTTCGGATCAGGCCGGGCGATCCAACATCTTGTCCCGTTTGCGTGAGATCGGCATCGAAACCGACGCTACGGACCCGCGTCTTGCGCCCTTGGTGGAAGAGATCAAGAAGCGCGACGTTCAGGGTTACGCCTATGACGAGGCCAAGGCCAGCTTTGAACTGCTGGTCCGCCGCCAGTTGGGACAGATTCCCAATTACTTCCAACTGGTTCAAGTCGATGTGAACAATGTTCTCCAGTATGACGACCAGGGGGTGGTGCGGACTCGGTCGTTGGCGGTGGTGCGGTTGCGGGTGGGCGTGGGGCCGGAGGGGTTGGTGACCGAAGCTGCCGACGGCAACGGCCCGGTCCATGCCCTGGATCTGGCTTTGCGCAAGGCTCTGCTGCCGCTCTACCCGGACCTTCGGGAGATTCGGCTGGAAGACTTCCGGGTTCGGATCATCAACGCCAATCTGGGGACCGACGCCATTCCTCGAGTGGTGATCCGCAACGAATGCGACGGCAAGCCCGATTGGTGGACGCTAGGGGTGTCGACCAGCATCATCGAGGCATCGGTGGAGGCTCTGTTGGACGCCTTCATTTACGAGTTGTTCCGTAGCGGTATCGAGTCGCGTTACCGATGACCTCCGGTAGCGATCCCAATCGCCCAATGATCTTGGGGGGGCCGACGGTGATTCTCGTCGAGCCCCAGTTAGGCGAGAATATCGGCGCCGTTGCTCGTGCCATGCTCAACTGTGGACTGACCGACTTGCGGCTGGTTCGACCACGGGATGGCTGGCCCAATCCTCGGGCGGTGGCTTCGGCTGCTGGCGCCGATCAGGTCTTGGATCAGGCTCAACTGTTTCCCAATGTTGACTACGCCGTGGCTGACCTTCAACGGGTCTATGCCACCACGGCGCGCAACCGGGGCATGACCCAGCACATCTTCAATCCGCGCGCTGCCGCCGCCGAAATGCGCGAACAATGGAATGCCGGCCTCAAGATCGGCCTGCTGTTCGGTCCCGAACGCACCGGGTTGATTAATGATCAATTGTCGCTGGCAGATGCCTTGATTGCCGTACCGCTCAATCCGGCGTTTGCGTCTTTGAATCTGGCGCAAGCGGTGCTCTTAATCTGCTACGAATGGTTCGTGACCACGCCCGAAGCCCCGCCCGAGCGTCTGTTGCGAACTGGCCAAAGCCAGCCTGCAACCAAGGCGGATTTGCTTAATCTGTTCGAACATCTGGAGCGGGAGTTGGACGCCTGTCGCTTCTTTTCGACCCCGGATAAGCGGCCTAGCATGGTCCGAAACATTCGCAATGCGTTTGAACGCATGAGTTTGACCGAACAGGAGGTTCGGACGTTCCATGGAATCGTTGCGGGGTTGGCCGGACGGCGAAAGGGAAACGGGGCGTAGCGGTGTTGCCCCCTGTTTCTCGATCAGAGCGCCACTATAGCCCGAAGAGACTCTACCCTAGCGTTTATGGAGCGATGCCCTCTGAACGGATCGCTTGACTCCCAGCTTGTCCCGATCTGGTGTTTCCCTCTGTCATTAAAGGGTTTTTCTAGGCCATGCATCCTTACCGCACCCATACGTGTGGCGCCCTGCGCCTCGAAGACGCCGGACGAACGGTTCGTCTGTCCGGCTGGATCCACCGCAAACGCGATCACGGCAATTTGCTGTTTATCGACCTGCGCGACCATTACGGTCTGACTCAGGTGGTGGCCGACTCGTCCCAGGCGATTTTCAAGACTCTGGAGGGCTTGCGGCTGGAATCGGTGATTACTGTCACCGGCCCGGTGGTGGCGCGGAGTGCGGAAACAATCAACGATAAGCTTCCCACCGGACGCATCGAAGTCCAGGCCAGTGACGTTGCGGTGGAGAGCGTTGCCGAACAACTGCCGCTTCAGGTCAACAGCGACGCCGACGCCGGAGAGGAAGCGCGGTTGCGCTATCGCTTCCTGGATTTGCGCCGCGAGAAGATGCACCGTAATATTTTGTTGCGGAGCCAGGTGATCGCCTCGATTCGCCGCCGGATGATTGAGGGCGGCTTCGTGGAATTCCAGACCCCGATTCTGACCGCATCCAGTCCCGAAGGCGCCCGTGACTTTCTGGTGCCAAGCCGGATGCATCCGGGTCAATTCTACGCCCTGCCCCAGGCCCCCCAGCAATTCAAACAATTATTGATGATGGCGGGATTCGACCGCTATTTCCAGATCGCTCCTTGTTTCCGGGATGAGGACAGCCGGGCCGACCGTTCGCCGGGTGAATTCTATCAGCTTGATTTTGAGATGGCGTTCGTCACCCAAGACGATGTGTTTGCCGCCATCGAGCCGGTGTTGCACGGCATCTTTACCGAATTTGGCGGCTTCCGTCGGCCCACGCCGCCGACGATTACCGGGTTGCCATTCCCGCGTCTGACCTATGCCGACGCGCTGCTCAAATATGGCAGTGATAAGCCCGACTTGCGCAATCCTTTGGTGATTACCGATGTCACCGGGGTGTTCCAGCGCCCTGACGTGGAATTCCGGGCCTTTCGCGAAATCATTGCCAAGGGCGGCGTGGTGCGTGGGATTCGCGCGCCCAATGTTGGGAGTCGTCCACGCAGCTTCTTCGACAAGCTGAATGATTGGGCGCGTGGATTGGGGGCGCCGGGGCTCGGTTACATCCTGTTCGAGGCCGGCGCTGGCAAGGGGCCGATCGCCAAATTCGTTCCGGCGGACGCCCAGCAGGTGCTGCGGGCTGAGGTGGGCTTGGAAGACGGCGATGCCGTGTTCTTTGTCTGCGACCAGACTCCCGCCGCCAACAAACTGGCGGGTCAGGCGCGCATGAGGATCGCCGAAGACTTGGAACTGTGCGAAAAGAACGCCTTCCGCTTCTGCTGGATTACCGATTTTCCGATGTTCGAGCTGAACGAGGAAACCGGCAAGATCGATTTCAGTCATAACCCGTTCTCGATGCCCCAAGGCGGCCTGGAAGCTCTGGAGACCAAAGACCCGTTGACCATCAATGCCTATCAGTATGACATCGTGTGCAATGGTGTTGAGTTATCATCAGGAGCGATTCGGAATCATTTGCCCGAAGTAATGTACAAGGCGTTCGAAATTGCCGGTTATGCGCGGGAAGAACTGGAATTACGCTTTGGTGGTATGCTTTCGGCCTTCAAACTCGGGGCTCCGCCCCATGGTGGCTCGGCTCCTGGAATCGACCGGATTGTCATGCTGCTGGCCGACGAACCCAACATCCGCGAGGTGATTTGTTTCCCGCTCAATCAGCAGGCCCAGGATTTGATGATGCAGGCTCCGGCGATGGTGGCGCCTGAGCGCCTGAAGGAACTGCATATCAAGTTGGACTTGCCCAAACCCAAAAAGCCCGCCTCGCCCACGGGAGCCCTGTAGGTGTTCGGATAGGGCGTTGTCACGTCATACCATCGAGCTTTAATGTTGACCCCTTAAAGCGGCCCTCAGACGCCGGGCGGGCGCATCCGCGCCCCCTAGAGTCCACACACTGGGGCTTCGTGTCCACGAGGACGCGGGGCCGCCGTCGCGGCCCGAGGATCAAGGCCAGAGGCGGAGAAGCGCCCTCTGGCCTTTCTTTCTTTCGATGCCTTGGCGTTAACGGGGAACCATAACAAACTATATGGGGATACGCGGCAAAGGGGGGAACGCATGTCGTCACAACCACTGTGGACGCCGTCGGCGGAACGTGTGGCTGAAGCCAATGTTTCGGCCTTCATGGCTCGGATGACCGCACGGCGTGGACTGGTTTTTCCAGATTTCGCAGCCTTGCGGGCGTGGTCGGTGGCCGAACCTGAGGCGTTCTGGTCGGAAATTTGGGACTATGGTGGAGTTGTTGCCGAGACGCGGGGCGCGCGCGGGCTGGTTAACGGGGATCGCATGCCGGGTGCGCAGTTTTTCCCCGAGGCTAGGCTTAATTTCGCTGAGAATCTGCTACGTCGCCGCGACCGTGGCTTGGCCATCCGCTTTTGGGGCGAAGATTGCGTTCAGCGGGCATTGAGTTATGCCGAGCTTTATGAACGAGTCAGCCAATGGACCCAGATTTTGCGGGGATTGGGCGTCGGGGTTGGCGATCGGGTGGCGGGATATCTGCCGAATATGCCCGAGGCCGTGGTGGCGATGCTGGCAACCACCGCCATCGGGGCGGTTTGGTGCTCGGCCAGCCCTGATTTCGGCGTTCAGGGGGTTCTTGATCGCTTTGGCCAGATTGAGCCCAAGATTCTCTTCGCTGCCGATGGCTATTTCTACGGTGGCAAGGCGTTTGATGGGCTGGAGAAATTGCGGGCGATCCGGGCTGGCTTGCCCAGTGTGGTGCGAACCGTGGTCGTGCCTTACACCACCGAGCGCCCGAACTTGATTGGTTTGGCCGATGCGGTGCGTTGGGATGATGCCTTGGCCGCAGTGGCCCCGGCTCCGATTGCTTTTGAACGGCTGCCGTTCAATCACCCGATTTATATTATGTTTTCGAGCGGTACCACGGGCGTGCCAAAATGTATCGTCCACGGTGCCGGTGGCACATTGCTTCAGCACATCAAAGAGCATCGTTTGCATTGCGACATCAGGGCCGGTGATAAAGTTTTCTATTTCACCACATTGGGCTGGATGATGTGGAATTGGCTGGTGACAGCATTGGCCTCTGAAGCAACATTACTGTTGTATGATGGCTCTCCGTTCCATCCCAGCGGCAATGTTCTGTTTGACTTCGCCGACACCGAGGGCATGACATTTTTTGGAACGTCGGCCAAATATATCGATGCTCTTCGGAAACATGGCTATCACCCCCAACGGACTCACAAGCTTTCAAGCCTACGTGCCATGGCTTCGACCGGGTCGCCGTTAGCTCCTGAAAGTTTTGATTATGTCTATCGGTCGATCAAGACCGACCTGCATTTGGCATCTATTTCGGGCGGAACTGATTTGGTGTCGTGTTTTGCGTTGGGTAATCCCGTTGGCCCGGTCTGGCGCGGTGAATTGCAGACTCGGGGTTTGGGCATGGCCGTGGAGGTGTTCGACGAGTGGGGGCGTTCGGTCAACGGGACCAAAGGCGAGCTGGTGTGCACCAAGCCGTTTCCGTGCATGCCGGTCGGGTTCTGGAACGATCCCGATGGCCAAGCTTATCGGAACGCCTATTTCTCCCGCTTTCCCAATGTCTGGTGGCATGGCGACTTTGTCGAACTGACCGCGCATGATGGTTTGGTGATCTATGGTCGATCCGACGCCACACTGAATCCGGGAGGGGTCCGCATCGGGACCGCCGAGATTTATCGCCAAGTGGAAAAACTGGAAGAGGTCATCGAGTGCTTGGCTGTGGGACAGGCTTGGGCTGGGGATGTGCGGGTAGTGCTGTTCGTTCGTTTGCGCGACGGTTTAGACCTGACTCCTGAATTGGAACAGGCAATTTGCACCGAAATTCGTGACGGCGCCTCGCCGCGCCATGTCCCGGCTCGGATTATACAGGTCTCCGATATTCCACGAACCAAGAGTGGTAAAATCACCGAGCTGGCCGTTCGGGATGTCATCCACGGACGTCCCGTCAAGAATATCGAGGCCCTCGCCAACCCCGAAGCCCTGGACCTGTTCCGGAATGTTCAGGCGTTGCAACTCAGCATCGATAGCCCCACAATTTGGGTCCCAACGCTGGGAAATGCAGGACAGGACTCCTTCCGACTGATGGGCGTCTTTAGAAACGCCCAACCACTCACGAGCTATTTCGATCCGGCCCATGATGTGTTAACAGCCAGTACAGCGACTGCTTCAGCTATTAATTTTGCATACAGTTCCGATTCCATTGGTATCAAAGGTGTCAATGTCGGGCCCGGCGAGCAGCGCGGACTTTGGTTCCAAATCGAATTGCCAACAGCCACCACAACAACAAATCAACAACTGATCAGGCTCCATGCCACAGCGGGGCCGTAAGGAGAGTATATGAACACGACGTGTCACAAGAAAAAGTTAAGAAACTTGTTTCTCTCATGGGGGAAATTA
>CAIXKV010000103.1 GCA_903920145.1 uncultured Rhodospirillales bacterium
ATACCAATGGCCTTGGACGTTGACACGTCTGCGGCGCCCTCAGACGCCGGGCGGGCGCATCCGCGCCCTTGGCTTCGCGCCATGGGGCGCGCGGCGGCGGTCGCCGCCGATACCAACGGCACGGATCATTGTCTAGGGCCGTTGGCATTAGTAGTAGTACCCCATGACACGCAGATCGACGGCCACCCCAATCAAAACCGTGTACGCCGTGGCGAGGATTATTGTACCACGATAAAGAACTTGGAGCCGCCGCCGATCGGTTAGAGCGTGATCTACGATGATCGCTGAAATCAAGGCCGCCAGCATCCATAACCACATGAAATCAAGCTGGTAGCGGATGCTTGCGCCGGCCATCAGCATGAGTCCGAACAAGACGATGCTGGCCGCACACAATCCAGCCAGCCACCACGACAGCGGGCGTGGCAGCCGATGGCGGTGCTGCCAGACGATTGCCGGAGTGGCGAAGGCCAGGATCAGGATGGGCGCCCGCACCAGCATTCCGAGATTGGTTTCAGGATGCCATCCCAAATAGCCCTTCAACTCCCCGAATGGCCAGACCGTATGAGCCGCTATGAAAGGAAATTTGTCAACGACGATCGGTGGTACCGCCAGATAGAAATAGAGTGCCGATAATATCCGCCAGGGATCGAACATCGGATAGGTCTTCACGTTGACGGCAGCCAATTGATAATGCAGGCCGAATTCCAAGGGATTTCCAAACCTAGCATAATTATACGTCATCAGCGCGAGCACGCAGCCGCAAGCCGGGCCAAAGACCCAAAAACCACGCCGGAGCACAAAGACCAGATCACAACCCATCCGGTGGGCAAACGATGCGTACCAAATGACCGGCAAAAAGGCGAACAACAAAACAAAATGCGGACGGGCACCGACAGATAAACCTAGACAAAGACTGGCAACCGCCAACCATCGATTCTGCTGGCTGCTCGCTCCTTTGGATAGTCCGAGCAGGAAGAAGTAGAGTGTGGCGCTGATCATCATGAAGCCAGCGGTCACGGCGGCCTCATAGACCTGGGGCCAGGATGCGATGTACCCTAACGGCATCCCAACGCCGAGAGACAATCCGGCCACGATTGCTGTTGCCCGGCGATGCGTGACCGGCAGAAGCCGGCTAAGGTGTTGAAACGAGAGCAGGCAAAAGAACAAACCAACAGCCATGAAGACTAAAACCGCATAGCAGGTCGGCAAATCCTGAAATGTCATTAGCTTGAACGGCAAAAAAGCTAATAATACTGGCGTTATACCGTAATATATATAAAATAAACCATTAAATAAACTAGCATCATGTATCCGATAAGGGGCATTCGCCACTGGATCGAATGGGTCTGGCAAAGAGAGTAAGGCTGCCGAAGGCCTCACCAATAAATGATTGTGCCCCCAGAGCAAAGCATCTGTAAAGCTATTATAAAGTGACCATCGAGATGTCCAATCTGTTATAAACATTAAATATATAACTATTATTAGTAATAATATAAGATACTTTTGATCTAATAGTATAGCAATATTACGAATTATATTACATTCAATTGATATTGGATAACGATTGATGTAAGACACTCTGATCAATGATATGATCAAAAGCATCGAATACCACATCAAATGGGGATCAATTTTGACAATCTGACGAATTATATACTGCCGTCCATTGCTACGTGGATTGCTATTATCAGATGCCGAAAAAACAATTGAGCGCGCCCGCCAACTATCGATACAACGATAAGA
Source organism: uncultured Rhodospirillales bacterium (assembly GCA_903920145.1). GTDB lineage: Bacteria > Pseudomonadota > Alphaproteobacteria > Azospirillales > Azospirillaceae > BOG-933. The sequence goes on from CAIXKV010000103.1 coordinate 1,744, forward strand.
AAATGCGCCATTGCCGTTATTAATAATGGTCTGATTGTTGCTGTGGGGAGGCCCTAGAGATTTACCATCTTCGTAAAGAGTCAGGGTTGACAGGAGAAACCCTTGCTCATCATCAGAATTATTATCACAATCGCTAAAGATAATGTGCCAGCGAATCAGCGGATTCGCGAAGTCATAAGACACCCAAGCCTGGCCTGTCACCGGGCCGATCTGCGTTGGATCGAGTGAGCGTTTCAAGACTATCAAGCCCGCATAGGAGGCCACGCCGATACTCAGAAGAGTCGCGAGCAAGGCGAAGAGAGCAAGACGGAAGCGTATGATCATAAATAAGCCGAAAGTATCATGACTGAATGTAATGAGAAACTGGAGTTTTGCTCCTTCATTCAGAACGCTGTTTTTCTCCGCGCAAGCGGACACTAAGGAGGTGCATATAGACACGAAAAACATCTTTAATAACGTAGCGATTCAGTAGGGAGCGACCGAAAACATGTCGTTCCAAATTAAGGTCCATGGGAACAACCACGTAAGTGATATTGCGCCTAATCAACTTAACTAAAATCTCGAGATAAAAACCAAGATGCGTGGCCTGAGCGTCAATTTTACGAAGTTCACTAACCGGCAATAGGGCCAATGAATTAATATCGGTAAGCCGGATACCGAATAACAGATTGGCAAATGTGACATAGGCTCGGGCCAACAGGAAGCGGAGCAGCGACCGCGACTTCTTCTGATTGTTCCGATAACTCAGCACCATCTCCGCCTGGCCAACCGCCCCGATCAGATTTTCAAGGCCCCATCTCCCATACGCCTGATCTCCGGGTACGATCACCACATAGTGGCAGCTTGCCAGAGCCACCCCTTCATAGAAGCCAACGGCGACGCCACAGGGTTTTTCGTGGTGGATGATCTTGATTCGAGGATCAGCGGCCGCTAACCGATCGGCAATTGCCGGCGTGGCGTCGCTACTGCCGTCGTCGATGATGATGATTTCAAAACGTTGACAGTAACGCTCCGCAATCGGGATTAATTCGATAACGGTCGCCTCAAGGAACAGCTCTTCGTTTAGCGCCGGAATAATAAAACTAATCGTTCGCTCGATAATATCCATTGGACACCTCTAGAAAATTCACTGCCATCGAATCGTGATCACATCGACGGCGAACACAAACAACGCTAGGAAAGAAAGTGACCTTGCCCCCCCACAGCGATCCCACCGCCGCCGATTATGCTGGCAGCGCATCCCACTGACAACACCATATTTCCTCGAATATGACGAGAGCCTGTGGAGAGAGGTGGCCCCTCAAGCCGTCAGGGAGCCTAATTCCGAATGGGACTTTTGAAAAGGATTATTGGCCCTTATGATCGTCGCCTGTTCTGTTCAGCCGCACGACCCCTTATCCATGCGCTGCCCGCCCACTGCCGCCCGGACCAACCTTGGATCAACTCAGCCAATATGTCATACCATCGAGCCTTGATGGTGACTCATCAAGGCTGCCCTCAGACGCCGGGCGGGCGCATCCGCGCCCTTGGCTTCGCGCGCATGGGCGCGCGGGGCCGCTGTTGCCCCCAGACGATGATTAGGTGGATTTTCTGATTGAGGACGGCGAGGATTGCCACGGATCAGGAGAATAGGATAACGAAACGGACGCGCAGGGCTGTGGCTGCGGCCTGATACCGGCGATGTGTCAATCAATAGGCTCGATGGTGTATAGACGGTCAGCAAGGGACACGCCTCTCTCAGAGGACTGATCTCGGCATACAGAGCCACCCACCGATTGCCGCAGTCTACGGGGTCTGCGGCTTGAGGCGTTATGCACGGTAGGATTTTTAAAAATGACAAAAATTGAGAAAATTATTTTTGGTGTACCCGCAAACAAGGCGTGGCGTATACTATTTGCCATTTTTAGGTTTGGCTTGGCAATGGGCATCCTGTGGGCGCTTGTTCACTTTGAAATCATTAATATCTGGGTTCTCTCTCGCTTGTGGACAAACCCGGTAGGGTTAGTTGGTGCCGTCCTTTGTTTGTTGGTGGCAACCTTGGTGGCAGCACAGCGCTGGCGTCTTCTGCTTGAAATCCAGGGCGTCAAGGTTCGCTACGGAGCGGTTTGCCGCCTGTTTGGTTTAGCCTGCCTAGCCGGCACGGTTCTCCCCGGTGCGACCAGCGGCGAAGCCCTGAAGATGTTATGGGTGATGCGGTGCATCCCGAATGCTCGACTGTCGGCAGCCCTGTCCATTGTCATGGATAAGATAATCGGTTTTTTTGCCGTCGTTGTCACGGGCGCTGCAGCATCCCTGTTGAATCTCGACGAGGTGTCCGCCAACCCAGCCTTGAGGGTGTTCGTTCTATCCCTGTGGTTGCTGATCGGTGGAGTCCTGGTGGGAGGATTAGGCCTGATCCTCCTTCGCCGTTGGCAGATCGGCACCAGAGTGCTCGGCGACAACCAAGGTTGGCTTTCTCGCCTCTTGAGGCAGGGGATCGACGTGGTCCGCGCCTACCTCGACGTGCCGGGCACTCTGGCTCGGGCGTTCCTTTTGTCCCTGCTTTGCTCGATGCTAATGGTTGCCAGCATCATCTTATTGGCCCGCTCTATGGATGCAGGGGCTTTAATGCCGTCTCAGTATGCCGTCGCAATGGTCGCAGGACTGCTTGCCAACCTGCTGCCCCTGACACCAGGCGGCATCGGTGTAGGAGAAAGCGGCTTCGGCTATATCTGCCACCTGCTCGACGCCGGTTCTGGAGTGGCCTACGGCTCGGCTTTTCTGGCTTTTCGCCTAGCCAGCATCCTAGCCTTGCTGCCGTTCCTGCTGGCCATGTCGCACGCTGAACTCGTGATTGTGGACAAGACCAACTGATCAGGGCCGTTGCCCCATCAAGGTGGCTTGGACGCGGCACGGGGCCTACCCGTGCTCTTGGCTCCCGCGCGCATGGGCGCGCGGGGCCGTCGTCGCGGCCCGATACCGGCAGTGTGTCAGTATCAGGGCTCGCCGGTCTCATACCATCGAGCCTTGATGGTGACTCATCAAGGCTGCCCTCAGACGCCGGGCGGGCGCATCCGCGCCCTTGGCTTCGCGCGCATGGGCGCGCGGGGCCGCCGTCGCGGCCCGAGGACCGGCGATGTGTCAGTATCAGG
>CAIXKV010000104.1 GCA_903920145.1 uncultured Rhodospirillales bacterium
AAGGCTGCCCTCAGACGCCGGGCGGGCGCATCCGCGCCCTTGGCTTCGCGCGCATGGGCGCGCGGGGCCGCCGTCGCGGCCCGATACCGGCGATGTGTCAGTATCAGGGCTCGCCGGTATAAAAGGGCCGATCTGTCCAGGGTTCAAAAAAAGGGAAAGACTAAGCCGTGCGTCCTCGTGATACCGTTGTCATCTTCACCCGTCTGCCGCGTTTGGGCACGGTTAAGACTCGAATTGCTCGGACATTTGGTGCGGTGAGGGCCCGCACTCTTCACCGTCGTTTGGTCCTTCGCACCCTTCATCGTTTGGCACGGGATCGGCGATGGCGAACCGTGCTGGCCGTCACCCCCGAGCGGGGAGGGTGGCGTGAATGGCCGCGAACCGTGCCGCGTATAGGCCAAGGGCTGGGTGATCTGGGACGGCGGATGGGGCAGTGTTTGCGTGCCACCGCTGCGCTTCGGACGATCCTCGTCGGAACCGACATTCCCGACATTTCCGCCTCGGCGGTGGCGCGGGGGTTCAAGGCGCTGGGGCGAGCCCGCTTTGTGTTTGGTCCCGCCCCGGATGGCGGCTATTGGCTGATCGGTTGGCGCCGGTTGGCGGCTTGGCCGCGTAAGGCGTTAACCAAGGTTCGCTGGTCCTCGTCCCACGCCCTGGCCGACAGTCAACAGAGCCTCGGTGGAGCGCGTGTGGCTCTGGTTGATCTGTTGGCCGATGTGGATACGGTGTAGCCAAGGGCGCGGCCCCGCGCGCCCATGCGCGCGAAGCCAAGGGTGCGGACGCGCCCGCCCGGCGTTTGAGGGCCGCTTTTGATACCGGCGGCCCATGACACTGACGCGTCGCCGGTATCGGGCCGCGACGGCGGCCCCGCGCGCCCATGCGCGCGAAGCCAAGGGCGCGGACGCGCCCGCCCGGCGTCTGAGGGCAGCCTTGATGAGTCACCATCAAGGCTCATTGGTATGATACCGGCGAGCTATAACCGATGACACACTGCCGGTATCGGGCCGCGACGGCGGCCCCGCGCGCCCATGCGCGCGAAGCCAAGGGCGCGGATGCGCCCGCCCGGCGTCTGAGGGCAGCCTTGATGAGTCACCATCAAGGCTCATTGGTATGAGGGCCGCTTTACCGAACATTTTGAGGTTGAAGCCCCAGTAGCTCCCGCGCTGTTGTCACCAGCTCTGCCCGTGCCACCTCGCGTTGGGTACCACTGGCGAGGTGCTTGAGGGTGACGGCTCCTCGAGCCTGTTCCTCACCGCCCATCAGCACCACCAGCGGGATGCTGGCGCGGTCGGCATATTTCAGTTGCCGGCCAATCTTCGAGGCCTCCAACTGGACTTCGGTATTGAGGCCGGCGGCCCGCAGTGTCGTGGCCATGTGGAAATAGTCTTCCATCAAGGCCGGGTCCATTTGCGTTACCAACACTTGACTGATGCCGGCCCCGGCAGCATCGATCAGGCCGGCATCCAGCAGTTGCGCGAAAAGGCGGGTAGCGCCGATGGAAATGCCCACGCCGGGCAGGCGGGATTTGGTGTAGTGACTGGCGAGGTTGTCGTATCGTCCGCCCGAGCACACGCTGCCTAGGCCCGGACAGGCATCCAGGAAGGTTTCGTAGACGGTCCCGGTGTAGTAATCGAGCCCGCGTGCGATGGTCAGATTCAGCCGGAACCGTTCATCGGGGACGCCCAGAGCACGCATCCCCCGGACCACCGTTTCAAGTTCGGTCACACCGGCTTGGAGTTCCGGTTGCGAGTCCGCCAGCGTCCGCAGTCGGGCCAACACCGTATCGGTTCCGGCCTCCTGTCCCAGTCGGTCCAGCAGATGTTCGGCCTGGCTTTGGTCCAGTTGGGACTCGCCCTGGCACAGGCTGGTGATCACGGCCTCGCGTCCAACCTTGTCGAGCTTGTCCAGTTCGCGCAATGCTGCCGCCTGACGATCCGGGCCGTCCACGCCCGCCACCGTCAGCAACCCCAACAATAACTTTCGATTGTTTAGGTTGATGGTGAAGGTGCCGACCTTCAATTCGTTGAAGACATGGGCGATCACTGCCGGCATTTCGGCATCGTAGTAAAGGGGTAGGCTATCCTTGCCGATGACGTCGATGTCGCATTGGTAAAATTCTCGGAAGCGGCCCTTTTGGGCGCGTTCTCCCCGATACACCCGCTGCATTTGATAGCGCCGGAACGGAAACGCCAAGTCCCGCTCATGTTCTGCCACATATCGGGCCAAGGGGACGGTCAGATCAAAGCGCAAGGCCAGTTCCGGCTTGCGGTTCTGCTGGAGCGCCCCGGTGGACTGGACGAAATAGACCTGTTTTTCGGTTTCGCCGCCGCTTTTGGTCAACAGCACATCGACGTTCTCGAACACCGGGGTTTCGACCGGGACAAAGCCGAACCGCTCATATCCCCGGCGGATTGTGTCGAGTATGGTTTGAAAAGCGACTTGCTGCCGGGGCAGCAATTCCATCACGCCCGGCGGAGTCTTCGGAGTCATCAGCGCCATAACGGTTAAAATCCATCACATCAGAGGAGTCGAAGACTACGGCAGGAGTTTATTGGGATTCATAATCCCTTTGGGATCAAGCGCCGCTTTCACTGCGCGCATCAAATCCAGCTCCACCGGACTTTTGACGCGGGCCAATTCCTGGCGTTTGATCCGCCCGATGCCATGCTCGGCACTGATCGAACCATCCAGACGGCCAACAATGTCATTGACCAGGGTTTGGATTTCGTCCCACCGCGCCATAAACGCCGCCGTATCGGCGCCTTCGGGTTGATTGAGGTTGAAATGAATGTTGCCGTCGCCGACATGGCCGAACGGCACTGCCCGGATGCCGGGAATCAGGGCTTCGACCGCGCGGGTGGCTTCGGTAATGAAATCGGCAACCCGAGAGACCGGCACCGAGACGTCGTTTTTCAGCGAGCCGCCTTCGTATTTCTGAGCCTCGACCAGAGCTTCGCGAATCAGCCAAAAGGCTTGTCTTTGTTTGCTGTTTTCGGCAATGACGGCGTCAAGCACCAGCTCGGACTCCAGGCCACGAGCCAATCCGTCCTCGAACAGGGTTCGCAGCGCGCCTTCTCCGGTGCCGGCTCCGGCTTCCACCAGCACGTACCAGGCATGGACGTCGGCCAGAGGGTCCACCACGCCCGTTACATGGCGGCGCGCGAAGTCCAGGCCCCGGCGGGGAATCAGCTCGAACGCACAGAGGGTATCGCCGGTGGCTTCGCGCAGGTCGGCCAACAAGGCGATGGCAGCGGTCGGATCGGGCACCGCGACAAAAGCGGTTTCGACCTGCCGGGGACGCGGCACCAGTTTGAGAACCGCAGCGGTGATGATACCCAACGTGCCTTCGGCCCCGATGAACAGGTGCTTGAGGTCATAGCCGGTGTTGTTCTTGCGCAACCGACGCAGGCCATCCCACACCCGCCCGTCAGGCAAGACCACCTCGACTCCCAAAACCAGATCCCTGGTGTTGCCATAGCGCAGGGTCATGGTGCCGCCAGCGTTGGTGGCAAGGCAGCCGCCGATCTGGCAGGAGCCCTCGGCCCCGTAGCTCAGGGGGAGCAGTCGGTCGGCGTCTTGGGCCGCCTGTTGCACCGTCTGGAGCACACAGCCGGCCTCGACGGTGATGGTGTGGTTCAGGGCATCCAAATCCCGGACCCGGTTCATGCGGCCCAAATTCAGGACAATTTCGGTTCCGCTTTCGAACGGGATCGAACCACCGACCAGACTGGTGTTGCCGCCCTGGGGGACGATGGCTTGCCCGGCCTCGGCGCACAGCCGCACCACCTCTGCCACCTCGGCGGTGGAGGCGGGGCGGATAACCGCCCGGCACCGCCCGACAAAGCGCCCGCGCGCTTCGGTGACGTAAGGCGCGGTATCGGCGGGGTCGTCAAGGAAGCCACGAGGGCCGACGACGGCTTTCAGGGAGTCGAGAAGGTCCGGCAGCATCGATGAGCCTGCAATTCAGAGGAAAGGGGGGCAGGGGAGATGGGCGATCAGGAGGGAAACGAAGGATACCATGTCGTTTCTTGGGCCGCGACGGCGGCCCCGCGCGCCCATGCGCGCGAAGCCAAGGGCGCGGATGCGCCCGCCCGGCGTTTGAGGGCCACGTTTTGGGCCGCGACGGCGGCCCCGCGCGCCCATGCGCGCGAAGCCAAGG
>CAIXKV010000105.1 GCA_903920145.1 uncultured Rhodospirillales bacterium
TATGGCCGGCAGCGTCCTCGGGGCCACCAAGGAGTTGTCGCGCCAGACTGACCGGCTGCGTCAAGAGGTCGATGCCTTTGTGCGGCGGGTGCGGACCAGCTAGCGGCTTGGTCTTGCCGAGCTTTGCCTTGCACCCGTAAGGAGGCAAAAGGGCCGGTTGGCCCTTCGGGTGCGGGCAAAGCCTGGGAAAGGGGGCGGCTCCTAGCCGCTTGTGCGCGCCAAGCCAAGGGCGCGGGCGCACCCGCCCGGCGTCCGAGGGCAGCCTTGATGGGGCAAACGTCAAGGCTCGATGATCTAAGTCATTCTTTGAGCGTGGCCGGTACACCCGATGTCTGCAACAAAACCGCCTCAGCCTCCACGCTTTGTCGTTCAATGCGCTAAAGGCAAAGGCTGGAAAACCCTGGTGGTCGAGGAGTCCCCTCCGGCGGCGGAACGGGCCTTTCGCGAGGTGGTGAAGGTCAATCCCAAGGGATATTTCCGGCTGATTCGGCTGGATTACAACCCTAAGGCCGATTTCGAGGGCATGGAATTTGACTGGAAGCTGTTGCAGCTCCATGACCCAAAGAAAGGGGCGGCTGCCGCGACGGCCCTTCCTGCCGGCAAACGCGGCACCCGGCAGGGTTCCGGAGAACGGGTGCCGATCCCGGTACGGCTTTACGGCTTTGCGCTGTTGCTCGGGTCCGTTTTAGCTCTGGCCGCGATTCTCTGGCTGCGGTCTTTGTAGGGTTTTTGGCTCTGGTTATGGGGACCGGGCCGCGACGGCGGCTAGATCCCCATAGGCGCTAGGAGAGCGTATTTCCTTGGCTTTCGTGGGCTCTACCCTACATCCGGAGGCATCATACCAACGGCCCTAGACGGATGATCCGTGCCGTTGGTATCAGCGGCGACCACCGCCGCGCGCCCTATGGCGCGAAGCCAAGGGCGCGGATGCGCCCGCCCGGCGTCTGAGGGCAGCCTTGATGAGTCGCCATCAAGGCTCGGTGGTATGAGTCTGGCAATTCTTACCGCAAACCGTGGCGCAAGCGTTGCAGCCGATGCATAGGCCACCATTGGCGACGGTCATCACCATCCGCATAGCGTCTTCGTCATCGGCATCAACCAACTCGTCGTCTTCGCTGATTCCCTTCATTTCGAGGACACCCCGTCCACAGACCTTGAAGCAACGTCCGCAGCCGATACAGGTCGCCTGATCGATGCTTTCAATATATTGGGGAGTCCAGGGGGTTCCGTTGCGCGTAACAGGTTCAGCCATGGAGAGTGCTCCTTAAGGACGTCGTCGTTTAGGGCGCGCACGTTTAGGCGCGGGGTCATTTAGGGCGCGCACGTTTAGGCGCGGGCGGCTTCGGGGAATTTTTCGATGAAATCGACGCCTTGATCGACCAGCTTGGCGCCCTCTTCGGCGAGTTTCGTCAGGGTCGGGAAGCCAAACCGATGGACGTCCCGTAAGGACCGACTGATCACCACCAACCGTCCGGCAATCAGAACCGCTCGGCCCCAGCCCTCATGGGACAGCTTGATCAGGGGTTGGGCAATCAAGCCGGTGCGGTTCTCGATGGCAAGGCCGATCGCCGCGTGAAATTGATCAACCCGCAGCAGGGTGCGCGGATCGGGATCCCCCAGAATGGGAATCTGCTTGCGCTGCTCTTTGGAGAGAATCCAGGCGCGGAGCAGCATTCGTTCGTTTTTGTTATCCCAAGCGCCATGGGTGTCATGGGCTCGGATCACCCGGATCAAGGTCTGGATGAACGGGCTTTTCAGGGCTTCGATGTCTTCCGCAGCGTCGAACAGGGCGTCGCTGGCAGGCGAGGGGGCGGCGGCGGTCATGGCATCCGGCGGGTTGTTGGAGGGAACGGACAAAAAGAGCGAGCGAAAGGTTAGGCTGGAGCGCCGGCCAGACCATCGCTATCTGCGCCGGCTTCTTCCTCCTGGCGCAGGATTTTGCGCAACCAGGGCGGTGGATTGCCCTTGAGCATCGCCTGGACCCGTCCCAGCACGTCACCGATCGGTTCATCGGTGGCCACTTTGATCGGGTGGATGCGGGCATTGACCACGCGGGCCGCCGCTGGGCCGCCAATGGCACGCACGAATAACAATTGGCACCCCCGGAGCGCGTCGATACGGGGGGCGATCCGGTCATCCTGTCCGCTAGGACCGTCGTCGCCGTGGTTGCCATCCTGGTCGCTGGCCTGCTCGAAACGAATCGCTTCGAGCATGCGGCTGCCTTCGGTCGAGACCTCATAGATCGCAAAGGTACGGGCGCCGGCAAAATGGGCGTCGACGGACTTCAAGTCCTGGGTGGCGATGGCGATCTTCATACGTCCTCCAGCGGGTTTGGTTGAGGCGTCGTGTGCGGCGGGGTCGGGTTCAACCAGCCGCAGCCTGCGAACCGATGCTGTATTCATCGTCGTCCTCCTGGTGGCGCTGGTGGTGGCCGGGCGCGTGCTCTGCCCGATGATCCATGAAAATGTTGCCGATCTCAAAGATCAGGTCGCGGCTACCGCGATAGCCCACCGTTATTCGGTGCGCCGCGCCAAGCCGGTCGAACAGCGGGAAGCCGGCTCGGAACAGCGGAATTCCCATCCGTTTGGCGATTTCGGCTCCTTGGGCGTGGGTTATCAGCAGGCCGCACCCCGTCGCTTCCCGCTCCAGATCGTCCAGGTCACCGATGATCAGACGGTTGGTGGGAATTCGGTTGAGGACGGGGCTGGGTGCGCTGGTTACGGCCGTCGAGAGAGTACAGCCGAGTCCAGTCAGGAACTCCGACAGCGCCAGCAACAGATCAGGCTCGGCGGCGATGGCCACCCGCTGGCCGGCGAAGTAAAAATGGCCGTCCAGCATGGCGTCAACCAGTTGACTCCGGCGCCGGCGGAGGAGAGGGGGCGCGGTTCGTCCCGACACCTCTGACAGCAGCGTGACCAAGCGGTCATTGGCGGCCAGTCCGGTTAAATGGTCGAATAGGGTAAAGGGCACGCCGGTTCGTTGGGCCAAGGCTTCGGCGGCGGCGCGCATATGATCGCCGATGGCCAGCGTGTGGATCGATCGGCCCATGGCGCGAATTTCTTCCAGGCGGGTGCCGCCGAGGGTGTGCGGGATGTAGCGGCCAGGGACATGGCCATCCAGAGACCCGGACAGATCGGGCAGGATGATCGGCGTCAGTCCGAAAGACTCAATGATCTCCCGCAGGGCCTCGAGGTCGCCGGGGGTTAGGTGACTGCCCGCCAGCACATTGATCTGGTCGCGGACGGCAGGAGCGCATCCCGCCGGGGTGGCCGGACCTTCGGGCACCAAGCTGGTGATCATGGCCGTGACGGCAATGGCCCACCCCTCTTGCAGTCCCCCGATGTAATCGGGAGTTGGGGCGAACACCACCGAGAGATCCTGCCATTCGGGGTGTCGTGCTTTCATCAGCTTGAGGTCACCCGCCATGTCCTCTCCCCGAGTCTCGGTGAGGCCGGTGGTGCAGAGGCCGATGATCCGAGGCTTGGCCCGTTGGTGGATGGTGCCGATGGCTTGCTCCACATGATCGGCTCCTCCCAGAATGGTGGAGATCTCGGTCATGGCCGTGGTTTGAAGCGGGATGGCTTCCCGGAAATGCCGAACCATCAGCACGAGGGCAAAGGCGGTGCAGCCTTGGCTGCCGTGAAACAGCGGTTGGCAGGCATCGAGCCCAAGAAAGGCCAGCGCGGCTCCCAAGGGGGCACTGGTCTTGAGCGGGTTGATCGCAACGGCCTTGCGAGGGTGATCGATGATCGCGGCCATGGCGGCTACTCCTGTCCTTCCCACGGGGCTGGGGCCCGAATCTGGCTCCAGATCGGATTGGTCAGTTCACGGTGAATCTGCCGAACCATTTCGACCATGCCGTCATAGCCTGCGTAGGCGTGATGGCGTTCCTGGTTGATATCGAGCCAAGGCACGCGGGCCTTCAGGGCGGTGAACTGCGTTCGACCGCCGGAAATCAGAATGTCGGCTTCCCCGGCCTCAAGCATCCGGTACATCTCGCGGGCGGGAATCTGATCGAACAATTGAGCGTCGGGGCCCAGCAATTCACGGGCGCGCTGTTTGTCGGAGTCGGTGGATTTCCGCACCGAAGTCCCGATGACGATCATCCCCATTTCCTGAAGCGCCGAAATGACCGACCAAGATTTGACGCCGCCGGTATAAAGCAGCACCCGCTTGCCGGCCAATGCGGGCCGGTATTGGACCAAGCGTGACCAAGCCTCGGCTTCTTCTTGGGCAATCAAGGCGTCGGTCCGGGCTAAAAGCTCGGCGGGGGCTCCACGCGCCACCAGCATCTCCGCGATGGTTCGCAGCGCGCTGGAGGTATCGCCAATGCCGTAGAATGAGCCCTCGAAATAGGGAATGTCCCAGCGTTCCTCCATCTTACGGGCAAGATTGATCAAGGCTTGGGAACAGACCATCATGTTGACGCGGGCCCGATGAGCACAGCAGACATCATGATAACGGCCATCGCCAGTAATAGAGGCCAGTAACCGGATGCCCAGGCGCTCGAACAGTGGCGTTACCTGCCATAATTCACCAGCAACATTGTATTCGCCGAGCACATTAATGTCGTAGGGCGTGGTATGTTGAGGCTCGCGGGTTCCGATCACGTAGTCGAGTAATGCTTCACCCCCCAGCTTGTTCCCTAAATTCTTGGTGCCAACAAAACCCGGCGCATTGACCGGGATCACCGGCTTGTCGAAACGGGCGGCGGCTAGGGCGCAGACCTTGACCAGATCGTCACCGATCAGGGCCGGGACGCAGGTTTGGTAAACAAAGACGGCGGGCGGATCAAATCGAGCGATGACGTCACCGATGGCCCGAAACAGCTTCTTTTCGCCGCCATGGATGATGTCGAGTTCCTGAAGATCAGTGGTCAAGCCTGTGCGGTATAGTTGGGGGCCGGAACTGGCGGCGTGACGGCTGTCCCAACTGTTGCCTTCGCAGGCAATCGGGCCATGGACCAGATGGGCGGCGTCGGCGATGGGTTGCAACGCGACTTTGGCCCCGTCAAAGGCACAGCCGCCAGCAGCGGCTCCCGGAACCAGCGCCTTGGCCGAGCAGCCCTTGCGCCGATCCTGGGTGGTTTTGGCCTGGTTGGTGGCGCAGGCCGGTTCGTTGAGGACGTCTTGCAGTTTCTGCTTGAGCATGGCTAAGGCTCCTGCCTTTGGCGTCCAGGGGCAGCGCCCCATAGGCGCTAAGAGAGCGCCGTTCTCTTCCCTTCGCAGGGCTCTGCCCGGCACCCACAAGGAGGCACAACCTCCCTAACCTCAGACGTCATGGGAAAAACGCCCAAGGTTCAAAGGGCCGATTGGCCCTTTGCGGGTGCGGGCAGAGCCCACGAAGAGTCCTTATCCAAGTCCCTACGGGGGCAGTGCCCTAGCCCCCACGGTTTACCTCGTCAGGTCGAAGCTGATGCCGGTTTTGGCCGTCTTCGTGTCCAGAACGTCAAAAATCTTATCCAAAATTTTGACGAAGACCTGAAGGCCGCCCTGATAACCCAATGTTGGAAAGCGGTGGTGATGATGGCGATCAAAGATTGGGAAGGTCAGCCGGATCAGCGGAATGCCACAATCTTTTTCCAGATACTTGCCGTGGCTGTTGCCGATCAGGAAATCCGCCGGTTCGGTGAACAGCAACGAGCGCAGATGCCATAAATCCTTACCAGCCCAAACCTTGGCCTGCTGGCCGAATGGTGATGCCGCCATTTCCGCTTCTAACGCGGTGGCCCAGGCCTTGCTGCCGTTCGTGGCGAGCAGATGGACGGGTTCGGCGCCGACTTCCACCAGGAACCGGGCCATGGCTGTCACGAAGTCGGGATCGCCATAGATTGCGAAGCTCTTGCCATGGACATAGTTCATGGAGTCGGCGTAGGCATCGACCAGGCGGCCCCGTTCCAAAACCAGCGCCTCGGGGACCGGACGGCCCGTCAACTCGGTGATCTTGACCAACAGGGCGTCGGTGGCCTGAACCCCCAGCGGGTAGTTGAAGGCAAAGACTTGCTGTCCCTTGCTGGCGATATACTCCAGAGTTTTGGTGGTGCAGTCGGCTTGAAGCGAGAGGGTGGCCTTGGCATTGAGCGCCGCTCGCACCGCTTCAAGGGTGGTCCCGCCGGAATACATCCGGTACTCACCATCCGATGGTGTGTCGTAGACATCCGAAGTATCCGACAAGATGGTGTATTGAACACCCATCAGATCCAGGATGCGCTTCAGTTCCCGCAGATTGCCAACGCTGTAGCCGTCAAACCCCGGAATGATGTTGATGCTTTCGCCTTCCTCTCGGGTCTGCCCGTCCCAGAAATGGGTGAGGATGCCTTTGATCATGTTGTCGTAGCCGGTGGTATGGCTGCCAACAAAGGCCGGAGTGTGGGCGAATGGAACGTCGAAATCCTGGGGAACCGAGCCCGCCTTTTTGGCATTTTGGATAAAGGCTCTGAGGTCATCACCGATAACTTCGGCCATACAGGTGGTCGAGACGGCGATCATCTTGGGCTTATAGAGGCTGTGGGCGTTCGCCAAACCCTCGATCATATTGTTCAGGCCACCGAACACCGCCGCATCTTCGGTCATGGACGAGGATACCGCCGAAGACGGTTCCTTGAAATGGCGAGCCAGATGCGATCGGTAATAGGCAACGCAGCCCTGGGAGCCATGAACGAACGACAGGGTTTCTTCAAAACCGGCGGCGGCAAACACGGCCCCCAGGGGTTGGCAGGCCTTGGCCGGATTGATGGTGACGGCTTCGCGGGCCAAGTTCTTTTCGCGATACTCCCATCCCTTGGTCCATTCGACGACGTCCTGAACCTTGGCTTCGGGGTGGGGGCATTCGAAATTGGCGCGCTTTTCGCTCAGAAGCGCCTGATACTCGGGCTCGTTGAACAGATCGGCGTGATCTTTGATTTTCAGCGCATTTTGGGGCATGACACGCTCCAAATTCCAAGAAGGATCGGGCGGGGGCGGGAAGACGCGGCGGGGTTAGGCCGCTTTATCCCACGGCGCCTTGAAGATGGACCAGATCGGGCTGTTGACAGCGATATCCATGTCGCGGGCAAAAATCGCGAAGCCGTCATAGCCATGATAAGGACCGGAATAGTCCCACGAGTGCATTTGACGGAAAGGTACGCCCAGCTTTTGGGTCGGATACTTTTCCTTGATGCCGGAGCCGACCAGATCAGGGCGAATCCGCTCGATGAACTTCTCCAACTCGTAGCCGGTCACGTCGTCATAGATCAGGGTGCCATCCTTGACGTAACCAGCCGTCCGCTGATAGTCGTCACGGTGGGCGAATTCGTAACCAGTACCGACAATCTGCATGCCCAAGTCTTCATAAGCGGTCATGACGTGGCGGGGGCGAAGCCCGCCGACATATAACATCACCGTCTTTCCATTCAGTCGCGGCTTGAACCGAGCCAGAACGGCATCGACCAGAGGTTGGTATTTGGCAATGACTTTTTCGGCATTCTCCTTGATCGTGTCATCAAAATGGCTGGCGATTTCCCGCAAGCTGGCGGCGATTTGAGACGGACCAAAGAAGTTATATTCGAGCCAGGGTGTTCCGTGCTTTTCCTCCATGTGGCGGACAATGTAGTTCATCGATCGGTAGCAGTGGATCAGATTCAACTTGCTTTGAGGGCCGCGCTCTAATTCGGCGACGCTGCCGTCACCGCTCCATTGAGCGACCACCCGCAAGCCGATTTCCTCCAATAAAATCCGCGATGACCAAGCGTCGCCGCCGATATTGTAGTCACCAATGATGGTGACGTCGTAGGGCGTCGATTCAATGACGTCCTTTGGGCCTTTACGGTCAAGCACCCAATCCCGGATCGCATCATTGGCGATATGGTGGCCCAACGATTGGGAAACGCCCCGGAAACCTTCACAGCGTACCGGAACGATGGGCTTTTCAATCTGCTTGGACTTGGTGCGCGAGACGGCTTCGATATCGTCGCCGATCAAGCCGATCGGGCATTCGGATTGAATGCTGATGCCTTTATTCAGCGGAAACAAGTCGTTCAGTTCATCGATAATGACGCCCAACTTTTTGTCACCGCCGAACACAATGTCCCGCTCTTGGAAGTCGGACGTGATCTGCATGGTGACAAAGCTGTCAATGCCGGTGGTGCCGGTATTGTAGTTGCGGCGTTGGCTCCAGCTATAATGACCGCAGCCGACCGGGCCGTGGGAAATATGCATCATGTCCTTGATCGGACCCCAGACCACGCCCTTGGAACCGGCGTAGGAGCAGCCGCGAATGGTCATCACTCCGGGAATGGACTTGATGTTCGACTTGACACCGCAATCAGGCTTTTCGGCGCCCGAAACATTGAGATGCTTTGCCCGGCGCTTGGCCGACTTATCGGGGTAGGCCTCGAGCACCTCTTTGATGAGTTGCTGATGGAACTCGCCATCGTTCTTGTAAGCGGGGCCGTTGCTGGAATCGAGGCTCATGATGATCCTCCAGAAAGTCAAGAAGAGGTGAGAGGCATGGCGTCCCGGCCTAGGTCCAAGAGCCCCAAGGCTCCTGGACCTTTCGGGGCTTAGGCTGCGGCAGCGGCCTTGGCTTTCGCTGCGGCCTCTCGGGCTTGCAGTTCCGCCAGTTCTTGCTCTTCGGACTTGATGATGCCGAACTGCATCAGCATATCTTCCAGTTCTTCCATGGTGATCGGGGTCGGAATCACACCCTTACCGGCGTTGTCATGAATCTTCTGGGCCAGCGTGCGGTATTCAGCGGCTTGTTTGCAGTCGGGCGCGTACTCGATCACGGTCTGACGGCGCAGCTCCGCGTGCTGCACGATGTTGTCGCGCGGCACGAAGTGGATGAGTTGGCTTCCCAACCGCTTGGCCAGGGCTTCAGCCAGTTCGTATTCGCGATCAGTTTGGCGCTCGTTACAGATCAAGCCGCCTAAGCGAACACTCCCAGTGGTCGCGTACTTCAGGATGCCCCTGGAGATATTGTTGGCAGCATAAAGCGCCATCATCTCGCCCGACATCACGATGTAGATTTCTTGGGCCTTATTCTCGCGGATTGGCATCGCGAAACCGCCGCACACCACGTCGCCCAACACGTCATAGGAAACGTAATCGACACCTTCGTAGGCACCGTTTTCTTCCAGGAAGTTAATGGCGGTGATGACGCCACGACCGGCGCAACCGACCCCTGGTTCTGGACCTCCGGCCTCGGTACACTTAATCCCCTTGTAGCCGACCTTAACGACGTCTTCGACTTCCAGATCTTCGACGCTACCGGCCTCGGCGGCCAATTGCAGCACGGTATCCTGCATCTTGGCATGCAAGATCAGGCGGGTGGAGTCGGCCTTGGGATCACAGCCGACGATGAGTATCTTTTGGTTTAAATCGGCCAGGGCGGCCAAGGTGTTCTGAGAGGTCGTCGACTTGCCGATTCCCCCCTTGCCGTAGAATGCAATCTGACGCAGTGCGGCCATGATGCTCTCCTCTGTCTTAGCGGCTATCCGGTGTGTTCCGTGTCGGGCCTATGTTCGCCCCGCCATGGTCCCTTAAGGGCAAACATCGTGCCAACTGCTCAAAACTGAGCTTGTTCTACCTATTTCTATTTATTATCAATTGGTTGATGTGGTTTTGAATGGGGTTTCAGAGGGCTCTTGGCTCCTGTTGGGATTCTGACAAAGCGCCGACATCCTTGTTCGAACCGTCACAGGATGGCGGTTGGAGAGAAATGAACCCGATTAAGAAAGGGAGTATTCTGTTATGAAAACACGTAAAAATAGGGCAATCCCAGTGATACCGGCGAGCCCCGACATTGGCACATCGCCGGTATCGGGCCGCGACGGCGGCCCTGCGTCCTCGTGGACGCGAAGCCCCCGTGTGACTTTAGGGGGGCGCGGATGCGCCCGCCCGGCGTTTGAGGGCCGCTTTAATGGGTTAACGTTGATGCTGTCAGCGGTGCTGATCCTGACTGGGGGAGCGATGGGAGGCGTTGCGAGCCCCGCCTTTGCCGCCTGTCAGGAGAAGGCGCGCTTTGTCGTCATGGACAGCGTGGCGCGCGATCGGACGACGGGCTTGGTCTGGCAACGCTGTGCGTTGGGAACACGCTGGAGCGGATCCCGCTGTGTTGGCGCGCGTCTTGCTCTGAGTCAGAAGGCGGCAGAAGCCGCCGCCTTGGCTTTGGGGGCGGGCTGGCGTTTGCCGACATCCGACGAGCTGTATGGATTGGTCGATTCGGCGTGTGGCATGCCTCCCGTTGATCGGGCGGTTTTTCCCGACGTGCCGGTGGATGGCGGCGATGGCGACCCCTACTGGACTTCGACTCCGGTCGGCATGGCAGGCTTGTGGTATTTCATCGATTTGGCCACCGGCGAAGGGGACGGGCACAGCCGGGGGTTTTTAACAGAGTGCATTGACATTGCGCAAACATGCTCATGCAGACGTTGCGCCGCTGGGAAGCCGAGGGGCGCCTCAAACCAGATGAACGGACATCGGGAGGCCAGCGGCGATATGACTTGGCGCGGTTGCGTCCGGAGATGTTCCGAGGCAACGATCCAGCCGACAGGAA